>JBFFTH010000066.1:0-10240 GCA_041571855.1 Porticoccaceae bacterium
GAGGGAGGCCTACCCCCAAGAAAACCAGCGACTCTGGGAACACGTCGTGCAACTGGCAGAAACCCTGAAACCGGAAGAACAGCTCGGCCTGGCCCACAGGGATCAGCTCTACCGCCTGTTCCATCAGGATGAAATACGCCTCCTTGAGCCCTCTGAATTACGTTTTTGCTGCAGCTGTTCTCGAGAACGCACCATCGATGCGATCCGGTCAGTTGGCAAAGATGAAATTCTTAAAATACTCGCTGAAGCGGGTGAAATTCGCATGGACTGCCATTTTTGTCGACACAGTTATCTGTTCAGCGAATCAGACATCGAGGATATTTTCAGTGATCAACCGCCCATACTGCACTAGAAGATAATTTTCTGACATAATTGGGCCCTTTTTTCTCGGCGGCGAGAAACAAACACCATAGCAACAACAGGATAAAGAGCATGACACAGACTACCGACTCTTCGGTAACCATCTATACCGACTTAAGCTCGGCAGAACTCATTGAAATGGCGCTGAAAAGAGGTGAGGGGGAACTTTCCGACACCGGTGCCCTGGTTGCAATGACCGGAGAGCGCACCGGCCGCTCGCCAGCCGACCGTTTTATTGTCGAAGAGGCGAGCAGCCAGGACGACATTGCCTGGGGTCCTGTGAATCGTCCCATTTCCCAGGATAATTTCAGTGCTTTATGGGAAAGGGTTGAAGCACATATCGCCGAGCGGGATCGTTTTGTATCGAACCTTCATGTCGGCCAGGACAGCGAGCATTACATTCCGGTCAAGGTGACCACCGAAACCGCCTGGCACAACCTGTTTGGTCGCAACATGTTTATCCGTCCGGAAAAATTCAACCCTTCCGGGAAGGAGAAGTGGACCATACTTCATGCCGCCAACTTTACTTGTGACCCCGAACGCGATGGCACCAACAGTGAAGCGGTCGGTATCATCAACATCGGTCAGCGCAAGGTACTGATCGCCGGCTTGAAATATGCCGGTGAAATGAAGAAAGCCATGTTTGCCGTGCAGAATTACCTGCTGCCGGAAAAAGATGTTCTGCCCATGCACTGTGCAGCCAATGTCGGAGAAAATGGCGATACCTGCCTGTTTTTCGGCCTCTCCGGAACCGGCAAGACCACCCTCTCAGCAGATCCTGATCGCTACCTGATCGGTGATGACGAGCACGGCTGGACCAAGGGTTCTGTTTTCAACCTGGAGGGAGGTTGTTACGCCAAGACCATCAAGCTGAGCCGGGAGAACGAACCGGTAATCTGGGATGCGATTCGCTTTGGCGCTATTGTCGAGAACGTACCGCTCGACTCGAAAACCCGAACTGCAGACTATGACGACATCAGCATCACCGAAAATGGCCGCTGCTGCTATCCTCTGGACCTGGTCGAGAAAAGGTGCGTAGAAAATCGAGCCGGTGAACCGAAAAACGTTATCTTCCTGACCTGCGATGTCTCTGGCGTTTTGCCGCCGGTTTCAATCCTTTCGAAAGAAGCCGCAGCGTACCACTTCCTGAGCGGCTACACGGCAAGGGTTGGCTCAACTGAAGTCGGAGCCGCCGCGGGTATACAACCCGCATTCTCAACCTGCTTTGGCGCACCTTTCATGCCGCGCCCGGCAGGCGTCTATGCCGAACTGCTGATGAAGCGTGTCGAAGAGTTCGACAGCCGTGTTTATCTGGTAAATACCGGCTGGACCGGCGGATCAGGTGGCTCCGGCGGCAAGGGATCACGATTCCCGATACCTGTGACTCGCGGCATCATCTCGGCCATACAGAACGGCGCACTTGACGGGGTTGCCACCACCCGCCTGCCAGTGCTAAACCTTGAGATTCCCAACACCGTCGACGGTGTTGACAGCAAATATCTGAACCCGCGCGACACCTGGGATAATGCCCAGGAATATGACGAGCAGGCAGTAAAACTGGCAGGTCTGTTTATCGAAAACTTCAAGGCATTCGACGTATCAGAGGAAATTGTCAACGCCGGTCCCAAGCTGTAGGGTTACCTGGGAACCAGTAACAATAGAAAACTTCTGGACCAGGGTGCGCGGCTCCCAGCAGCTCAAGCCTCCTGCAGAATCAAAAAGGCCGCCATAATCTCTTGTGGCGGCCTTTTTACTGCATCTTCCAATCTCGCAGAAATTCAGTGAATCCCCGTATGATGCAAGAGCCCCTGCTGGTAGTAGAAGGCACTTTTTTCTTTTTCTCCCAGCTGAGCCATCAGGCGAGCAAGTTCTGCATAGACCTCTGGTTCCTGCTGTCTGTCCAGAGAAGCCTGCAGATAATCCCTTGCCTTGCCCCACAACCTGTTGCGCTGGCAAAGTCTGCCCAAGGTAAGCAACAAGTTGGCATCATCGCCGTGGTTGGCCAGCCAGGATTCGGCTTTCATCAGCTGCCGAGAGGCATCCTCCGACTCGACAATGCCATACAGCCTGACCAGTCCGCTATCCCACTCTGAACTCAAAATCTTCCGCAACAATTTCTCTGCACGCGGTGATTCGCCAGCGAGGTGCAGGCTGTTGACATAGGATTCAACCACCCTGCGAGAGCGGCGTACGACAGGAGGCATTTCCTCCCACAACCTCAATATTTCAGCCGCGTCACCGGCATTCGCAGCGTCTGTAAAAAGATGAGAATAAACCTCTATCTCCAGTTCTGCCATTTCCAGCTCTAACAGGGGTTTGATTCTGCGCATGGCTGGCAGCAATTTCTCCAGTTGCGACCAGTTGCCGGTTTTGCGATAGACCTGCAACAGCAGACGAAACACCTCCCGGTGATCCGGCTGGGAGCTGTTAAGGCGCTCAAGAATGGCAACGGCTTCCTGGTTGCGATTCTCCCTCAGGTACATCTTTGCACGCAGTAACTCTATGGCAAGATGGCTGCCTGGTGCCAGGCCGTCGGCCCGCACGAGCAAGTCCCGGGCCTCTGAAAAATTACCGGCCTCATAGGCAGCGGTTGCTGCTGTGAGGCAGTTTATCAGCGGCGTATCCGAGCGCTTTATCGATTTTTTCAGGGTTTTTCCCGCCTGGTCCCACCTACCCTCGGAAAACTGCATCATCCCCTGAGCAGTCTGCATCCGGCCGCGATCTCTGCGGCTATACCCGCCAAACAAACCTTTTCGGGGATCTTTAATCCAGCGCCATACCGACTTGAGACCACGCCAGAGAAATATCGCTGCGATGAGAACCAGCGCTGCAACCCAGAGGCTCATGTCAATGGTGTAGTCGCGATAGGCAATCAACAGGTAGCCTCCGTCCTGCTGTATCTGCCAGGCGAGTGTGCCACCGATCACAACAACCAGCGCAGCAATCAATAGCAACCGTCTCATTGCGCCATCTCCGCCTGTTCACCAGCCTTGTCGCCTGACACCGAGTATCGCTTGTGCCAGCTGTCTATAAAAACTCGCAGCTCCTCTAGACTGCCGGATATATCGGGCAGCACCTGAATCACTGGCTCCGAGGACGCCGCCTCCAACTGCGCAACCAGCACCGCTGACTGATCATTGAGGCTGAAGTACTGCAGCGTCCAGTCTCGGGCCTTGACCAGGCTGTGCCTGTAGACTTCCGGCTCTTCCCTCAGCAGGGCGAGTTGCGCCTGTTCCAACATGAACCTCAGGTTGTGGCGGATATACTGCTCCTCGTCGGCAGATAGCAGCGGCTCGACACCCCCCTCCCGCCGCTGGACGCGCACCAGGGTAGAGAGGTGCTGCCAAAGATTGTTGAAGCTGGCCTGCAAGGTATCGCGCCAGCCACTGGCATCACCTGCATCCGAGTCAATCTCGACCACATCCCTTTCGCCTGCCGGGTTGGCACTCAACAGAGGCAGCGCAGTCAGGGATTCAGCCAACGCATTGAGGCGCAGGTACAAGCCCTCCCTGTCTATATCAGAGGCCATGCGCAGGGCAGTAATGTCCGAAGCCAGTGTTTTTCTGACAGGGAAAAGATCGACATCGTCCAGATCCCGCAAAATCTGGTCAGCAGTCTCAAGCAGGGATGTAGCATTTTTTGTATTGCGTTCAGTGAGCAACCTCTGATTGGCCAGTCGCATCAGGTACTCGGCCTCGGCCAGCAACCAATCATCCCGGGTTGTCGTCGAAAGCTCGCGCAGGCGCTTGGAGTGAGAATTGATCCGGCCATGGAGATCGGTTAGCAGCTCCTGCTGTTCGAGCTTTTGGCGTTGACGCTGTTCTTTTTCGTCTGAAAGCTGTTGCTGCAGAGCGGTAATTGAACGCTGCTGCTGATCCAGCACCATCACCAGCTCTGAGCTCTCACCCTGCTGCAGATAGAGCCAGAAACCCGCCAGACCTATGGCGCCCAGCAAAACTATGATCAGCAGTAACTTGAGAAAGCCGCCGCGCTGCTTGTTGTTTTCACCAGCCTGGGTCGCTGCAGCTTTCTGCGATACAGCCGCCCTATCCTCTTGGGGTTCTTTCACCTCCACGGGTTCTGCTGCGGGGGATGTGTCCCCAGCATTCTGCCTCTCGGGGCTGTCTCCAGGGACATCTTTTTCTTCTGCTGATGAAGCGGTTTCTGGCTCTCTCGCGGCATCAGCACCATTCTCGCCCTCCGAGCCGGCTTCCGGAACACTTTTTTCCTGTAGCGAAGTGTCAGGTTGCGCATCTCCCCCGGCGTCCGCTCCCCCATCGACAGTCTGCGTATCAGGCTGAGCTTCGTTCTTTTCTTTTTCGTCTTTGCTATCCACAGATAATCCCCTGAATCATAGAAAGCCTAATTTACTGTTTACTGTACCACTCAGCTATCGCGGAAACCATGGCTTCCGGCAGCGCCGACCCGGCTTGAACAACTTCTCTAAATCCAGCCTCAAAAGCCAGTGCGGCAACGCGCGCACTTGGCACCACGATCGGCAAATCTTTCAGGTGCAAGTGCAAACCTTCACCAACCAGAGACAACAAATTCTCCATCAGCTCCCCGCTATGGGCAACGATCAGATCCAGCTCCTGCCCTGCCAGCAAGGACTCTATGACCTCTTTTTCAGCCAGATTTGGCTGTCGCCGATAAAGCTCACAGCGAGAGACCGCGGCCCCGCGCTGGCCTAATGTGTGAGCAAGAAGTTCGCGCCCACCTTCCCCACAAAAAATAAGTATAGTTTTCCCGGCAACATGTTGCAGCGACGACAAGGCCAGCAACCCCTCGCTGCTCATCATTTTTTCCGGAACTTGAACGTCGACGCCTTCTTTCAATAACTCGCCGGCTGTGCTTTTTCCAACAGCGTAGGCCTCCAGACCGGACGGCCAGCGAAGGGAGAGAGCGCGGAGTCGCGAGAAACACAACCTGACGGCGGTACGGCTGACAAAAATCGCCTTATCCCAGCAGTCCAGCTGACGCAGGGTAGCTTCAATCGCCCTGCTGCTGATGGGTTCTACCGACATTACCGGGTGATGAAAAACACGGGCCCCGGAATCCCGGGCCTGCATGGCAAAATCGTCGTGGCCCGAGTCAGGGCGAATCAGCAGCAACCTGATAGCCGGCAGACCGTCCGACACCTCTAGGCCCCGTACACCCGTTCCAGGATTACGCCCGCTCCACGCTCCAGCAACCGCTCTGCCAGAGTGATACCGAGCAACTCGGCCTGCTGCTCGGGTCCTCGAATCTCATCGCGCAGCACTTCCGTCCCGTCCGGAGAACCAACCAGCCCGCGCAACCAAATCTGGCTATCACCGTCAGCTGAAGACTCCCGCACCGCATAACAGGCTATGGGCACCTGGCAGCCACCCTCGAGACGTCGGTTCATCGCTCGCTCCGCCAGCACGCAACTCGCCGTCGGCTGGTGATGAAGCTGCCGCAGCAATGAATTTACTTCGCTGTCGGCCGTCCGCGACTCAATTCCGAGGGCTCCCTGGCCGCCGGCCGGCAGCGACGACTCGGGGGCAATGCGCTGCCTGATGCGATCCTGCAGTTCAAGCCGGATCAACCCCGCAGAGGCCAGTATGATGGCCTCATACTCACCCTCATCCAGCTTGCGCAGGCGCGTATTGACATTGCCGCGCAAGTCCAGAATCTCAAGGTGTGGAAAATTCTCCCTCAGCTGACACTGGCGGCGCAGGCTGGATGTCCCCACCCGGCTGCCGTCCGGTAACGCCTCGAGACTTTCGAAACGGTTGCAGACAAAGGCATCAGTCGGATCCTCTCTCTCGCAGATAACCGACAATCCCAGCCCGGGCGGAAATTCCATCGGCACATCTTTCATGGAGTGGATCGCAATATCGGCGCGCCCCTCCAACATTGCATTTTCCAGCTCCTTTACAAACAGGCCCTTGCCCCCCACCTTGGCCAGAGGGGTATCGAGAATTTTGTCTCCCTTGGTGACAAAAGTGACCAGTTCAGTTTCCACGTCCGGATGATACTTTTTCAATTGCGACTGAATGTATTCAGCCTGCCATAACGCTAACGGACTTTTTCGCGTAGCAATACGCAGTGTCTTTATATTCATATACTCGTGGGATGGTCTATTTCTGAAAGAGCAGCATCATAGCAGACTGCTTTAAAAATCAGAGTCACTAAATGCTTTCGAGCAATTTTCTGAGCGGTGCCACGTGTCGGCGGCTTACCTGGGGGCGAATATCGGTTCCCTGCAAACGCACAAAGTACTGTCCATCGAGGTTGCGCTCCATGCCCTCGATATGGGCAATCGAGACCAGGGCATTGCGATGAATGCGCACAAAACGGCTGGCAAACTCATCTTCAAGATCTTTCAGCGTCTCATCCAGCAGCGCCTCGCCGTCGAGGTGATAGGCGGTGACATACTTGTGATCGGCCTGAAACATCCTGACGTCATTGATATCAATCAGGTCGACACCACGCCTTGTTTTGGAGGCGATATGAGAGCGGCCTCCGCTTGAAAAACCGGCCGACTGCTGCATCTCTTCGAGCTGGGCCTTGTTTAACCGCTTCGCTCTCTGTATCGCCTTTTCCAGTTCAATGCGCTTTACAGGCTTAAGCAGATAACCGATGGCTTGCGATGAAAACGCCTCAACTGCGTAGTCGTCATAGGCGGTACAGAACACGACCGCCGGCGGCGGCTCCAACTGGGCCAGGTACTGGGCCGCAGCCAAGCCGTCCATTCCAGGCATACGCACATCCATAAACACCAGATCCGGCGCCGACTCCTGAGCTACGGAAATTGCCTGCTCACCACTGCCAGCCTGCCCGACGAGGATGCAACCACCTATAGCAGCGATCATTCGAACCAGGCGCTCGCGCGCCAACGGCTCATCATCTACTACCATCACTTTGATCATTGCAGTTACCAGGTCACCGGATATCGAATGGTCGTAATATAGCAATTTTCTCGCGCCTCGGCAGTGACAGTTGCCAGGCCGCCAAAGTGGGCATTTAACCGCTGACGTATATTATTCATGGCCATCTCATTGCCCCTCTTCTGCTGCAGCACCCGATTGAGGGGGTTGTGCACCACTATCTCTATTTCGTCCTTTATACGGCGCACGAAAACCGTAATTTCACCGCCCTCCTGTAACAATTGAATCCCGTGGTAGACCGCGTTTTCGAGAATCGGCTGCAGGGTCAGCGAAGGGATCTTCACCCCCTCGCCGTAATCGGAAATTTTCCAGCTGGTGGTCAGGCGATCGCCAAGCCTTAGCTTTTCCAGGGCGAGATAACGGCGGCAGAGGGACAATTCTTCCCGCAGGGGCACCAGTATCTGGGAGTCGGTCAGCGCATAGCGAAACAGGTCCGACAGATCCTCTACCACCTGCTCGGCTTTTTCCGGGTCTGACCCGATAAGGCTCGCCACCATATTCATGCTATTAAACAGAAAATGCGGACGAATACGCGACTGCAAAGCCTGTATCCTGGCCTCCAGTTCTGCTCGCTGCTTAACCCGCAGCTGTTGCTGGAGATAAAGATAGCGCAGCAGGATGCCAGCAGGGATTGCCGCTACCAGCAGGTACTGAACCAGACGCAGGAAATCAAACCCCTGTTCATAAGGGCCGGGAAACAACCACCAGCGCACACCCTCGGCAACTGCTCCACATGCAAGCACGACCAGCAGGATCGCCAGATAGCTGATAATCGCCGCGCGGGTATTCTCCTGCGCAGAAATCCAGTCCCGCAACTTGCACAATACCAGAGCACTGAGCAGGGCAATCCAGAGTGTCAGCAGCGAGGCTTTTGCCAGCAGAACCCAGTCAAAATGCTCCAGGCCACTATCGACCACGACGACAAGGATTGCTATCAGCTGCGAGATAACAATCGCCGCCAGCAATCCCTCACCTCGACAAAAATCCGGCAGAAAGCCATCAGAAATGCCAAGGTCTCTCAGCGCCTTTTCCATTCTTTACCCATTTATTGCTGCAAGGAGCGTTAACTTTTCGCAAAATCCCGAACCGCAACAAGTGAATCATTTTGACTGCCGGCGGGCAACCGGGCTTTTTGCATAAAAAGCCGTTTTCGGTAAACAGCACACAAACCATCGTCAATCCAGGTTGACCAAAAAAATAAACAGTGGTTTACTATTGCCCATGCTTAAATTAAAAGATGTGCTGCCGCACTTTAACGGCAAGAAGTCAGATCTGGCCGAGGCCCTGGGTATCTCCAAGCAGGCCATCTCCAAATGGGACGATAACAAGCCCATACCGGAGCTGCAGGAGAAAAAACTGCGTTACGAAATCCTGCCGGACACATTCGGTCAGAATACGCCCGAGCCTGCCGAGATTGAAACCAGAAGCACCAATACTGCCTGGGGCGGGCGCTTCAGCGAGCCGACCGATGCCTTTGTGGCGAGATTTACCGCTTCTGTCAGCTTTGACCAGAGAATGGCAAAGCACGACATTCAGGGCTCGATCGCCCACGCCACCATGCTGGCGCGGGTGGGTGTACTGAATGATGACGAACTGGGCGCCATTGAGCAGGGCCTGAGTGAAATACACACCGAAATAGAGAGCGGCTCCTTTAACTGGTCCGTGGCGCTGGAGGATGTTCATATGAACATCGAGGCGGCACTGACAAAACGTATCGGCATCACCGGCAAGAAGCTCCACACCGGTCGCTCCCGCAACGACCAGGTCGCCACCGACATTCGCCTCTGGCTCCGGGATGAGATCGACCAGATTGCCGCTGAACTCCATCGGCTTCAGATCGGCATCCTCTCCCTTGCCAGCCGGGAAGCAGAGACCATCATGCCCGGCTTCACCCACCTGCAGACAGCCCAACCGGTTACCTTTGGCCATCACTTGCTGGCCTGGAACGAGATGCTGAACAGGGACTACGGTCGCCTGATGGACTGCCGCAAACGGGTCAACCAGTCACCCCTGGGCGCCGCTGCACTGGCAGGAACCACCTACCCCATTGACCGCAGGCTGACGGCTGATCTGCTCGGATTTGAAGCGCCAACCGAAAACTCCCTGGACTCGGTCAGCGATCGCGATTTCGCCATCGAGTTCTGCGCCTTTGCCAGCCTGCTGCTGACCCACCTGTCCCGTGCCTCCGAGGAACTGGTTCTCTGGACTTCTTCCCAGTTTGACTTTATCGATTTGCCAGACCGCTTCTGCACCGGCTCATCCATCATGCCGCAGAAGAAAAACCCCGATGTGCCGGAACTGGTTCGGGGCAAAACGGGTCGCGTATACGGCCACCTCATCTCTCTGCTAACGCTGATGAAATCCCAGCCTCTCGCCTACAACAAGGACAACCAGGAGGACAAGGAACCCCTGTTTGATGCAGTCGATACGGTCAAGGACTGCCTGCGCGCCTTTGCAGATATGGTGCCCGCCATCAACTGCAAACGGGAAAATATGCGGGAAGCGGCCCGCCGTGGTTTTTCAACAGCCACAGACCTGGCCGATTACCTGGTTCGGAAAGGCATCCCTTTCCGGGATTCCCATGAAATCGTCGGCATGTCCGTCGCGTATGGCATCGAAAACGACAAGGACCTGTCGGAGTTTACCCTGGATGAACTCAGGCAATTCTCGGATACCATTGACGCCGATGTCTTTGATGTTCTGACCCTGGAAGGATCAGTCGCGGCACGCAACCATATTGGCGGTACTGCGCCGGAGCAGGTAAAACAGGCCGTGGAGCGCGCCCGCAAAAAGCTGGCAAGCCGCTAGCGAAAATGGCTGGCGAGACCACAGGCCGCCGCCGGATAACAGCAAAAGCCAATGACCGGGGCAGAATCCGGATCTCCGTGCATTTTTTGAGGCCGGATTAGCACTCTGTCAGGCTGTCATCTATACTCGCAGTGGTCAGGCTGAACGCATCAAGAGGCGGC
>JBFFTH010000067.1:0-10073 GCA_041571855.1 Porticoccaceae bacterium
AGCAGACCGATGTGCCAGAGTCTGCTGACTGGTATAACTCCAATTACATCATTGCCTGGGGTTCAAACGTTCCCCAGACCAGAACTCCGGATGCACACTTCCTCACCGAGGTGCGTTACAAGGGCGCCAAAACCGTTTCCATCACCCCGGACTACGCCGAGATCTCCAAACTGACGGATATCTGGCTGAACCCGAAACAGGGCACCGATGCGGCGCTGGGGATGGCGTTTGGTCATGTCATTCTAAAAGAGTTCCACCTGGAAAAGCCCAGTGAATATTTCACTGAATACGTCCGCAACTACTCCGATATGCCAATGCTGGTGATGCTGGATCAGTACGATGAAGGCTATCGTACAACCCGTTTCCTGCGCGCTTCCGACCTGGATCAGGCGCTGGGACAGGATAACAACCCGGAGTGGAAAACCATTGCCTGGGATGAAAATTCGGGCGAGCTGGTTTCTCCACAGGGCTCCATTGGCTACCGCTGGGGAGAGAAAGGTAAATGGAATATTGAAAACAGGGAGGGCAGGGAAGGTCGTGAAACCAAACTTCAGCTCAGCCTCATCGATGGCGCGGAAAACACGGCTTCGGTTGCCTTCCCGCATTTTGCCGCAGATGAGAGCAACCAGTACTGGAACACCTGTGAGCACGATGAAATACTTTTCCGCAATGTGCCCGCCAGGGAAATTACCCTGGCCGATGGCAGCACTGCCAAGGTGGCGACCGTTTACGACCTGATGATGGCCAACTACGGGATCGACCGCGGCATCGGCGGTGGCAATGTCGCCAGCAGTTACGACGACGACATTCCGTTCACGCCCGCCTGGCAGGAAAAAATCACCGGTGTGCCCCGCGACCGGGTGATCCAGGTCGCCCGTGAATTTGCCGACAACGCCGACAAGACACGCGGCAAGTCCATGGTGATCGTCGGTGCTGCCATGAACCACTGGTATCACATGGATATGAACTATCGCGGCCTGATCAATATGCTGATCATGTGCGGCTGTGTTGGCCAGAGCGGTGGTGGCTGGGCGCATTACGTGGGACAAGAAAAACTGCGTCCGCAAACAGGCTGGCTGCCGGTGGCATTTGCGCTGGACTGGAATCGCCCGCCCCGCCACATGAACTCCACCAGTTTCTTCTACAACCACAGTTCCCAATGGCGTCACGAAAAAGTGAGCATCCATGAAGTACTGTCGCCGATGGTGGACAAGTCCCAGTGGCCTGAGCATATGCTCGACTACAATATCAAGTCCGAGCGTATGGGCTGGCTGCCATCTGCACCGCAACTCAACCGCAACCCACTGCAGATCAGCCGCGATGCGGCCGCTGCGGGGATGGATCCGAAAGACTATGTGGTGCAGCAACTGAAGGCGGGCAACCTGAAATTTGCCGCAGAACAGCCGGATAATCCCAACAACTTCCCGCGCAACCTGTTCATCTGGCGCTCAAACCTGCTCGGTTCTTCCGGTAAGGGTCACGAGTACATGCTCAAGTACCTTTTGGGCACCAAAAACGGGGTATTGAACGAAGACAATTTTGCCCGCGGCAGTGGGCTGATACCCCAGGAAATTGATTTCGAGGAAAAGGGGGCCGAAGGAAAGCTGGACCTGGTGACGACACTGGATTTCCGCATGTCATCCACCTGCCTGTATTCGGATATCGTGCTGCCGACAGCGACCTGGTACGAGAAAGACGATCTCAACACCTCGGATATGCATCCGTTTATCCACCCTCTGTCCAAGGCGGCAGACCCGGCCTGGGAAGCCCGATCCGACTTTGATATTTATAAGGGTATCGCGAAAAAGTTCTCGGAAATTGCAGCGCTCAATGACAACCTGGGTGTGGAAACCGATATCGTCTCTGTCCCTACCCTGCATGATACTCCAGGGGAGCTGTCACAACCCTTCGACGTTAAAGATTGGAAAAAAGGCGAGTGTGAACTGATACCTGGCAAAACCGCGCCGAATTTTGTCGCGGTTGAAAGGGACTATCCCAATACCTACAAAAAGTTCACCTCTCTTGGCCCCCTGTTGGAGAAACTGGGCAATGGAGGCAAGGGCATTGCATGGAACACCGATGAGGAGGTGGAACTGCTTCGCCAGCTGAACTACACCGTCAGTGAAGAGGGTGTGAGTCAGGGTTTGCCGCGTATTGACTCGGCCATTGATGCTGCTGAGGCGGTACTCAGCCTGGCGCCGGAAACCAACGGTAACGTGTCGGTAAAAGCCTGGCAGGCATTGAGCGAGTTCACCGGTCGCAATCACAAACACCTGGCTGAGCCCAAGCATGATGAGAAAATCCGCTTCCGTGATATTCAGGCGCAGCCGCGCAAGATTATCTCTTCACCGACCTGGTCCGGGCTGGAGGACGAGCACGTCAGCTACAACGCCGGTTACACCAACGTCCATGAGTTGATCCCCTGGCGCACAATCACAGGGCGCCAGCAGTTCTATCAGGACCACACCTGGATGCAGGCCTTCGGTGAACAGATGGTTTCCTACCGGCCGCCGATCTGCACCAAGACGGTGGACTTCGTCAAAGGCAAGAAGCCCAACGGCAACACCGAGATCGTGCTGAACTGGATCACGCCACACCAAAAGTGGGGCATTCACAGCACTTACTCAGACAACCTTTTGTTGCTGACACTGTCCCGCGGCGGGCCGATCATCTGGATGAGTGAAGTCGACGCCAGTCAGGCGGGTATCGAGGATAACGACTGGGTTGAGGTCTTCAACGCCAACGGCGCTATAGCCTGCCGCGCGGTAGTCAGTCAGCGGGTCAGGGAAGGCATGGTGATGATGTATCACGCCCAGGAGCGGATAGTTAACGTTCCCGGAAGCGAAGTCACCGGCACCCGCGGCGGACATCACAACTCGGTGACCCGTGTGGTGATGAAGCCGACGCATATGATCGGCGGCTATGCGCAACAATCCTACGGTTTCAATTACTACGGTACCGTGGGCTGCAACCGCGATGAGTTTGTTGTGGTGCGCAAGATGAACAAGGTCGACTGGCTGGACAATGAATCCGGCGATGGCCTGCCACAACCCCTGCCAACCGAAGTTTAAGGAGACAGCACAATGAAAATTCGTTCACAAGTAGGCATGGTGCTCAACCTGGACAAATGTATCGGTTGTCACACCTGCTCAATCACCTGCAAAAACGTCTGGACCTCCCGCGAGGGGATGGAGTACGCCTGGTTCAACAATGTTGAAACCAAGCCGGGTGTTGGCTATCCGAAAGAGTGGGAAAACCAGGAAAAGTGGAAGGGCGGCTGGGTGCGCAACAGCGACGGCTCCATCAATCCGAAAATCGGCGGCAAGTTCCGGATACTGGCGAATATCTTCGCCAACCCGAACCTGCCGCAAATCGACGATTACTATGAGCCATTTGATTTCGATTACCAGCACCTGCACACCGCACCGGAGTCAGAACACCAGCCCACCGCCCGTCCGCGCTCACTGGTTTCCGGCAAGCGAATGGAGAAAATCCACTGGGGTCCCAACTGGGAGGAAATCCTCGGTACGGAGTTTTCCAAGCGCAGCGTCGATAAGAACTTTGACAATATCCAGAAGGAGATCTACGGTGAGTTTGAAAACACCTTCATGATGTACCTGCCCAGGCTGTGTGAACACTGCCTCAATCCGGCTTGTGCCGCCTCCTGCCCATCCGGCGCTATCTACAAGCGCGAGGAAGACGGCATTGTCCTGATAGACCAGGAAAAATGCCGTGGCTGGCGGATGTGTGTTTCCGGTTGTCCGTACAAAAAGATCTATTTCAACTGGAAATCGGGCAAATCGGAGAAATGTATTTTCTGCTACCCACGTATCGAGTCCGGCATGCCCACAGTCTGTTCGGAAACCTGTGTCGGACGCATGCGTTACTTGGGTGTTCTGCTCTATGATGCCGACAAGATCCATGAAGTGGCCAGCACTGAATCCGAGCAGGATCTCTACCAGAAGCAACTGGATATTTTCCTGGATCCCAATGACCCGGCGGTGATTGCCCAGGCGAGAAAAGACGGGGTGCCGGATTCAGTGATTGCGGCGGCACAACAGTCACCGGTCTACAAACTGGCCGTGGACTGGAAGCTGGCGCTGCCACTACACCCGGAATACCGCACCCTGCCGATGGTCTGGTACGTGCCGTCACTGTCACCGATTCAGTCAGCAGCGGATGCCGGCAAAGTACAGATGAATGGCGTGATCCCGGATGTGGATTCGCTGCGCATACCGGTGAAATACCTGGCCAACTTGCTCACGGCCGGCGATGAGGAACCGGTATTGCTGGCACTGAAACGGCTGCTGGCGATGCGTGCCTACAAGCGCGCCCAGATAGTGGAGGGACAGGAAAACCAGCAAACTCTCGACGATGTCGGTCTGACCAAAGCCCAGGTGGAAGAGATGTATCGCTACCTGGCGATTGCCAACTACGAAGACCGCTTTGTGGTGCCAAGCGCCCATCGTGAAGAGGCTATGTCGGAAGCCTTCGCCGAACGCGGCGGCTGTGGTTTCTCCTTCGGCAATGGCTGTTCGAGTGGTGAGTCAGACGTCAACCTGTTTGGCGTCAAAAAGGCGAACCGCAGGGATGTAATCAAAACTGTTCAGATGTGGGAGGAATAGCCGTGGAGATTCTGAAAATCATCTCGCGACTGATGGATTACCCCAGTGCCGAATTGCAGCCGTATATGGCAGAGATGGAACAGGCAATAGCTCGCTCGCGAGAAATTTCCCCGCAGATGCGTGAGCAGTTGAAGGGCCTGGTGCGATCGATATATGGCGTTGATGTGATGGATGCACAGGAGCTCTATACCGGTATGTTTGATCGCGGTCGCTCGCTGTCGCTGCTGCTGTTTGAGCATGTGCACGGAGAATCCCGCGATCGCGGTCAGGCCATGGTGGACTTGATGGGGGCCTACGAGAAGCAGGGTTTTGAGATCAATGTGCAGGAATTGCCGGACTACATTCCGCTCTACCTCGAGTATCTGTCACAGATTGACGAAATGGATGCACGGGAGGGGCTTGCGGATGTCAGCCATATCCTGGGACTGCTGGCGGCCCGTCTGCGCGAGAGAGAAAGCAACTACGCGACACTGTTTGAGGCGCTACTGATGATATCCGGAGCAAAAGTAGACGTTGCGGAACTGCAGCAGCAGGTCGCAGGTGAGAGCAGGGATGACACTCCGGAAGCCCTGGACAAAATTTGGGAAGAGGAAGCGGTGACCTTTGGCGCTGGTGACAATGCAAGTTGTCCCTCGTCCATGCCATCAAGATCAAAACCCGACCCGGAATCAGCCGTACCAGTGCGCTGGGCCAACGGTTGACCGGCACGATGTTAGAGAGGAAATGATTATGACTACCAACATGTTTTTATTTGGCCTGTATCCCTACTTCGCGCTGGTTACCTGCCTGGTGGGTTCGTGGATTCGTTACGACCGCGAGCAGTATTCCTGGAAGGCGGGCTCCAGCCAGATTCTGCGCGACAAGAATATGCGCATCGCCAGCAACCTGTTCCATATCGGTGTGCTGTTTATTCTCGCCGGACACTTTGTGGGACTGCTGACCCCTGAGTCAATCTACCACTACGTGATCTCCACGCCAGACAAGCAACTGCTGGCAATGGTTTCCGGTGGCTTTTTTGGCGCGCTGGCATGGATTGGGCTGGCAATGCTGCTCATTCGTCGATTCACCGATGAGCGGGTTCGCGCCAGCAGCTCGTTCGGCGACAACCTGGTGCTGGTGCTGCTGTTTCTGCAGGCTTCGCTGGGGCTGATTACCATCTATGAATCCAGCCATCACATGGATGGCTCCGTAATGGTGTTGCTCGCCAACTGGGCACAGAATATCGTGACCCTGGACCCGTCTGAAGCAGCCGCCAACATTGCAACCGTAAGCGTTCTGTACAAGCTTCACGTGTTTCTGGGTATGACACTGTTCGTGATTTTCCCATTTACCCGCCTGGTACATATCATCAGCGGTATAGCAGCACCCTTTAAATACCTGACTCGCAACTATCAGATCGTGCGCCAAAAACGTGCCTGATAAGCAGTCGCTAAATAAGTGACCGGCGGATGTCACAGTCGGCCGGTTTCCCTCAACTTGTTAATCGAACGAAATCATGACCTCCACAACCCATCAACACAGCACAACAAAACCCCAAATTGATATGCCTGAGATTGCTGTCAATGGCCACAGGATCACGAGCAACGACATAGCCATGGAAATGCAATATCACCCGGCAAAAAATCCGCAGTTGGCCGTGGAGCAGGCGGCTCAGGCTCTGGTGATAAAGCACTTGCTGCTGGAGAGGGCTGCCGAACTGGGTCTGGCCAATGAAGCAGGGGGGGACAACAGTGAAGCCTTGATCGGCCAGCTGATTGAAAAGGAGGCAGCCTCGCCGCTTGCGACCGATGACCATTGCCTCCGATATTTTGATGCCAACCGAACGTGCTTCAGAAGTTCTGACCTGATTGAAGTGAAGCATATCTTGCTGGCAGCTGATCCTGAAAAAATGGAGCATAAATCCAAAGTCAAAGCACTTGCCTTTGACTTGCTTGCCCAGTTGAGGGGCAATATCGAACTGTTCGCAGATTTAGCGAAAGAATATTCTGCATGCCCGTCCAAAGAAGCAGGCGGCTGCTTGGGGCAGGTTTCAAAAGGGCAAACCGTACCCGAATTTGAGCGAGCCATTTTTCGGGCCGAGGAGGGCTTGCTGGATAATCCCGTCGAAACTCCCTATGGCTATCACCTGGTTTTTATTGACAGGAAAATTCCCGGCAAGCAGCTGGAGTTTGACCTGGTTAAAGAAAAAGTCAGGCAATACCTGAACGAGACCAGCCAGCGCATTGCGATTAAGCAGTATATTTCCTTGCTGATA
Source organism: Porticoccaceae bacterium (assembly GCA_041571855.1). Classification (GTDB taxonomy): domain Bacteria; phylum Pseudomonadota; class Gammaproteobacteria; order Pseudomonadales; family Porticoccaceae; genus JACKOF01. The sequence continues at coordinate 6,880 of JBFFTH010000067.1, forward strand.
GGCGATGCCGAAATTACCGGAATTGACCTGGATGCGGCTCAGTCACCACTGCTTCAATAAAGTCGGTGTGGGCTATTCATCATCGTAAAAGGGATTTTTTTCCCGAATCGTTGCCACGGCCATGGCAAAAGAAAGCAAGATTACCGAATTAAAAAATACGGGAACAATAACGAATCCATAGCCAAGCGCGTGAATGCTTTCACCGCCGATAACGGCTGCAATAGCCGTTGCCCCGCCTGGTGGATGCATACAGCGGCAGTAGTGCATTAACAGCATAGAGAGCGGAATCGAAAGCGACGCCGAGAGCAGATCGCTCGGGATATAGCGGTAGCAGGTGACGCCCACCACTGCTGATATCAAATGGCCGCCGATCAGGTTCCAGGGTTGTGAAACCGGGCTGTAGGGCAGTGAAAACATCAGGATCGCCGAGGCACCCGTCGAAGCCAGAATCACAGGTGTGTACTCCACTGACAGCAGCATGCTGCTGGAAAATGTCGCCAGCAACACGGATATAAATGCGCCAGTGATGGAAGCCAGGGCTTCTTTGTGTTCATCGGGTGCCAGCATTGCAATCGCCACCCAAGTTAATGGTGTTTGATACCACCTTGAAAAGTCTCTACGAAATTTAGTGGCAAAAAACCCCGGCGGGAGGTGACCGCCGGGAAAGGTTCAACACAGAGGAAGGTTCTGCTATTAGAAGGTCACCGTAAGCTGCGCCCAGGCAATCTGTTTGTCCGCTTTGTAACCGTCCTTTTCAGAAAAGTCGGCATATTTCAGCAACAGGTGAAGGTTGTCACTCAGCTGTTTGGCGGCCACCAAATCCCACTCCTTGCCGTAATCATCGCTGCCCTCGTCGGCGCTGAATTCATGGTAGATTGCACCCAGCTTGACTCCTGCCAGGGTGGTAAATACAGACACGTAATCATCTTCGATACCGCTATCCGGGGTGTTCAGAAACTGATCGGCAAAACCCTGGAATTTATGCAGGGTGGCCAGCGGGGTCTGGAAGGCCTTCTCGCCGTCGTCGCTGCCCAGCACCTCACGGCCAATCCTGGCAGTAATGCCGCCCGCCTGCACACCGGCTTCAGCCAGGTAGTAGTCGGCATCATAGTTGGCCGGATTGTCGCCATAATCAGACTGCCTGGCATATTCCAGGGTGTAGAGCAGCTTGGTGTCTTCGCCGCGGGAACCGTCCAGGCGGATGCCGTAGGTCTTGCTTGAACTCGCCGCCGCATCCTCGATATCCAGCCAGTAGCCATAGACGCTGATCTTGGCCAGGTCGGAGCCCTTGTAATTGATATTCAGGAGCTTGATGCTGGAATCCAGGTCGACATCGGCGGCCGGTGTGCCGGCACGGCCTTCATCGGGGCCGAAAATACGGTTCACGTTGTCGATATAGGCCGCAAACACGGTAGTATCCTGCAGGCTGTTATTGACCAGGGTAAAGCCGTCATAGGTCTGCTCGTTTTGACGCCAGCCCACACCACCGACAAAGCGCTGGTTATCGAGGTTGATCCGCTGGCGACCGGCTTTGAGGACGGTTTTATCAAAGCCGTTATAGGAGACCCACGCCTGGTTGACCTCGGTGCCTTCGTAGTCGGCAACCACCGCATGGTCGGTTTTATCGTTGTGGAAATCGTCATAATTTTCCCCGCCGATGATGGTGATGTCGTCCACTTCCACCTGGGCCTGCCAGTGTTTGTAGGCCTGGGTGGTATAGGTGAGACGGGATCTCAGGGTGGAAGCATCGGCTTCCTCCGCTCTGCTGTCGTCGTCTACATTTTCATAACGGTAGCGGAAGTTCAGTTTTGTGGTACCGTTTTTCACCGCATCAGCAAAGGAGCCTGGCGCATCCGCAAAAACCTGACCCGAGGTAATCATCGCCGCGATAGAAACAGCCGCAGCCAGCTTTGATTTTGTATCAACAATTTTCATGGTTTTTTCTCAATCAGTTAACAACAATAAAACGTCATGCCTTCGACAAATCTTGAACTCATCCGCGACTGTGCCACTTACCAGCGACAAAAGGTGCCAACAAAAAATCCAAAGCACGTCTTTGTTAACTGTGCAAAAACGGCCACAACAGGAGACGCTTTCTATCGCTATGCATGACTGCCCTTTACATTGCAGTTACCGTGCCAAAAAAGATCACGCACTTATAAGCAGCTGATATTTTTGCAATTAAACTTAAGATAGGAGCTTTCTGCTGTGATCAAGAAAAAGGGTGTGGCCCTTATATAGGGCACGAAAAGGTTTTCTGCGTAGAATTGGCGCAAGCAAATAATTTGCGGAGAAAAAAACAGATTATTATTGCTGTATTTCTGCCAAATCCTGGCTGGAATTTTCTTATCAATTCGCCAAAAAAGTTGTGATGTGATGGCAGGCTTTTGCCGCACAATTTTCCTATTCAGAAAAAATGAAAACTTCAGGATAAAGGGTGGTTTTTGGCTTGATATCGCCGCTTTAATTATAAAGAGGACAACCCCTTTTCGACCATAGTTGTCAGGACTGCACGTTTTGCCACTACCTCTCCAAGGATAATCAGTGCCGGGGACGGAAGAGGGCTGCTTGCCACCACTGCTTCAACTGTGGACAGTGTCGCAACCACAATTTTCTGGTCTTCTCTCGAGCCATTGGCAATGACCGCAATCGGTGTCGCCGCCGCCCTGCCCCGACTGATCAAGCCATCGGCAATTTCACCCAACACAGACAACCCCATGTAGAAGACGACGGTCTGTTGCTCCTGCATGGCCAGGTTCCAATTAAAAGCCAGCTCACCGTTTTTACGGTGAGCTGTGATAAATGTCAGCGCATGAGCGCAATCCCTGTGGGTCAGAGGTATGCCAGTGACTGCTGCGCAACCGGTGGCCGCAGTAATACCGGGAATCACCTCCCATGGAATCTGGTTGGCTGCAAGGACATCCAGTTCCTCCCCGCCCCTGCCAAATACAAATGAATCGCCGCCTTTCAGGCGCACGACCCTGCTCCCGGTTTTGGCGAGAGAGACCAGTAATTCACTGATTTTCTCCTGGGGCAGGCTGTGCTTATCCTTGCGCTTGCCAACATAGATTTTCTTGCTGGCTGCCGGCGCCATCGCAAGAATTTCCGGGTTTACCAGGCGATCGTAGACAACCACGTCCGCAATTTGTAATGCCCTCATTCCCTTGATGGTCATCAGTTCCGGATCGCCTGGC
>JBFFTH010000068.1:0-9986 GCA_041571855.1 Porticoccaceae bacterium
ATTTGGACAGCCCCTTGTAGCCGGCCACGGCCACATCCCCCATGACCTCCCCCACAACGGTTTCGCCTTTGTGGGCCAGTTTGACGTTTTCCACGCTGGCACCGGTGACCTCAGCCACAGATCCGGAAAATGGTGCGGCCAACACTGTTTGCTCCAACGATGCCTCGGCAGCTGCAACGGAAGATTGCGCCTGGACTTCACGGGATTGGGATGCCTCGCAGCTTGCTGCACTGGCATCGGCAATAGCTCTGGCGATATCTGCCGACTCGCTGGAGACCAGTTTTTTCGCCGCCAGGTTTCTCAGTCTTCGGGACTCCCGCCGATCGGAGTCTGCCTTGATGCAAACACTTTTTCGATCACTCATCGCCGACTTCAGTGATGCCCTGGCGACCTCCAGCTGTGCAACGCGATCCTTGTTCCAGAGAGACATCAAAGCCTGCCCTTGCTGCACCCGGTCTCCTTCCTTTACCAACAGCTCCGCGATCTGCCCGCCAATTGGCAGAGAAAGGCGTGAACGCTGGCAGGCTTTGATTGTGCCTGCCCGGGTGTTTGCCACGGTTCTTTCTACCAGTCCTCTTTCTACAGAGATTACAGAAACCGATACCGGCTCGGGTCGCGACCAGAAATAAAAAAGCGACACCATGACAGCCAGTAAAACGATGGAAAATGCGGTTTTTTTCAACGACATAACCACAAAACCTTGTATGCGAAGGGGTTATTTGTACAGCATAACGCCTAACGAGACCGGGGGGAAATATCCCCTGCCAGAAACCCGAAATGTCCTCGCCACAGCCCAGACCAGGCGCGCTTGAAAAGCCCTTGCAACATTAGATATAACTTATATAATACATATCTAATATATAGGTCTAGCGAGGCGTTAAGATGAATCTCGATAACATGGTTTTACGGATTGCCGGTTTGTTTATTTTAACCAGTCTGGTGCTGAGCCAGGTGCATTCCATTTACTGGCTATGGTTTACCGCTTTTGTTGGCGCCAACCTCTTCCAGGCATCATTGACCGGTTTCTGTCCACTGGCCATTTTGCTTAAAAAAATGGGGGTTAAATCCGGCTGTGCGTTTGAGTAGCACGTTTCGTTTACAAAAGTAGCTCTCACACTCCCCAGCAGCCGCCGGGAACATATCCCGATCAAGGCGTCTGCTGTTTTTCACGCTCAGTGCGCCTGCACTCATTCGAGATCAAAGACAGGCGCAAAACAATGTGAGGGAACACTAAAGTGCCCTGCAGAGGGACTGCCGAAGTTGTTGTGGATGAAACCCGGTCTGTCCTCTGGCCTGCAGCGAAAGCCACTGCTGACGCCTGAAGTGCGGGTTGTTGGCGAGAACTGTAGTCACGGCTGAGGCTACCCAGAGGGCATGGCACCTCTGCCGCCGACCGCGCAGAAACGGCTTCTCTGGGCTCAACTTGGGCTATTGTAGGTTTGGCCTTTCAGAATCTCCCGAAAACCAATCAAGCACCGCGAAATTGACAGCTTTCTCGGCCAGCCCGGGCTAGAGTGTCTGGCTGGCAATAAAAAAACTGCCCAGGCCGGTTGAAAATAACAGTAATCCCCACAAACTGTGCTCGACAATTACGACTGCGATTGAACCCGATTTCAGGTAGCGGTAACCAAAGAGCAGGCCACCGGCAAAAGACAAAATCACCGCAATCCAGTTTGCGTAGAGAAGATGGGCAAAACCAAAGCAGGCACTGCTGAGCCACAGGCGGTGGTCACGCGAGGGAAACAGGTTGTGGTAGCGATGAAAGAAGAATGTCCTGAATATAAGTTCCTGGGGTATCACCGAGAACAGCGGATAGATGAGGGCAACCGCAAGCCAAACCTGGAGGGACAAGGTCTGGACCTCGCCACTCAGCAATGGTGACAGCAGCTCTGCCGCCAGGAACACAAGCAGCCCCCCGGGCAAAAACACCAGCAGAACCGGAAAAAGCCTGCTGAAGTCAACCCTTTTCGCCTCCTCCCACTGCCTTTTTAGTACTCCCTGCCGCCACAAATGGTGACAGCAATAGGCTGACAGCAAACAAAGTACCGGCAGTAGCAATGCAGCAATATCGGAACGCACCAGATAAAGGACAACCGGTGTTATAACAAACAAAACAAGAAATTCTAGCCAGCGAAAAAACATAGCGCTCCCCTGCCCCCTGATAATTGTGCACACTTTTTAGGTGGCAACGCCTCAATTAAAAGACAGTTTTCTTCTGAATCAAACTCAAGAGGATACATTTTGTTAGCGGGCAACAGCGACTCCATATTCAAACAGCACCGACTCCCCGGCCTGCATCTGGTGCCAGCTTTCATCACTGGTCAGCGGCTGTGTAGCGACCACAGTCACGATATCGTTGGGCGTGGTCTCTTTCTCAAAATCGATCACAAGGTCGTCGTCTATAAGGCGCGCCTTTCCAAAGGGGGCGCGACGGGTAATCCAGTGCAGATTGTTGCTGCAGTAGGCACCGAGGTACTTGCCATCGGTAATCAACATGTTGAAAACACCCATTGATCTGAGCTGATGACATTTCTCCACCAGGAAATCAAAGGCCTGCTTCATATTCAGCGGTGGCGCCGGGTATTCTTCCCGCCACTGGTTGAGAAGCCAGCAAAATGCCCTTTCGCTGTCAGTATTGCCAATTGGCAGATAGAACGTCTGCTCCAGCTTTTCGCTCCCCTCCAGCTGACCGTTGTGGGCAAAGGTCCATTCCCTCCCCCACAGCTCACGGCTGAACGGGTGCGTGTTTTCCAGTGCAACCTTTCCCACATTCGCCTGCCGGATATGACTGATCACGGCACAACTTTTGATTGGGTAACTCTGCACCAGCCGGGCAATGTCGGAGTTGTAACAGGCCGCAGGATCCTTGAAAGTGCGACTGCCCTTGCCATCATAAAAGGTGATACCCCAGCCGTCGGCGTGGGGACCGGTCTGGCCACCGCGTTTCATCAGTCCGGTAAAACTGAAGCAGATATCCGTGGGCACATTTGCGCTCATGCCCAACAATTCACACACTGTCGAGCCCCGCTGGCCGGCTAACACCGGAGTGAAAGCGAAACTCGCCATCCTCACTTTGGATCAGTTCCTGCTCAAGCTGCCTGAACAGCTCAACTCTCGGCGTAATATCATCACCGTTCGCGGCTTTATGCGCCAGAGCCAGGTAATCCCGGTAATGGCGGGATTCAGATTTTAGCAGGGATAGGTAGAACGCTTTTAATTCTCCATCCAGGTGTGGCGCCAGTTTGGCGAAGCGCTCACATGAACGCGCTTCTATAAAGGCTCCGACGATAAGAGTATCGACCAGCTTTCCAGGCTCGTGGGTTCGAACCTTGCTGCGCAATCCCGCAGCGTAACGTGAAGCCCCGATCACCTGATAGTCAACCCCGCGCTTTTTCATGATCGCAACCACCTGCTCAAAGTGACGCAGTTCCTCCCGCGCCAGGCGGGACATCTTATTCAGCAACTCATAATTATCAACATGGCGAAAAATCAGGTTGAGGGCCGTACTGGCGGCTTTCTTCTCGCAATTGGCGTGATCGATTAAAAGGATTTCCGGGTTTTCCAGCGCCGTTTTCACCCAGTTATCTGGCGTTTCACAGCCAAGAAAGCTGAGGATTTCTTCGAGACCATGCTCTGCTTGAACAACATCCATTCTGGCACGAACTTACTTTTGCATGACCCTGGCAAGCGAGCTGCTGGCGGTTTCGTCTATGCTTTTGACAAACGGGTTTGCAGCCATTCGCTGATACCATTCCACCAGGCCATCCACTTCCCGGGCGACATCCCACTGGTAAATTGCCTTGGAGACCCAACGCGCAAGGCCAAGTGTGTAATAGCCGTAGATATCGGCAAAACTGTAATCACCTTCCGCCAGGTGGGGGTTCAATGCTGCCAACCGCCCAACCGCCGCGATACCCCTTTCCAGCTCTGCCCGTACCTGGTTGTATTGTTCCTCGCTTACCTCCTTGCCACGCATTACAGCCGGCACCAGTTTGCGAGCCGGCGCATCGATATAAAGCTCAAATACTTTCATCAACTCACGAACTTTTGCCCGTTCATAGGCGTCCTCAGGAAATAATGGCATCTCCGGGTTAATGTCTTCCAGAAACTCAAGAATGGTATTGGTCTCACTCAGGAAGCCCTCGTTGACCTCAAGGACAGGTATTTTTCCCATTGGGCTTATTTGCAGATACTCGGGTTTCTGGCTGGGAAATGTTTCAATTTCTTCAAAATCGAAGCCCTTTTCTAACAGGGCCAGCTTGACCGCGTTAAACATGTTGCTAAAGGCTGCGCCATACAATTTGATCATCAGCAGTTCTCTGTTTATAAGTAAACGGGGGTGGAAGTTTAGCAGAAGAATTACTGAGATGAATGTTCGTTATTAACACCCGGGCAATTAACTGCAAATACCTTTTACTGTAGAATCAGCCGTCTGTAATTCCGGGTTAATGCCTCCGTTGCTGCACCACACAACCACCAGACTGTCACCGGAACAGATCGAGTTCAATAAAGAGGAATTTTTAGAATGCTAGAAGCCTATCGCGCACACGTCGCTGAACGTGCTCAACTGGACATACCACCGAAGCCGCTTAGCCCTGAGTGGACGGCAGAACTGGTGGAACTGCTGAAGAATCCGCCAGCTGGTGAGGATGAGTTTCTGCTCGATCTTATTGCCAACCGCGTGCCTCCGGGTGTCGACGAAGCTGCCTACGTCAAGGCCGGCTTTCTGGCAGCACTGGTCAAGGGTGAAGCCAGCTCTCCGCTGATTGATCGCGCTGCAGCCGTCCGGCTGCTTGGCAATATGCACGGTGGCTACAATGTCTCCACCCTGGTTGAATTACTCGACGATACCGAGTTGGCAGAACTCGCCGCTGAAGAACTCAAAGCCACACTTTTGGTATTTGACGCCTTCCACGATGTCGCCGAGAAAGCCGACGCTGGCAACGCGGCTGCCAAAGCCGTTCTGCAGTCATGGGCTGACGGCGAGTGGTTCACCAGCAACGATGCCGTGCCCGAAAGTATCAAGGCTGTGGTCTTCAAGGTTTCCGGCGAAACCAATACCGACGATCTGTCACCGGCACAGGACGCCTGGTCGCGCCCGGATATTCCCCTGCATGCCCTCGCCGCCTACAAGATGGCCCGCGACGGCCTGACGCCGGAAGAACCCGGCGTGACTGGTCCGATGAAGCAGATCGATGAAATCAAGTCCAAGGGGCTCCCCGTGGCATTTGTCGGCGATGTCGTCGGTACCGGTTCCTCGCGCAAGTCAGCCACCAACTCCCTGGTTTGGTTCTTTGGTGAAGATATTCCGGGTGTACCTAACAAGCGTTCCGGTGGTATCTGCATCGGCGGCAAGGTGGCGCCGATTTTCTTTAACACCATGGAAGACGCCGGCGCACTGGTGTTCGAAGCACCTGTGGACGATATCAATTATGGCGATATCATCGAGATCCGGCCCTACGAGGGCAAAATCCTCAACGAGGCCGGTGACGTCATTTCCGAATACCAGTTCAAGTCCAATGTCATTCTCGACGAGGTCCAGGCCGATGGCCGCATCAACCTGATCGTCGGCCGCGGCCTCACCACCCGCGCCCGCGAACATCTGGGACTGCCGCCGTCGGACCTGTTCCGCAAGCCGGTACAGCCCGCCGACACCGGCAAGGGTTATACACTGGCACAGAAGATGGTTGGTAAGGCCTGTGGCCTCGAAGGTGTCCGCCCCGGCACCTATTGTGAGCCCAAAATGACCACCGTCGGCTCCCAGGACACGACCGGACCCATGACCCGAGACGAGTTGAAGGACCTCGCCTGCCTCGGTTTCTCTGCAGACCTGGTGATGCAATCGTTCTGCCACACTGCGGCCTATCCGAAGCCGGTCGATATTGACACCCAGCACTCCCTGCCGGACTTCATCATGAACCGCGGCGGTGTATCCCTGCGGCCCGGCGACGGTATTATCCACAGCTGGCTGAACCGCATGCTGCTGCCCGATACCGTCGGCACCGGTGGCGATTCCCACACCCGCTTCCCGATGGGAATCTCTTTCCCCGGCGGTTCCGGCCTGGTGGCTTTTGCCGCCGCCACCGGCGTCATACCGCTGGATATGCCAGAGTCCGTGCTGGTTCGCTTCAAGGGCGATATGCAGCCAGGTATCACGCTCCGCGACCTGGTACATGCCATTCCCTACTATGGCATCAAGCAGGGTCTGCTGACCGTCGAGAAGAAAGGCAAGCAGAACTTCTTCTCCGGACGCGTTCTCGAAATCGAGGGCCTGGACAACCTGACCGTCGAGCAGGCGTTTGAACTATCTGATGCCTCCGCCGAGCGTTCGGCCGCCGGCTGTACGATCAAACTCAGTGAAGAATCTGTAGCCGAGTACCTGCGCTCGAACATCACCCTGTTGCGGTGGATGATCAGTGAGGGCTATGGCGATGTTCGGACTCTCGAGCGCCGCGTGCGCAAGATGGAGGAGTGGCTGGCCAATCCGAGCCTGATGGAAGCCGATGCCGATGCGGAATACGCAGCGGTGGTCGAGATCGATCTGGCAGAGATCAAGGAACCGATCGTCTGCGCGCCGAACGACCCGGACGACGCTCGCCTGCTGTCAGAGGTCTCCGGCGACAAGGTCGATGAAGTGTTTATTGGCTCCTGCATGACCAACATCGGTCACTTCCGCGCTGCCGGCAAGTTGCTTGACGATGCACGTTCGGTCAACACCCGATTCTGGATCTGCCCACCGACGCGGATGGACGCCCACACGCTGATGGAGGAAGGCTATTACAACATCTACGCCAAGGTGGGCGCACGCACCGAGATGCCCGGCTGCTCCCTCTGCATGGGCAACCAGGCCCGCGTACTGGCCGGCGCCACGGTACTTTCCACCTCAACCCGCAACTTCCCCAACCGGCTGGGTGATGGTGCCAATGTCTACCTGACCTCGGCCGAGCTGGCTTCCGTTGGCGGCATCCTGGGACGGCTGCCAACGCCCGAAGAGTACCAAAAGTACGCGGGTAAAATTGATTCCATGGCCTCTGAAGTTTATCGCTACATGAATTTCGACCAGATCGAGTCATTCCAGAAAGCCGCGGAGCAAGGGAAGCTGATTGCTGCCGAACAGATTGTCGAAGTAGCCTAAAATCTGACGGCGTTTCTGGCCTAAAGTAAAAACCCCGCCTGATGGCGGGGTTTTTTTAAGACAGCATAAAACCGGCACTAGGGCTGGACGAAACAGAAAACCGCCAGCTTGTTGCCGTCAAGGTCTCGGAAATAGGCGCCGTAGAAGAAATCCGCGCGAAACCCCGGCTCACCTTCACTACTGCCCCCCAGCTCCAGAGCCCGGGCATAGACTTTTTCAACCATCTCCTTGCTGCCGGCCTGCAGGGCTGCCATAACACCGTTGCCCACCGTTGCCGGATTACCGTCATAAGGGCTCAGAACTGCCAGCATGGGCTGTTCCATTGCGGTTCCCCACCAAATGCCTCTGCCCTCCATTTCCTGCAATCGTTTGGCGCCGAGCAATGACAACAGGTCATCGTAAAAGGGAAATGCCGCTGCCTTGTCATTGGTACCCAGGGTTACGTAGCCAAGCATATCAGTCTCCTTGTTCAGTTTTGGGTAGTTTGTCTGCCGGTATAAGGCTGATAATGGTATACCCATTCTGTAACGGTGGTGAATAGCTTTCGGTAAATGCGCGTAATCGCCCGCGATCATCAATGGTAAACAGCGGCATCACCCTGTCAGAATATCGCTCGCGATAATCCGCTTCGGTAAACTCATCGGTCAGGGTTGTGACACGCACCTCGGCGCCCTCTTTCAGCAAGCTGCCCAGCTGCTGCATTGTCACTTCCTCGCCAAACAACCGGGGCGCATCAAAATTTTCCATTACCCGGTTTTTCTGGGATTGATCCTGCTCCTCTTCACTGCGCAGGGTAAACACGCTCTGTCGGCCAAATTCATTGCGAAACTTGAGACAGGCCAGCGTATTGAGCTCCGGACGCCTGGACATGGCAAACAGTTTCCCGATGCCAATCAAGTCGAGGTGATTGTCGGCATGAACAGAAACCGGATTGCCGAAATAAGTATCGAGCCCTGCCATTCGGGCTGCCTGTATTTCTGACCAGTCGGTACCGGCTACTTTCACCCGAAAGCCCTGCTTCTTCAGTGCTACCCCAATTTGAATGCATATTTGATCTGCACCTAGAATCAGGATACCGCGGGGCTCCTCCTCGGCAACGCCCAGCACTCGGGCCAACAACCTTGCGGACAATCCCTGGATTACAACCGTCGCCACAATCACCAGAAAGGTCATAGAGGCCAGAATATCAGCACCAGGAATCCCTTCGCTGGAAAGCCTCAACGCAAACAGAGACGAGACTGCCGCAGCAACAATACCCCTGGGCGCAATCCAGCTCAGCAGCAGCTTTTCATTCAAACTCAGTTCACTGTGCCAGGTGGTCAGAAAAACAACCACGGGCCTGACTGCAAAAACCACTGCCAGAACTATCGCACTGGTCCAGCCTGCATTCTGGAATACATCAAGGTCGACGCGTGCTGCCAGTACAATGAACAGCACGGAGACAATCAAAATCGAGAGGGTCTCCTTGAAAGAGAGAATTTCAGTGATATCAACCGATTTGCTGTTAGCCAGCCAGACGCCCATCACGGTCACGGCCAACAGGCCGGATTCATGGGCAAAATAGTTAGCTGCGGCGAACACCAGCAATACGGTCGATAACGCGTGGACATTCCTGAGGTACTCGGGAACCAGGTGACGACGCAACATCTCGGCTAAAAAATACCCGCCTGCAACGCCGGCAATTACCCCGGTTGACAATTCCTGCAGAATCACCAGGTAGGAGGAACCCCGAAACCCGGACAAGATCAACTCGAAGACCAGCACCGCAAATATGGCGCCGATAGGATCAATCAGAATACCCTCCCAGCGCAGAATCTGGGAGACAGCGGGTGTTGGCCTCACGTTTCGGAGCAGCGGAATAATCACCGTGGGGCCTGTAACCACAATCAGCGCCGCAAACAGCAGCGCAAGCGGCCATTCAAAGCCTGCGAAAGCATAAAAACCTCCCGCCATCAGCAGCCAGCCCAGCGTAGCCCCCCAGGTCACCAGGTTGGAAACCACCTGACCATGCCCTCGAATATCCCTGAAACGCAGCGTCAGCGCACCTTCAAAGAGGACCACAGCCACCCCAAGAGAGACGAAAGGGAACAGCAAATCACCCAGCAACAGGTCTGGGTCAAGCCAGCCGCCAACCGGGCCGGCCAGCAGGCCAAACAACAGCAGAAATAAAATCGAGGGTAGTTTTAGCCACCATGCCAGCCACTGTGCAACAGCACCCAGCATCACTATGGCGACCAGCATAGTCAGGAACTCTTCATGCATCTTATCTTAAATTCCTGTTCCGAGGATTATTAGCACAATAAGCGATGCAGACTCTGGCGACAACTGTTACTAGGGAAAAGGGCATATAAAACCTCTCTATCCGCCTCTAGAATATCGGCATTGCGCAAACGTCTTGTTAAAATGCTACTTCACAACCGTGGAAAATATAGACGTGCCCAGAATCATTGTTCTCCTTGTTATTGTCGCCCTGGTCTTTCTCTTCTGGAAGGAGCTTGGACGCCGCGAGGGCGATGAAAGAAAAAAGCTACTGGTGAAAGGCGGTTTCATGGCGCTTCTGGCACTGGTGTTTTTTGCCGTCGCCACAGGTCGTGCACACTGGCTGGCGGCGCTGATAACAGCTCTCCTGCCCGCCGCCAGATGGTTGCTTGGACAAGTGATTCGCAATATCCCGTTCCTCCACAACCTTTACAAGCAGCGACAAACACAGAAAAACCCACCCAGTGCGATGCGCCCTGGTTTTGGCTTGATTTTCTGTTAATTGGGCTGTTCATGCGGATAATATAGCCTGAGTTTCAGGCTTTGCCAAGCGCTGATTTTAACCCGGTTTATCATGATGTTTATTATGAGC
>JBFFTH010000069.1:0-9932 GCA_041571855.1 Porticoccaceae bacterium
AGGTAGTAGCCGGGGGAGGAGGCGAACAGGGCCAGGCCGAAAATAATGGTGGCGATCATGGCCGGGTTGGCAATGCCGCGGTAGAGTTTTCGCTCCATGACCTTGAAGCGTTGGTTGCTGATATCGTCCTCCACGCTGGCGTGATAGACAAACAGGCGCGGCAGGTAGAAAAGTGCGGCGAACCAGCACACCATGCTGATCAGGTGGAAGGCCTTGAACCAGGAATAGCCGTCGATAACCAGTGCTTTCATGATGGTGGTAAACCTCTTGTAATTGATTAGTGATAGTAATTGTCGATATCTTCGAGGGTGATGATACCAGCTACTTCGCTCATCAGCGGCGCTGCCGGTTGATGAACATAAACCGCCCGGCCGTTATGCTGCTTCATTTTCAGCAGTGCTTCGAGCAGCGTGGCCTCACGGTGGATCGGTAGCAGCAGGCTGCGCTCGGCGGGTATCTTGTGCAGGTCAATGGTTTCATCGCGATCGGGATCGGTGAAATCTTCCTGTTCCATGTAGAGTGCGAGATCTGCGGGCCGCAGGATATATTTCTCTTCACCCAGATCTTCCACCAGTAGCCAGCGGGGTTTCTCGTCCAGTAGCTGGCGTGCCTTTTCCGGCGTGATATGCCTGGAGTGTCGGGCAAAATCTTTAGCCATCAGGCTGGTGACGCCGGCGCGGCTCAGCATCTGAAACACCGGTGAGGTATAGTCGCTGCGATCCCTGCCAATGGAAAAAATTCCGGGCAAATGGCTGGTCATGCGGGCAGTGATGGTGGCGACCACGATAGTGAGCATGCCAGGCATCAGGATATGCGGGTTGTAGGTCATCTCCATGATTGCCATCAGTGCCGCCAGTGGTGCATTGAGAACGGCCCCCATCATGGCGCCCATGCCGAGAATGGCGTAAAAGCCGGCGTGGGTAGAGTCTCCGGGATAGAACTGGTTGCCCAGAATGCCGATCAGGGAGCCGGCGCAGGCACCGATCACCAGGCTGGGGCCGATAATGCCTCCGGGCATGCCGAGACCTACAGTGACAGTCGAGGCGATCAACTTGGCGATAACGATGACGGAGAGGATTCCCAGGCCCAGTTGTCCCAGCATGGCCTGTTCCAGGGTGTCATAGCCAATGCCCATGATCTGGGGCACGGCCATGGCGAAGACGCCGGTCAGCAGGCCGACCAGGACAGCACGCAACAGGATAGGCCACGATTGCTTCTTTGTGGTGTTCTGGTAGAGCTTCAGGGTCAGGGCGGCGAGAAGTCCGATAAATAGGCCTGTGATAATTGCCAGCGGCAACTCCAGCAGAGAGCCCGTCTGGATTACCGGTATCGAGAATGCCGGTTCGTCACCAAACGCCAACCTGGACAGAACCGCGCCGGAAACCGAGGCCAGAATCACCGGGATGAAACCGACAATGGTGTACTCCATCAGCACCACTTCCATGGCAAAAATGACACCGGCCAGGGGGGTGTTAAACGAGGCCGATATGGCGCCGGCAACACCGCAACCCACCAGAATGCGCAAGCTATTATTCGGCAGTTTGAGGCTTTTGCCCAGTTGGCTTGAGCTTGCCGCACCGAGGTGAACCGCAGGTCCTTCGCGCCCCACGGAAGCGCCGGACAGCAGGGCAATGGCGGCAGAGAAAAATTGCATCAGGGCGTTGCCGCGGGGCAGGTAGCCCTGGTGATATTGAAGGCGGTCAATGACATGGCGGACACTGCCCTCACGGTAATTGGGGTCGGAGAAATGAAAAATCAGTCCGATCAGCACTGCACCTGCAAGTGGCAGGGCAAAGCGCAACTGGTGTGGCAGTGACTCGAAGGATTCGCTGCCAGCCGGCAGCAGCGTTTCAAGTGGCAAATCAACAGCGAGCCGAAAGAGCAGGGCAATTAACGCGGTCAGTAAGCCGCTGATAACGCCCATGATGGCCATTTGGGGCAGGGCATCCGCGTGAGCAAGGCGGTAACGAAAATTAGACAGCTGCCTGTCGGTATAATCCGGCAGAAATGTTTGTATCGAGCGGCGAGATCTGATGGCTTCGTCTCCAAACAGTTCAAGATTCGGCTATTATAGGCAGCTTGTCCGCTGTCGGACAAAAAAGGCAATAACAGAACAGGGAGATTTGGGGTGATAAAAGCAGGCATTGTAGGTGGTACCGGTTATACCGGAGTAGAGCTGTTGCGGATACTGGTTGCCCATCCCCAGGTAGAGCTGGTAGCGATTACATCCCGGGCCGAGGCCGGCAGAGCGGTTTGCGACCTGTTCCCGAGTCTCAGAGGCCACCTGGACTTGTGTTTTAGTGACCCCGCAGATGGTTCACTGGATCAGTGTGATGTGGTTTTCTTTGCTACGCCTCACGGCGTGGCTCAGGCCAGTGTTGCCGCACTGCTCGATAAGGGTATTCGTGTGGTGGACTTGTCTGCGGATTTCCGCATACGGGATATTGCGCTGTGGGAAAAGTGGTACAAGCAGACCCACGCCTGTCCTGAGTTGGTGGAGGAGGCCGTGTACGGGTTGCCGGAAGTCAACCGGGAAAAAATCAAACAGGCGCGCCTTATCGCCTGTCCCGGCTGTTATCCCACCAGTGTCCAGCTGGGCTTTTTGCCGCTGCTGGAACAAGGCGTGATAGATCCACGGGATTTGATTGCCAATTCGGCGTCGGGTGTCAGCGGTGCAGGTCGGCAAGCCAGTGTGGATAACCTGCTGGCAGAGACCAGTGACAGTTTTAAGGCCTATGGTGTTGCCGGTCACCGACATCTGCCGGAAATTGAACAGGGGCTGGCAGATATTTCCGGTGGCGATGTAAGTCTCACCTTTGTGCCGCACCTGCTGCCAATTATCCGCGGCATTCATTCAACCCTCTATGCGACGCTGACAGATACCAGTGTAGATCTGCAGCAACTTTTTGAAAACCGTTATAAAGATGAGCCTTTTGTCGATGTCATGCCCGCCGGAAGCCACCCACAGACCAGAACCGTGAGGGGCAGCAATTTCTGTCGTATCAGTGTCTTTCGCCCCCAGGCTGGGAATAAGGTCGTTGTGCTGGTGGTGGAAGACAACCTGGTGAAAGGTGCTTCCGGCCAGGCGGTTCAGAACATGAATCTTATGTTTGGTCTGCCGGAGAACTGTGGCCTCAGCGCACCGGCGCTGCTGCCCTGATGCTGAAGGCGGGAGAGCGGCTGGTTGTCCGCTGTCACAATGTCAGTCGCCGGCGCCTGCTGATATGGGCCGCTATTCTGGGCGTGGTTGCTGTTTTTGCTGCTGGCTATTTTGTCGGCGCGAAAACTTTTGGTCAGGCAGTGGCGGAGAAGCAACAGCTTGAGAAACAGCTCGCTGTGCTTGAAGGCGACAGTGCTGACCTCGAGCAGCAACTTGTTAATGCCCTGATGGCTTCGGAGATTGACCGTCTTGCACTGCAGGAAACGCGCAAAGAGGTAGTATCGCTCCAGGAGCAGTTGAGCAAGGACGAGGCGGAGTTGAAGCTGTACCGGAACCTGATGCAGGATGACACCCTTCCGGATGGTCTGCTGGTAAGAGAGCTGGCGTTGAGAGACTTGACCAATGGCGAGGTGGCCTACCGCTTGGTGGTGCAGCAGAACAAGTCTTCACTGCGGCCGATCAGTGTCAGGGTCAATGTGGTAATCGAAGGCGAAATAAATGGTATCAAGAAGACATTCACGCTGGATGCCCTGGATGACAACCTCTCATCGATGCCCCTTGAACTGAGTTTCAAGTATTTCGATATCCAGCGCGGTGTCATAAAGTTGCCAGCGGGTTTTCAGCCCCATGTGGTGAGAGTGGAAGCCTGGCAGGAAGATAAAGAAAGTAGAAGGGTCGAAAGATTGTTTGGTTGGAGAGCTGTAAGGAGCAAGTCATGAAACAGAAAAAAACCGGGAAGTCATTTTCTGCGGGCGCGACCACATTGATAGCCTGTGGTACGCACGTAAAGGGCGATATTCATTTTTCGGGTAACCTTGAAATTGAAGGTGAGGTGAGCGGCAATATTCTCGCTGCAGAGGATACGGAAGCCCGGGTCAGGGTGCTGCAGCAGGGGCATGTGCGAGGCGATGTCAGGGTGCCCAATGTGGTTGTCAATGGCCGGGTGGAGGGCGTTATCCAGGCGCAGAGTTATGTCGAACTGGCATCCAACGCCGTGGTCGAAGGAGATGTGCATTACGCTCTGGTTGAGATCGAAAAGGGTGCGCAGGTAAACGGCAGTTTTGTGCATGAGTCAGCCAAAGTGTTAAAGATGGAAGCTAACGAGGAGCAGGCTGAAGGCTGAGTCGGGAGGTTGTAAACAGGTAAACTGCCCCCATATAGGCTCCCTGTTTTGCAATCAATTGCACGGCTGCCCTGGTGCATCTGGAGAAAATATGTCCGGTATAGAGACCTTCACCCCCAGTCCGATCTATCTGACGGACAGCGCGGTGGCAAAAATTAACAGCTTGGTTGAGGAGGAAGGCAATTCTGACCTCAAGTTGCGGGTATTTGTCACCGGCGGTGGCTGCTCAGGTTTTCAGTACGGGTTCAGTTTTGACGAGGTGGCGGCCGAAGATGACACCGCCGTTACTGTCGGTGGTGCGACGGTGGTGGTCGACTCTCTAAGTATTCAGTACCTTTCAGGTTCGACGGTGGACTACCAGGAGGGGCTGGAGGGGTCGCGCTTTACTATCAGCAATCCCAATGCGGCCACCACCTGTGGTTGCGGCTCCTCCTTTTCGGTCTAGTTTTTCAAGCTCAGCAGTTAACACGTCTTTTGTTGCTGCTGGCCGGACTGGTAACTTCTGCGGCGGTTTCGCCGGACAACCGGGCTTCGGTGCCACAAGCCCCATGGTTCTCTCGCGCTGAAAGAGCTTGTATCGGCAAGCCAGGCCCGCTGCGGTTGCCACCAGTGGTGTTTGTGCTGCACGGGCCCAATTAAATCGCCCGCCTGATAGAGAAAGAAACACACACGTATATTTGATAAAGCGCTTGCTTGGGCAAACCGTCTAGGCCGGGTAGATTCCGCCCAGAACCAGCGCCCTGCTGGCGCCAGTCGCCTCCGGGGCATTGCCCGATTGGTTTGCCAGGGTTTGCCTGGCCAACCAGGCGAAGGCGGCAGCTTCCACCCACTTCGGATCCATGCCCAGTGCAGCGGTAGTGTTGACTGGCACCGGGGTTGCCAGGGTGGCAATGCGGTTGATCAGGGCGGTGTTAAAGGCGCCGCCACCACACAGGTATATTTCTTCAACAGGCCCTGGCAGGGTGGTTAGGGCATCAACAATGCTTGCCGCGGTGAGGTCAAGCAGTGTTGCCTGTACATCCTCGGCGGCAGTAATCATCGGCAAAATAGAAGCCAGCCAATCCATGTTGAAGGCCTCGCGGCCGGTACTTTTTGGTGCAGGCAGCGAGAAGTAGGGGTGCTGCAACATCTGTTGTAAAAGCTCAGGCAGCAGCTCTCCCGTTGTCGCCCACTGGCCTTTATTGTCATAGGGCTGTTGCAGGTGTTGCTTTATCCAGCCATCCATTAACACATTGCCGGGGCCGGTATCGAAGCCGAGCAGTGTGCCATCACCGGGCAGGCAGGTAATGTTGGCCATGCCGCCGATATTGACGATGGCGCGACAAACCCCGTTTTTTTCAAAAACTGCCCTGTGAAAGGCTGGCACCAGCGGTGCGCCCTGGCCGCCGGCGGCAATATCCCGGCGGCGGAAGTCGGCGACAGTGGTGATGCCGGTGAGGAAGGCAATGGTGTTTGGGTCGCCGATCTGGTGGCTAAAGGCGTGTTCGCAGGCCTTGCATCCCGGTGGTTGATGGCGAATAGTCTGCCCGTGACTGCCAATCGCGGCTACATCCCCGGCGCTGCGGTTGCTGATTGTCAGGAGATGGTTGGTCGCCTCCGCGAAGCGGATGCCCAGTTCCCGATCCAGCTGGTTGAGGCGCTGTATTTCGTTTTCCCCTGGCTGGGCGAGGGCGAATATTTCCTTCTGCAGATCAGAAATATCAGCGCTGTGGTGAGCCAGCAGGTTGGCGGTGTTATCCTCAAATGAAAGCAGTGCGGCATCGATGCTGTCGGCACTGGTGCCAGACATCAGGCCGATGAACAGCTGTGCCGACATGGCCGCTATTGGCTTGAGGCGTCTGCAGTACCCGCCATCGCCAGTCTCAGACCCTGGCTGTAGCTGTCAAGTTTGGCCAGAAGGCGTTCGGCGGACTGGTCGAACTGTGTTCTGATGCTTTTGTCGATGGGCCTGGCCTGCGGCAGATCCACTGTGCGGGGGTTGCGGTGAACACCGTTGACCAGGAATTCATAGTGCAGGTGCGGGCCGGTGGCGTAGCCGGTGGAGCCAACAGTCCCTATCACTTTCCGCTGGGTGACAGTTTGCCCCTTGCGGACATGTCGTTTGTTCAGGTGCAAATATTTGGTGATGTACTTCTGCCCATGCTGGATAAAGACATAGTTGCCGTTGGCCTTGCTGTAGCCAGACGCAATGACCTTGCCGTTGCCGGCAGCATAAACCGGAGTCCCGCGCGGGGCAGCGTAGTCCACGCCGCGGTGAGCCTTGATCTTTTTGTGGATCGGATGTTTGCGCCGCAGGTTGAAATGAGAGCTGATGCGGAAGACATCCAGGGGTGCACGCAGGAATTCCTTGCGCATGCTGAGTCCATCTGGCGTGTAGTATTCGGCTTGGCCATTCTCATGCTGATAGCGCACCGCGCGGTAAGTTTTGCCCTGGTTGACAAACTCGGCAGCCAGGATGCTGCCGTCGCCGATTTTTTCGCCATCGAGAAACTTCTCTTCATATATGAGAGAGAAGCGGTCGCCCTTTCTTATGTCGAATACAAAATCAATATCCCAGCCGAAGATGTTGGCGAGTTCCATGATTAGCCCGGGGGCCAGGTTGGCTTGCTCTCCGGCCAGAAAGAGAGAATTCTCGATCTCTCCCTCGCGAAAAGCAGTGAAGATTTCGGGTTCCAGGATAATGTGTTCACTGCTGAAACCGTTTTCGTTGCGCTTGAACAGGTAGGATTCAAGACGGTTCTTCTTGTACTCCACTTTTGCCAGCAGGCGATCGCTGTCGAAACCGAGTGCTAACTCCTCACCGGGACGCATTCTTGTCAGTACTTTGGCATGCTCGCCGGAAGTGGCCAGCTTGTAGACGTCGGCGGCACCCAGTGATGCGCGCTTGAAAATGGTGGTGAGGTTGTCGCCACTGCGGACAGTTTCCGTTTGCCATTGGAGTTCGTCTTCCGCCTCGGGTTCGCTGTCAGAAGCCGTCGGCTGTTCCGGCGTGCTGGCCATGGCAGTAAAGTTGAGCGCGATTTCATTGCTCTGCTGATTTGCTGAAGCGCTCTCGGTTGGCAGGAGTGAGAAGAGTGTTGCCAGGGCAAGTGCGATGCCGGCGGCGGCAAGCAGATAGGTCTTTGGCAGCTCCTTAGGTTTTATTGCTTGCGTTAAAGAGCGGCTCTTGTAGCTGGCCTGTGACATGGGATCTCCGGGAAATTTTCGCTAGTGCAGGCGGTGTTTTGATTATAGCTGCAGTTTATAGCAAAAAAACCGCCTCGATGCGATGCTCAATTGCCAGCAAAAGGCCGGATTTCAGGGCCTATGATCTTGTATTTGCAGAGAGATCCGGTATGGTTTGCGCTCATTTTAATTGAGCTGAAAGTGGCAAGCTATGGCATCCCAAAACCTAGACCTGATCGCTGATCTTAAGGCCCGTGGGCTGGTGGCCCAGATGACCGGGGGTGGTGAGCTGGAAGACCACCTCGCCGCTGGCGTCCGCACCCTCTATTGCGGCTTTGATCCCACCGCTGACAGTCTGCATATCGGCAGTCTGGTGCCGTTGCTGACGCTGCGACGCTTCCAGTTGGCGGGTCACAAGCCAATTGCGCTGGTTGGAGGCGCTACCGGCCTGATTGGCGACCCGAGTTTCAAAAGCCAGGAGCGTAAGCTCAATACTCCGGATGTTGTGGCAGGTTGGGTGGAGAAGATCCACCGACAGGTGTCACAGTTTATCGAGTTTGATGACGGCCCAAGCGCTGCTGAAGTGGTTAACAATCTGGACTGGATCGGCGGCATGGAGCTGCTCACCTTCCTGCGGGATGTGGGCAAGCATTTTTCTGTCAACAATATGGTCAACAAGGAGTCGGTGAAGCAACGTTTGGATAGGGATGGCGCCGGCATCTCTTACACCGAGTTTACCTACATGTTGCTGCAATCCTTCGATTTTGCAGAGCTTAACCGCCTGCACGGCTGTACCCTGCAGATCGGTGGTTCAGACCAGTGGGGGAATATCACCGGAGGCATTGACCTGACGCGGCGCCTCAATGGCAATCAGGTGTTCGGTATGACCCTGCCGCTGGTCACCAAGGCGGATGGCACCAAGTTTGGCAAAACAGAGAGTGGTACTGTCTGGCTGGACGCAGCCAAGACCTCGCCCTATGCCTTCTATCAGTTCTGGATCAACACGGCGGATGCTGATGTCTACAAATTTCTGCGTTATTTTACCTTCCTCCCTGTAGAAGAGATTGAAAGCATTGAAAAGGCTGACACCGAATCTGCCGGGCGCAAGTCGGCACAGCCAGTGTTGGCCAGGGAGGTGACGCAATTGGTGCACGGTGACGAGGGGCTTGCTGCCGCGCAGCGAATTACTGACGCGCTGTTTTCCGGTGGGCTCGAGACCCTGACCGAGTCTGACCTTGAGCAACTCAAGCAGGACGGGATGCCTGCCAGCGACATCTCGGCCGCCGATTTCGAAAAGCCGTTGACTGCCATACTGTCGGAGGCGGGGATGGCTAAAGCCGGTCGCGAGGTCAAGGACGCTCTCGGCAGGAAGGCGGTGCTGGTGAATAATAAGCAGCTGGGGCTGGAAGATATGATGAATGCGGCCGGGTGCTTTTCCGCGCCCGATGCCCTGTTTGGTCGATTCTTTATGGTTAAGATGGGCAAGAAAAAACATCACCTGTTTGAATTGGTCTGAATTTCAACCTGTAGCGCTACAAGCCGGTGTCAAGGCCGGCTTTTTTTTCGCTCGTAACTTGCTGATTTTTAAGTTGAACATAACCGGTCCGAAAAATATTTCAGTTTTTTTGCTGAACGCCGTTGACAGTGGGACCGAAAGCGCTAGAATGCGCGTCCGCTTCGGGGGTTAACCCTGAAGCGGCAACGAAAAACCCCGACAAATTGTTAAAAAATTAATCGGATTATTTGTTGACAAGAAGGCAGCGAACTTTATAATGCGCGCCCGCTTCGAGGGTAACCCAAGCGGAAACAAAAATGGTCGAATGTTTAAATAATCGATCACTTTTTGTTGACAACAAGGCGGCGAACTTTATAATGCGCAGCCCGCTCTACGGAGCAAACGTTCTTTAAAAATTGATCAGATAATATGTGTGGGTGCTTGCTGAGACGATTCAGGCGACAACGAATCATCAAATGCAAGTAACTCATCGATTCATACGAATTTGGTAAGCCAAAGTATTTGAGCCAAGTTTTTGAGTAGTACCACTGGTTTAGTGAAACTGCTCCCTCTTATCGAAAGGTAGAGGTAAAAGATTAAACTGAAGAGTTTGATCATGGCTCAGATTGAACGCTGGCGGCAGGCCTAACACATGCAAGTCGAGCGAGAAAGCCCTTCGGGGTGAGTACAGCGGCGGACGGGTGAGTAACGCGTAGGAATCTACCCAGTAGTGGGGGACAACTTGGGGAAACCCAAGCTAATACCGCATACGCCCTACGGGGGAAAGCGGGGGACCTTCGGGCCTCGCGCTATTGGATGAGCCTGCGTCGGATTAGCTAGTTGGTGGGGTAAAAGCCCACCAAGGCGACGATCCGTAGCTGGTCTGAGAGGATGATCAGCCACACTGGAACTGAGACACGGTCCAGACTCCTACGGGAGGCAGCAGTGGGGAATATTGCGCAATGGGGGCAACCCTGACGCAGCCATGC
>JBFFTH010000070.1:0-9728 GCA_041571855.1 Porticoccaceae bacterium
AACTGCGGGGGGCGCGAGCGGCGCTGGTGTCAAAGTGGACGATCTGGTTTGTGGCGTGGACTCCGGTATCCGTTCGACCGGCACAGACCAGCTGGATTTTCTCATCGGCAACAACAGACAGTGCCTTTTCGACCGCCTCCTGAACCCCCGGACTATGAGACTGGCGCTGCCAGCCACAAAACAGGCTGCCGTCATATTCGACTGCTGCGGCAATACGCTTTACGCCCTCAGGGAGCAAACAACTGCCGGGTGCGCGGGCAGCGGAATCCACAGCAGGATTGTTTGCCTTCACCAGTGGGCGCTAGGAGATGGCATCAATCAGGGATTTTGCCCTGTCTTTTTGCTCATCATTGCCCTCTGCCAACA
Organism: Porticoccaceae bacterium; assembly: GCA_041571855.1. Taxonomy (GTDB): domain Bacteria; phylum Pseudomonadota; class Gammaproteobacteria; order Pseudomonadales; family Porticoccaceae; genus JACKOF01. Next base: position 367 of record JBFFTH010000070.1, read on the forward strand.
CCTCTTCGAGAATTTCCCTGGCGCCTTCGCGGTCACCCATCTCGACAAAGGCCTCGGCCAAATCAAGCTTGGTAGAACACTCATCGGAATCCGACAGCATATCGAGATCTGCATCAATGTCTGCCATGAAATCTTCTGTTGTGATGTCTTCGAGTTGACCAGCTTCAGCACTCTCCGGCTTGGTTTGCCCCAGGTCGATATCCAGCTCTGGCTCGTCGCTTAACTCAAGATCCAGATCAAGGTCTGGCTCAGTTTCAGTTACCGGTGCCTCAGACGCACCCTGCTCTGCGCTGGTTATCTCGCTTTGGCTTTCCTCATCCAGACCAAAACCAGCCAAATCAAGCTCCAAATCGAACTCATCACCCTCAGCGGCCGCCTCTTCTGCTGCTTGCGGCAAATCTTCGGCGGTCTCGTGTACACCTTTGGGCGCATCAGCCGCCGGCCCGGTTGCCAAGCCGGAAATATCAAGGTTTGCTGCCTCTGCCTCTGCCTCTGCCTCTGCCTCTGCCCGGATTTGCTCCGCGCCACCAGTCAGCTCGTCTGCAAGCTGTTGCGCTTTGAATGAAGCCACCGGGTCGCCAAGCGCATCAAGAGAGACTTTTTGCGCGGCAAACTTATCCACAGCCTCACTCGCCGCGTAGACTTCGAGCAGTTTGAGGTGCAGGTCGGTATTGTCCGGCTCTTTCTCGAGAGCCGACTGCAGAAGGTCTTCAGCCTGACCGTAATCATCCAGGGAAAGATAAATGTCAGCCTCACCAAGGGGGTCTACCTCTTCACCCTCATTCAGTTCAAGACCAGACATCTCATCACGGGTAAGTCTTTCACCCAGGGATTCGGCAATTGCCAGTTCTTCGGGCGTGAGGGAGTCGATATTTTCTTCTTCCTCTGTCTCCTGCTCATCGCCTGGTTTCAAAAACCTCTCTTCATCACGCAACAGATAATCGTCGTCGTCTTCATCACCGCGATTGCGAAACAGCAGGAAGATCATGAGAATGATGGCTAACAAAGCAAGCAGTGGATACATCAGGATGTTGAGCCAGTGGCGCCAGTCGAGCAGGCTGGACGTATCCTTTTCTACCCCAGGCTGGCCTGCGGCAATTTCCGCGCTGGCAACATCATCTTCTGCTGATTCGGGCTGCAACGCCGGTGTATCAGACTCCCCCTCAGCGGTTATCTGTTGCTGTAGTGCGGCAAAATTCGGGTCATTCAGCTCCATCAAGCGCTGCATGGTCGCTATCTGCTGCTCAAGCTGGCTCAACCTTTCACGCAACTCGGCATTCTCCCGGCTGGTTTTATCCAGCTCCTCCTGAACAATGGTCAGATCGTTCTGGATGACGTCGGCAGCTACTTCTGCAGAGGTGCCTGCCTGATCGGTGACCGAATCATCTATGGCTTCAGATGTGGCAGAGGGGGGGATATTTTCATCCGGCAGCGCCGAGGTTAACTTCAGGCGCCCCTCTTCTGTAGTCTGCGCAGCGGCATCGCTATCAGTCGCCGAGGCATCCAGCATAACTTCGGTATCAGCAACTGGCTCCTCGACAGAGGCTGTCGGCGACGTTGAAGGCTGCAGTTGCTGTAACGCCTGCTGGTGATCGATGCTGGCGATATCTGAGCTCTCAGGTAGACGCAAAACTGAGCCACTCTTCAACAGGTTGGCATCACCGTTGATAAATGCCTCTGGGTTGCCCTGGTGAATGGCAGCCATTGTCTGGTGAAGGGTCGTCCCGCTGGGCCGGGCTTTCTGTGCAATCTTCCAGAGTGTATCCCCGGACTGAACGCGATAGCTGTCACCTGCACTTAATGCCGGTAAGGTTGTTCTGTCTGTGCTTGCAGATGACTGACCGCTGGACGAAGGCCGAGGCTGTCGAGATGTACTCGCAGCCTCAACCGGCTTTGCCCTTGGGGAGCCCTCCGTAAAAATCGGAAGGTCCAGCAGCAATGTGTATTCGCGCAAGAGCCTGCCTGAAGGCCACTGCACTTCCATCAGAAAATCCAGGTAGGGCTCCTTCACCGGCTTCTGAGAGGTGATACGGATCAATGGCCGGTTTTTATCACTCAGATCGACGGCAAATTTAAGGTCGGCCAAAAAGAATTCACGGTCTACCCCGGCCTGGGCGAAGTCTTGTCGAGACCCGAGGTTGGCCAGAATCTCCAACTGGGAAAGGTCGCCAACGCCAAAAAGTTCGACTTCGGCCACCAGCGGCTCATTGAGCGCCGAGAACTGCTTGATTTCTCCGAGCCCCAGGCCCACTGCGCCGGATGAAGCCAGCAAGCCGGCCAGTCCTGCAGCTATAATGGTTTTGCGCGAATTCATTATTTTATCCTTGGTTAACCTTGTTGCCCTGCAAAACAGCGTTTGCAGGTACTATGGGTATTTCCAGCTCGAAATTGAGCTGATTTTCCAGACAGACACTAATATCACGTCGCAAGTATTTATGACAAAAAGCCATTGTTCAACTGCTCAGGGTTAAATTTCACCACATAACCGGGTGCCGATCTTCAGTTTCCTTGACCTGACGCACAGATTTGCAGCAAATCAGGCCCGCAACAGTATCCGCAGCATCCGGCGCAATGGCTCTGCGGCACCCCACAATAACTGATCGCCCACCGTAAAGGCGGAGAGGTATTCATTGCCCATATTCATCTTGCGCAGACGACCAACGGGTACGTGTAAATGTCCTGTCACCGCTGCCGGGTGAAGTTCTCTAATGCTCTGCTCCCTGTCGTTGGGAATCAACCTCACCCAGTCATTGGCCTCGGCCAGGATGCTTTGAATCTCTTCCAGCGACACGTCTTTGGTTAACTTGATTGTCAGCGCCTGGCTGTGACAGCGCATGGCCCCGATACGCACGCAGATGCCGTCAATGGCAACGGGGTTGTCCGAGCGACCAAGGATTTTGTTGGTCTCGACGTGGCCTTTCCATTCCTCTTTACTCTGACCGTTCTCCAGCTGCACATCGATCCAGGGTATCAGACTGCCAGCCAGCGGCACGCCAAAATTGTCGACCGGAAAGGCATCGCTGCGCATGACATCAGCCACTTTGCGATCAATGTCGAGAATGGCCGAAGCCGGGTCGGCCAGTTCATCGGTTACCGCTGTTTCGATCGCGCCCATCTGGGCAATCAACTCGCGCATATTCTGGGCACCGGCACCGGATGCCGCCTGATAGGTCATGGATGTCGCCCATTCGACCAGGCCCTCGCTGAAAAGCCCACCCAGAGCCATCAGCATCAGGCTGACGGTACAGTTGCCGCCCACAAAATTCTTAACACCGCTGTCGATGCCGTGCTGGATCACATTGAGATTGACAGGGTCCAGCACGATAAGGGCATCATCGGCCATCCGCAATGCTGAAGCGGCATCGATCCAGTAGCCATCCCAGCCGCTGTCACGCAACTGTGGGTAAACTGCTCGGGTGTAATCGCCACCCTGACAGGTGACGATAATATCCATCTCGCGCAGTGCTTCAACACTGTTGGCGTCCTGCAACAAAGCCACCTCTTTGCCGATATCCGGACCGGGCTGACCGTGCTGGGAGGTGGTAAAAAATACCGGCTCAATATCGCTGAAATCGTTTTCGGCGCGCATGCGATCCATCAACACAGAACCGACCATGCCACGCCAGCCTACAAAACCTACTTTTTTCATTTTAAATCAACCTATCTTTTGTCTGTTAAAGCGCAGAGACGACAGCGTCGCCCATTTCTTCTGTCCCTACCCGGGTCATGCCATCGGTGAAAATATCCGCCGTCCGCAAACCCAGGTCCAGCACATCACTGACTGCCTTTTCAATGGCATTTGCCGCTGTGGCTGCATCCAAAGAGTAACGCAACATCATGGCGCCCGAGAGAATGGTCGCCAGAGGGTTGGCAATGCCCTGCCCCGAAATATCGGGTGCGGATCCGTGGCAGGGTTCGTAGAGCCCCTTTCCACTCTTGTCCAGAGAGGCAGAAGGCAGCATCCCGATGGAACCGGTCAACATGGCAGCGGCGTCAGAGAGAATATCGCCAAACATATTCCCTGTTACGATTACATCGAACTGCTTGGGCGCTCTCACCAACTGCATAGCCGCATTGTCGACATACATGTGGCTCAACTCCACCTCCGGATAGTCCTCTGCAACTTGCTCCATCACTTCACGCCAGAGGACGGTGGCCTCCAGTACATTGGCCTTATCCACCGAGCAGACGCGCCTGTTGCGAACCATTGCAGCCTCAAAAGCCAGTTTGCCGATCCGGAGTATCTCGGACTCGGAGTACTTGTAAGTGTTGTAGCCCTCGCGCTCACCGTTTTCCAGGGTACGAATGCCGCGCGGTTCTCCAAAATAAATACCACCGGTCAATTCTCGTACGATCAGGATATCGAGCCCTGAAACCACCTCGGGCTTTAACGATGAGGCCTGGGCCAGTTGCGGGTAGAGAATCGCCGGGCGAAGATTGCCAAAGAGTTCCAGCTCCGAGCGGATTTTCAACAGGCCACGCTCTGGCCTGATATTTCGCTCGATAGTGTCCCACTCCGGCCCGCCGACAGACCCCATCAGAATGGCATCAGCGTCGCGCGCCTTGTTGAGAGTCTCTGCCGGGCAGGGTTCGCCACAGGCATCGACAGCAGCGCCGCCGAGTAGCCCGGTTTCAAACTGTAAACCCAGGTCAAATTTCTGGTCTGCTTTCCTCAGCACTTTGACCGCTTCGGCGATGATTTCCGGACCGATGTGGTCACCGGGCAGTATCAATACATTTCTCATGGTTCTTTCAGAATAGCTCTCTAACAGGGTTGCTGATATTTACTGTATGACATTGTAAAGCCAGGGAAACTTCTGGCTGTGGTTGGCTTCGAACTGTCGAATTTCATCCTCGTGCTGCAAAGTGAGCCCAATGTCGTCCAGACCATTCAGCAGACAGTGCTTGCGGAAAGCGTCGACCTCAAACGGCAGTTCAGCGCCGTCTGGCTTAATCACCAGCTGGCGATCCAGATCTACAGTAAGAGAAAAACCCTCTTTCGACTCTAGCTCGGCAAACAAATCTGAAACAGTTTCCTCTTTTAAAACAATCGGTAATAAACCATTTTTAAAGCAATTATTAAAGAAAATGTCGGCAAAACTGGGGGCGATCACAGCGCGAAATCCGTAATCATCCAGCGCCCAGGGCGCATGTTCGCGACTGGACCCACAACCAAAATTCTCACGCGCGAGCAAAATTGATGCGCCCTGGTAGCGTGGCCAGTTCAGGGGAAACTCCATATTTAAGGGGCGCTGACTGGCATCCTGACCGGGCTTGCCCTCGTCCAGATAGCGCATCTCGTCAAACAGGTTGGGCCCGAAACCCGTCCGCTTGATGGATTTAAGGAACTGCTTTGGAATGATCATGTCGGTATCGACATTGGCGCGATCCATGGGCGCAACCAGTCCTTTATGTACGGTAAAGGCTTTCATCAATTAACCTCCTTCATCATTTCGCGCACATCGGTGATATGTCCGGCGATAGCTGCAGCTGCGGCCATGGCCGGGCTGACCAGGTGTGTGCGCCCGCCATTGCCCTGTCTGCCTTCAAAGTTGCGGTTGGAGGTTGATGCGCAGTGCTCACCGGCACCGAGTTTGTCTGCATTCATGGCAAGGCACATGGAGCAACCGGGTTCGCGCCACTCCATACCGGCCGCAATGAAAATCTTATCCAGCCCTTCGGCTTCCGCCTGGGCCTTGACCATCTGCGAGCCGGGCACCACCAGCACCTGCTTGACAGATTCGGCAACCTTGCGGCCGCGCACTACCTCGGCAGCAGCACGCATATCCTCAATACGTGAATTTGTGCATGAACCGATAAAGACGCGATCAACCGGGATTTCGGTGACAGCCCTGCCTGCCTTCAGCCCCATATACTGGAGTGCTTTTTCGATTCCCTGGCGTTTCACCGGGTCCGACTCCCCCTCTGGGCGAGGAATGAATCCCGTGACAGGTAGCACCATCTCCGGAGAGGTGCCCCAGGACACCTGGGGTGCAATTTCTTCAGCGCGCATTTCTACAACTGCATCAAATTCGGCGCCATCGTCACTATGCAGGGTGCGCCAGTAGGAAACCGCGTTGTCCCAGTTCTCTCCCCCAGGAGCAAACCGACGCCCTTTCACATAGTCAATGGTCTTGTCATCCACGGCAACCATACCGACCCGGGCGCCCGCCTCAATCGCCATATTGCAGACGGTCATGCGCCCTTCGATACTCATGTCGCGAAATACGCTGCCTCCAAATTCTATGGCGTAACCGGTGCCACCGGCCGTGCCTATCTTGCCAATGATGGCCAGCACCACATCTTTTGGCGTCACCCCAGGGCCCAGTTCGCCGTCAACCTTGATCAGCATGTTTTTCATTTTCTGGGTTACGAGGCATTGTGTGGCCAGCACATGCTCGACTTCAGATGTGCCGATGCCATGAGCCAGGCAGCCAAGAGCGCCGTGGGTTGCGGTATGGGAATCTCCGCAAACCACCGTCATTCCGGGTAAGGTAGCGCCGAGTTCTGGCCCCATCACATGAACAATACCCTGCCCCATCTCATTCATCGTGAATTCACGAATACCAAATTCGGCGCAGTTCTCATCCAGTGTTTTTACCTGAATACGGGAAGTTTCGTCGACAATGCCATCTACACCGGCAGCTCTCTCGGCACTGTCAGTTGAAACATTGTGGTCAGGCGTCGCGATATTGGTATCTATACGCCAGGGCTTTCTGCCGGCCAGGCGCAGGCCTTCGAAGGCCTGCGGGGAAGTTACCTCATGAATCACATGCCGGTCGATGTAAATTAGCGCCGACCCGTCGGCACGTTGTTTAACCAGATGATCATCCCACAATTTGTCATAGAGGGTTTTGGCGGTCATAACTCGTCCTGATAAGTTTATGAGGCTGCGAATTTTATGCTTTACATAAAATAAGAACAATTTATATTTATTATGCAAAGTATTCCTTTTTAGAATAGATAGGGGTCATCATGGATAGCCAGTTACTGGAGGCTTTTATCGCTGTGGCCGAGAAATGCTCATTTTCTGAGGCTGCAGAATCCATTCACCTGACACAACCGGCTGTCAGCAAGCGTATAGCAACTCTTGAAGAACTGCTGGAAACCAGGTTATTCGACCGAATATCGCGCACTGTTGTTTTGACTGAAGCCGGTTCTGCGCTATTGCCCAGGGCCAGAAGGATTCTCCAGGAAATAGCTGATACTCGACAGGTCATCAATGATCTCAGTGGTGAGGTGGGTGGTCGACTGCGACTCGCCATAAGTCATCATATTGGGCTCCACCGGTTGCCGCCTACACTTAAAGTCTTCAGTCAGCAATTTCCAAAGGTAGTGATTGACGTCGATTTTATGGATTCGGAAAAAGCCTACGAGGGTATCCTGCACGGAGATTTTGAAGTGGCTGTTATTACCCTGGCACCTGACTGTCACCCAAAAATCGATGCTCAGCTGATCTGGCCCGACCCCATGATATTCATGGCCGCGTCAAACCACCCGCTGTCCTATTCGCCGACAGGCTCTCGGTCATTGGCCGAGTTGACGGCCTATCCGGCCATTTTGCCCGGCAGCGGCACCTACACTGGGCGCATGATCAAGGCAATGTTTGAAGAACATAAGGTGTCTTATCCAGACACTATAGATACCAACTACCTGGAAACCATTCGCATGATGGTGAGCATAGGCCTGGGTTGGAGCATGTTACCCAGCAGCATGCTTGAGAAAGGAATCACCGAGATACCTGTAGACGGTATCGCCCTTGAAAGACAGTTGGGATTTATTCGCCATCGGGAAAAAACACTTTCCAACGCCGGTCGCGCCTTTATCGAGCTGTTGAACAAACAACGCTTATAAAAAAACCGCCGCCCAAAAAGGGCAGCGGTTTTTAAGTAACAGGCGAGGCTGCAGCAGCCTTAGAAAGACTCCTCCGCCATCGCCATTATAGTTTCTGAGCCGTTGCAGATAGAGGCAGCGAAACCAAGATTTCTCGACAAGACATGCTGAGCAAAAAACGTTGCGGTCAGAACCTTGTTATCGTTGAACTCACGATTACCTTCTCCTGCCTCGTTCAACTTCACCGCAGCGAGAGCTGCCCGAGCCATAAGGTCACCGGCCACAAAACCGCCCATCAACATCATAAAGTCGAACGCAGTAGCGCCTACTACAGTCCAGTCCTTGGCATTGGCACCAATAAACTCGGCCGACTGTTGAGCCGCACCCAGTGAGGCTGCCAGCGCATCAGCAATAATGCCGAGCTTCTCGTCACCTGCCGCTTTGAGATCCTTGACGAGCGCCTGGGTTTCCCCCAGCAACTCTTTCAACCCTTCGCCGCCATCCATAAGGAATTTGCGGCCAACCAGGTCCAGCGCCTGAATACCATTGGTCCCTTCATAGATGGGCAGAATCCGAGCATCACGTAGTAGTTGCGGGGCGCCTGATTCTTCGATGTAGCCCATACCACCAAGCACCTGCATGCCGAGAGAGGCGATCTCGACAGACTCCTCTGTACACCAGCCTTTAACCAGCGGCGTTAGAAGATCGACACGACGATGGTGATACTTTTTCTTCTCAGGATCCTGCTCTTTCAGGCCAAAATCCTCATGGGCCATGGCTGCATAGGACAGAGCCCTGCCGCCTTCAGTCAGTGCACGCATTAACATCAGCATCCGCCTTACATCCGGGTGCTTGATAATTGTCGCCCTGCCTTGTCCGGGAACGGACCCCTGTACACGATCTTTCGCGTAACTTGCGGCGAGCTGATAGGCGCGCTCACCAACAGAAACACCCTGCAGGCCCACTCCCAGGCGTGCATGGTTCATCATGGCGAACATGTATTTGAGCCCTTCGTTTTCCTTGCCGACGAGATAGCCAATGGCGCCGCCATTCGATCCAAATGAGAGCGAGCAAGTGGGACTGGCGTGAATGCCCAGTTTATGCTCCACACCCACGGGGAAAACATCGTTCTTATCACCGACAGAGCCATCTTCATTGACCTGGCGCTTGTTGACGATAAACAGTGAGATACCTTTTGTGCCCTCCGGTGCATCGGGGGTACGTGCCAACACCAGGTGTACGATGTTGTCGGTAAATTGATGGTCACCCCAGGTGATATAGATTTTTTCGCCAATGATGCGGTAATGATCACCCTCGGGGACGGCCTTGGTCCTGACAGCGGCGAGATCTGAACCCGCCTGGGGCTCGGTCAGACACATGGTGCCGGACCACTCACCGGTAATGAGTTTAGGCAGGTAGAGCGCTTTTTGCTCGTCGCTACCGTAACGCCAGAGGGCCGATGTCACACCTTCACCGAGCATAACCCCCAGGCTGAACGCCAGGTTGGCAGACTGAAGCATTTCCCGCAC
>JBFFTH010000071.1:0-9626 GCA_041571855.1 Porticoccaceae bacterium
CCACATAACGTCCCAAAATTGAATTGGTTATACTGTTTTTTATAAACACATCTGAACGAGTAAACTTTGAAAATTGATTATTCGCATGCCATTTTTTGAAATTAATATAAAAGCTATAGAGTGCCTCCGGCTTCTCAATTTTCTCCACGGCAATACAATTATTTTTTCTAAATTCAAAAAATCCAGTTCGATCAAACCTGTTCAAAACCTTATCAATTCGTCCATCACATTGACCTTGATCACGACTAACTTTCGTCAGCCGGTAACAGCCGGGTTCCGGGATGACCGTGTGTTTGGATGGGGAAGGCGAATCATCACAATATTCGTAGAACATATAGGGGCCGTTAATAAGAGCATTACCCCATCCGCTGCCCGAGTAGGCATCATAATAGCCATCAGCTTTAACGGTTCTATAGATAGTAAGGCCTGCATCTTTTTGACAGAGCCTTTTAAGCTCACGCAATCCGGCTTCTTCAGAAGAGCAGCCTGCAACCAGAACTACAGCAAGAGCTGTCAGCCTGCTGAAAAGGAGTCGAGAAGATTTGCGGGTGGTCATACGCAGTTCCTTTGCTCTTTGACCGGGAGACTCATCCCTGAATGAATGCAGTTAAGTCCAGAGCCCCTGATAATGCAAGAAAAGAAGCTCAACAAATGATATCGGCCGGCCCCAATACTCTCTTTACTACTGCCTCGTGGCAAAACGTTGATACAACATTCCCCCTCTTCAAGTCGGGAAAATACTGAAAGTTTTCTATCTCTCACGAATCCCCTCCTTCCCGTAGCGCAACAGCGGTGACAGAAAGAACTCAATTAGCCGCCTCTTTCCCGTTTTGACCTCGGCTATGACAGACATGCCTGGACTGAGCCTAACTTCTTTTCCCGCCACATCAATCGTTTCTTTTTCTAGCAATAATTGCATCGGAAACACCCATCCGAGCACATCATCGGCAACCGCATCACGGGCTACACTCTTGATCGTGGCTTGAATAACGCCGAATTTGGTGAAGTTGAAAGCATCTACCTTAATCTCTGCGGTCTGAGCCCGGTCGATAAAACCAATATCCTTGTTTTGAACTAGCGCTTCTATCTCCATACTCGCTTGGGCCGGCACGATCTTCATGAGTTCCTGGGCAGGAGTTACCACACCGCCAACAGTATGGATGGCCAGCTGTTGCACCGTACCCGAGACAGGCGCCAGCATCAGTTGCTGACTTTGATGCTGCACAGCTTTTCTTTTCTCCTGAAGCAACGAGGCAATTTCGTTTTCGAGGCGCCAGATTTCCAGCAAGTTATTTTTTCGCTGTTCCAGCTGATAAGCATCGATCCTCGCCGCCAGGGCAGCTACAGTCTCTGCCAATTGTTGACTACGCGCTTCCAACGCCGGGATAGACCTCTGCATTTCAACCTGCTGCTGCAAGATCTCTAGATATTGCACCTTCGCGCCATATTTCTGGTCATGCAGATGTTTATAGGCTGCAACCCTCTGCGACAGAATGGGCAGCGCCATCTCAACCTTTTCCAACTCAGCTAGAGCGGTGCGTTGCTCAGCCAAAGCGGCACTGAGCTCTTTTTGCAGCACATCTACCCTGGCATTAATTTCATCCCGCTGCTGGCGATAAAGTTGCTCTGCCTTTGTTCGAGCCCCGCCACCCACATGCTCGCTAATTGAAACCATTGCCTCTTCCTTTCGATCACTCGCAAGCCAGATCTCGAGGGCATCGCGCCAGGCTTTATGTATCGAAACACTGGCAATTTGTTGGTGGACGCGTTGACTATCTGCTTCGGCATAGGTTGGATCAAGACTGATCAGTGGTTGGCCCTCTTTTACAGTATCGCCATCTTTAACATATATCTCGCGGACTGTTCCCGCCTCCAATGGCTGAATAATTTTGACCTTTCCGCTAGGGATGATTTTTCCGTGTGCGGTGACGACAATGTCCACTTCACCAAAGCAGGCCCACAGCAAACCGGCAGAAAACAGCGCTATAAGGCTAAAACACAAACCGCGCCCGACAGGTGAAGGCGGAGTTTCCTCTACCTCCAGCGCAGCGGGCAGGAATTGACGCTGAAATGAGAAATACTTGTTATCCCCCAGTTTTGCCCGTTGCCGCCAAAGCCCCTTGAAGATAGAGAATGAAATCATGCCAGCTATACCTCCACTTTACCGCTCTTCGGCGTACAGCTTTCGTCTTCGAACTCGCATACTTCACGCATAACCGGCATGTGATTCTGGTAGCTGTGCAACCTGGCATAGTAGCCATTGATATCAATGAGGTCTTCGTGGCTGCCCGACTCAACAATACGGCCTTTATCAAGAACAATGATCCTGTCACAGTGGCGCACGGTGGTGAGTCGGTGGGCGATAATTAACACCGTCCGGTCTCGGCAGATCTGACTCATGTTTTCCTGTATCAATCGCTCTGAATCGTAGTCAAGCGCACTGGTAGCCTCGTCAAAAATCAGGATGCGGGGATTTGTAATCAATGCCCTTGCAATAGCGATACGTTGGCGCTGGCCGCCCGATAGATTACAGCCGTGTTCCCCAATGACCGAGTCGTAACCCTCCTGCAGTTCAAGAATAAAGTCATCTGCTCCAGCAATCCTGGCCGCTTGTGCAACAGCATCCATCTGTATTGCCGGATTGACCAAAGCAATGTTTTCCCTGACGGTGCGGTTAAATAAAAAGTTTTCCTGCTGGACGACACCGATATTGCGCCTAAGCCAGGCGGCATCAACCAGGGAGATATCACAGCCATCGATAAGCAGTCTTCCGGCCTCGACGACATACAGTCTCTGGATCAATTTGGCCAGTGTGCTTTTGCCCGACCCGGAGTGGCCAACAATGCCGATAATTTCTCCGGGTTCGACAGAGAGTGAGAAATCATCCAGCACCAGCGGTGCATCGGGGCGGTATCTGAACCTGACGTGCTCAAAAACAACTGCACCTCGAAAACTGGGCAACGCGCTTCTGCTGGGATTGAATCCCGGCTCTCTGGGTGTATTGAGAATATCTCCCAGTCGTTTAAGCGAAATGCCAGCTTGCTGAAAATCCTGCCAAAGCTGCACCAGTTTCAGAATTGGTCCTGAGACTCTCCCGGCGATCATATTAAAAGCCACCAGTTGCCCAACCGTCATTTTGCCGTCGATCACCAGGTGGGCTCCCCACCAGACAATCAACACTGTTGTCATTTTGCTGATAAAGCCGGCAATCTGGTTGGCGACATTATTCAGGTTCTGCGCCCGAAATGAGCAAGTGACATAGCTGGCCAGCTGATCTTCCCAGCGGCGCTGCATGCGAGGTTCCAGCGCCTGGGATTTAACCGTTTCTACACCGGCGACGGCCTCGGTCAGAAACGCCTGGTTTGCTGCGCCATATTTAAACTTTTGATCAAGGCGGTTGCGCAAAATCGGGGTTATGAAGATTGAGAGTGCAACATAAAAAGGGACCGAACCCATGACGATCCAGGTTAGTGCAGGGCTGTAGTACCAGAGCACCACAAAGAATACGAAGGTGAAAGAGAGGTCAATGACCAGGGTCAGCGCCGTGCCCGTAATAAAGTTGCGAACCGTATCCAGTTCCCTGACGCGGGCGACACTCTGGCCAATCTGCCTGCTTTCGAAATAAGACAGCGGCAGGTTGATCAGGTGGTTGAACAACCTGGCCCCAAGCACAACGTCCACCCGATTGGTGGTATGGCTGAACAGGTAATTACGCAGACCGCCCAGCAACATATCGAAGATGGCGATGACCACAAACCCGAATGCCAGCACATCCAGTGTTGTAAAACCCCTGTGAAGCAGCACCTTGTCCATAACCACCTGAAAGAAAAGTGGTGTGGCCAGGGCAAACAGTTGCAGAAAGAACGAAGCGATGAGCACTTCGCCAAACAACCTGCGGTATTTAATCAGTGATGGCAAGAACCAACTGAGGTTGAACTCATGAAACCTGGCAAAGACCTCAGGCTGCCTGGGAGTCAGCATTATGATTTCACCCGACCAGAGTTGTTCCAGCTCATCCGCAGAAATGACTCTAGGCTTGCCCTCGGCAGGAACCTGTATCAAGGCACGGACTTGCTTGCTTACGGACTCTTCAGCAAGCCCGGACACGCCCTCATCCATTTGCTCAACCCTTGCCAGGACAAAGAATTGTCCATCCCGGGTTTCCAGGATGGCGGGTAGTGAGGGGTTCTTAAGCTGAGAGACCGTTGCTCGAGAGTGCCTGGCCCTGAAGCCGAGTGTCTTTGCAGCGCGGAGGAGATCCTGAATGCTGCAGTATTGGTCATGTTGACCGAATTGATGCTGCAATTGCCCGATGTCGGTGGCTATTTGATGCAATTGTGCAACAAGCGCCAATGCGCACAGACCACTATCCATAACATTCCCTGTCAATAAACGAGAGGCTCTCTGGTCGCTTCCTTACGACGTCGATGAAAACCAATGGACACAAAGATTAAACTGATCTTGGCCGAGACATCAAGACTTAGATCAGTTGAATTGTTGAGGTAGCCTCAAAATAATTGATGTTCGGGCTTTCCGAACCATCCCGGAAATGCAGTTACTTTTTGATAAGTTGACCGGTAAAAGTTTTGGCGCTGCAAACTACCGAGAGAGCCGAACCGGCATCCGCCGTCCACCCCAGTTCCCGGCTTTCTCTCTGAAATGCCCCGCTATTTTCTGGCCACAATTGGCACAGCAACCCTCGATCAGATTCCACTGCCCGAGATCATAGGCATTGCGCTCGATCAGCAGCTGGCCGCAGCCGGGACACCATGTGCTGCCACCCTTCCTGTCGCGTACATTGCCGGTGTAGGCGTAGTGGACGCCATTAGTCAGCGCAATCTGGCGCGCACGGGTGAGGGTCGATGCCGGTGTCGGTGGCACATCCATCATTTTCCAGTCCGGGTGGAAGGCGGTGAAATGCATGGGTACATCCGGGCCCAGGTTTTCTACCACCCAGCGCGTCATCCGGTCTATTTCTTCATCAGAATCGTTGTGGCCCGGAATCAGCAAGGTGGTGAGTTCCAGCCAGCAGTCGGTTTGATGTTTGATATATTCCAGGGTCTCGAGCACCGGCTTGAGGTGGGCGCCGCAGATTTTATAGTAGAAGTCATCGGTAAAGGCTTTCAGGTCGACGTTGGCGGCATCCATCGCGGCAAAAAACGCCCGCCGTGGTTCCTCGTGAATGTAGCCCGCCGTTACGGCAACGTTTTTCACCCCTTTCTCGCGGCAGGCTTTGGCAACATCCAGTGCGTACTCCAGGAAGATAATCGGGTCGTTGTAGGTATAGGCGATACTGCTGCAACCCAGTTCCAGTGCGGTATCCGCCAGTTGTTGGGGCGAGGCGGCGTCTGCCAGAGTATCCATCTCGCGGGATTTGCTCATATCCCAGTTCTGGCAGAACTTGCAGGCAAGGTTACAGCCGGCAGTGCCGAAGGACAGCACCGAGCTGCCGGGATAGAAGTGGTTGAGCGGTTTCTTCTCGATGGGGTCAATGCAGAAGCCACTGGAACGGCCGTAGCTGTAGAGCACAATCTCGCCATTTTCACAGCCGCGCACATAACAAAGACCGCGCTGCCCCTCATGCAGTTTGCAATCCCGTGGACAGAGGTCGCACTGCACCCTGCCCTTGTCGATTTTGTGCCAGTAACGCGTTTTCACCACGTTGGATGTAGTCACAGGAAATACCTCTTAAATTAACCTGCTTATGAACTAGTATAGACAATATGAAGACCAGAAATGCTGCCGTCGCCGGAATGTTCTATCCATCCAGTGCCCAGACGCTTCGCCAGTCTGTGGAGCATTTTTTGCGCCATGCACATGCACCGGAAAACACACAGCCACCAGTGGCACTGGTGGTGCCCCACGCCGGTTATGTCTTCTCCGGCCAGGTTGCAGCCAATGGCTTTATTGCCCTTGGCGCGCGATCGAAAACCATAAAGCGGGTGATATTGCTCGGCCCCAACCACCGGGTGCCCCTGCGCGGCATTGCCGCCCCGTCTGTTGATGCCTTTGCCACGCCGCTGGGTGATATTGCCATTGATCATGCCGCCATCGAGGCGCTTGCAGCGGCAGGACTGGTAACCGTTGATGATTTGCCACACCGCGATGAGCACTGCCTGGAAGTGCAGCTACCCTTCCTGCAAATATTGTTGGAGAACTGGAAGTTGGTGCCGCTGGTGGTCGGCCAGACACCTGCCGATGTCGTGGCGCAACTGATTGCCCGTTTCATCGACGATCCTGAAAACCTGGTACTGATTAGCAGCGACCTAAGCCACTTCCACGATTACGATCGCGCTCGACAAATAGACGATGCCACCCGCGAGCTGATAGAAAGCAGACAACCGGTGATTGCCGGTGAACAGGCCTGCGGTTGCCAGCCACTCAATGGCCTGTTGCTACTGGCCCGGCAAAGGGATTACACGCTGGTGACCCTGGACATGAAAAACTCCGGCGATACCGCCGGCGACAGGCAGCGCGTCGTGGGTTATGGCAGCTATGCCGCCTATAAAAACACAGGGGCATGCTCTTAATTGCAATTATGACGCCACTCACAAAAGCTGCCCTGCAACAGCCCGCAGCAGTCTATCCCTTGTCCGGCAAAGGCCTACCCAATATCCTTCACCAATCTTCCTTCCGCTCGCTCCACAATACAGCCTCGGCGGTTTCACTTGTCGGCGGCGGTAGCTTACCCATGCCGGAAGGTTCATGACCGAAGATTCGTCACTTCGCAAGAGCGCTGTGCTTTAACAGGTTAACCAATCCCCTTTATAATTTACTGGTTTCCTGTTAGCAGAAATCTGGAATGAGACGAGTTCTGATTCTATCCAGCCCATTTTCAGTAAGTGTACAAGCACAACTCTTCCAGACAGCAGCTCTACTGACACTTCCGCTTGCAGTATCAGAGAACTGCATGAGCAACAAATTGTTAGCCTCAAGAATGAGATAAGCCGTTTATGAAAATTATGATTAGCCTGTTCATTTTACTGGCATTTTTTTTCAGCATCAGGTTCACCAGTTCGGCGATCCATCGTTATGGCCGAAAAAAAGTGGTCAGTGCATATCGTATAAAATATATTTCACGGACGATTACTATCGTTATTCTGATTTTTTATACCATTCTGCTGACCAATGTCTCCGGGATTGAGTATTCCCAGATCTCATTTTTTCTGTCCTCGGTTTTTGCAGTGATCGGTGTTGCTCTGTTTGCACAGTGGTCGATTTTAAGCAATATAACGGCCAGTCTGATTATCTTTTTCGGGTTTCCATATCGGGTAGGCGATCACATTAAGGTCATCGACAAGGACGATGACATTTCGGGGATCATCGAAGAAATCACGCTTTTTCACGTGCTCATTCGGCGAAATAAGGAATTAATAACCTACCCCAATACACTCATTCTGCAAAAAGGGGTGGTCAAAAACCCAAGTGTTGTCAGTAGGGAGCAGGCAGACAACCGGGACAGCGCCCCGCCTCAATAACATGTTAGAGCTAATGCCGAGAACAGCACACTGTCTCAGAAGCCGGGGTCTGAGAAGCCGGGAAATTTCAGGGAAAAATTTGATTGCCGCATTGCGGTAGTATCTCTCCGGTGACTGTGGCCTATGCAATAAAGTGACACATTTCTATACTACACTGTGCAAATTATCGGCTTCAGATTGTTAAGGGGAAAGCAATGAAAAGAATTGTCACTCAATCAGTTATTGGCGCTGTGCTGGCGACACTGTCTGCTGTCGCGATGGCACAGGATATGGTGCCGCCCCCCAGCGAATTCAGCGCACCCAAAGAGCAGTACTCTCCCTATTCTGACGACCACTATCCGAGACGGGTTTTCTTCGGCGATACCCACTTGCACACGAAAGCATCAACCGACGTAGGCATGGCTGGCGCCCAGCTCGGCGCCGATGCCGCTTACCGGGTCGCACGGGGCGAAACCGTCAAAAGCGGCCTCGGGTGGGATATCAAGCTGGTCCGCCCACTGGATTTCCTGGTGGTGTCTGACCACGCCGAAAACCTCGGCCTTGCCGACTTTATCAGCCAGTCTGACCCGCTGATCCTGGCCAATAAAACAGGGAAACGCTGGCACGACATGGTAAAGACTGGCAAGGGGATCGACGCCTTCCTTGAGTGGTTAAACGCGGGCGACAAGGACATGATTAATGAACCACTGCTGATGGAATCCGCCTGGTTAAACCAGGTGAAGACCGCTGACAAATACTACCAGCCGGGTGTTTTCACCACCTTGCACGGTTTCGAGTGGACCTCGCACCCGGAAGGTAACAATATGCACCGGGTGGTTATTTTCCGTGATGGCATGGCACGAACCAGCCAGGTTTTGCCCTACTCCCAGTATGACTCTACCGACCCGGAAGACCTGTGGAAATACATGGCAGGCTACGAGAAAAAAACCGGCGGCAGGGTGCTGGCGATACCCCACAACGGCAATCTTTCCAATGGCACGATGTTCGATATCGAAACCTACACTGGCAAACAGATGTCAATGGAATACGCCAGAACCCGGCTTCACTATGAACCCCTCGCTGAAGTGACGCAGATGAAAGGTGATGGGGAAGCGCACCCACTCCTCTCGCCCGACGATGAATTTGCCGATTACGAAACCATGGATAAAGGCAACCTCAGCGGTAAATACCCGAAAACCGATGACATGCTCTACAAGGAATACGCCCGCTCGGCTCTGAAAACCGGCCTCCAGCTTGAAGAAAAGCTGGGCGTAAACCCCTTCAAGTTTGGCATGATTGGCGCCAGCGACAGCCACAGCTCGCTGCCCACCACCCGCGAGGAAAACTTCTTTAACAAGGCGCCTTACGCCGAACCCTCGCCAGATCGCTGGAAAAAGACACTGATCGAAAGCAAGGTTGACCACCCTGCACTTTCCATACTGGTAAAAGATATTGCGGCCTCTGGGCTTGCCGCCGTCTGGGCAAGAGAAAATACCCGCGAGGCAATCTGGGACGCCATGAATCGCAAGGAGGTCTACGCCACTACCGGTGGACGCATGCAGGTGCGGGTTTTTGCCGGCTGGGATTTCGAGCCGGAGGAAATACAGCGCCCCGACTTTGCCCGCGAGGGTTACAAACGCGGTGTTCCCATGGGGGGTGACCTGTTCAGGGCACCAGAGGGCAAAGCTCCTGTGCTGATGATCCGCGCACTGCGTGATTTTGACGGCGCCAACCTCGACCGCATCCAGGTGATCAAGGGCTGGCTTGACGACAAGGGTGAGCTTCACGAAAAGATTTACGACGTCGCTGTATCCGATGGGCGTAAAATCGGGGCAGATGGCCGCTGCAAAACACCGGTTGGCAGCACGGTGGATATCGCCAACGCCAGCTATACCAATGACATCGGTGCCCCGTTGTTGCTCAGCCACTGGCAGGACCCGGATTTTGATCCCGATGCGCGCGCCTTCTATTACGTGCGGGTGATCGAAATCCCAACCCCCCGCTGGACGGCTTATGACGCAAAATTCTTCAATGTAGAAATGTCAGACGATGTAGAAATGACGGTACAGGATCGGGCCTATACCTCGCCGATCTGGTACACGCCATAATCAGGGATTGGCTGAAAAGCTTGAAACGAGGCCAAAAGATACACCGAAGGGGCAAGTAGCA
>JBFFTH010000072.1:0-9619 GCA_041571855.1 Porticoccaceae bacterium
AGGTGGTCGTTGACCATGCCGGTGGCCTGCATGTGGGCATAACAGATGGTACTGCCAAAAAAGCGGAAGCCCCGCTGCTTCATATCCTTGCAGATAGTGTCCGAGAGCGGGGTCCTGGCCGGAACCTGTGACAATTTTTGCCAGCGGTTTTGCAGCGGCTGGTTGTCTACAAAGCCCCACAGGTAGCTGCTGAAGCTGCCGTACTGCTGCTGAATCTCGAGAAACCGTCTGGCATTGTTGATCGCACTCTCGATTTTCATCCTGTTACGAACGATGCCGGGGTTGCCCAGCAGCCGTTCAATACTGCGCTTGTTGTAGCGGGCGACTTTTTCCGCACTGAAATTGCTGAAAGCGCGGCGATAATGTTCCCGCTTGCGCAGAATGGTGATCCACGAAAGCCCGGCCTGGGCACTCTCCAGGATCAAAAACTCAAACAGGCGATGGTCATCGCGGCAGGGTACTCCCCACTCCTGGTCGTGATAGCGTTGGTAGAGCGGGTCACTGCCGCACCACTCACAACGCCCGAGTTGGTCGCTGCCGTTCACGCTTGCTCCGGATCCAGAAACTGCCGGATTCGACTGGCCACCTCTTCGGGCTTTTCCGTGTGCAGCATATGGCTGGCCCCGATCACCGTCTGCAGCTGGGCAGCGGGGAAAAGCTGTTTGATCTGAGGGCGGTTCATTTTCCGGATATAGGGCGATTCGCTGCCGCGCAGGAACAGGGTAGGGCCTCTGAAGGGCGGACCGCTGGGTGCGGCTGTGAGCTGCGGCTGATAGTTGTGGTAAATGGCCGGAACATTGAGGCGCAACTGCAGGGCTTTATCGGATGTACGTGCCAGGTTGGTGAGCAGGAAGGACCGCAGGTACGGGTTGTGGACGAAGCTCTCCAGGGTCTGATCGGCTTCTTCGCGCGTCGCTGGCGGATGGTTGTAGAGTTCCAGCAGCCCGTCCAGTATTTCCTTGTGACCCGCGGCGGGGTAGGCGACCGGCGCGATATCCATCACCACCAGGTTTCTGACCCGGTCGGGGTGATCGATGGCAGTCTGCATCATTACCTTGCCACCCATGGAGTGACCGATCAGGTCGGCCTGCATGATCTCCAGGTCATCCAGCAGGCGCACAACATCGGCCCCCATTGCGGGATAGTCCATCCTTGCATGGTGCGGGGAATCGCCGTGATTGCGGGCATCGACCCTGATCACCCGGTAGTGCTGAGCCAGCAGCCTGGCGATGGCGGAGAGATTGTTGAGGGAGCCGAACATGCCATGCATCAGCACCAGTGGCCGGCCACTGCCGGACTCGCGATAATTGAGGGCAACGGTTTCTGTCACAGGACCGGCAATTACTTGAAACCGTGCTCAGGCTGGGGGAAGGCACCACTGCGCACATCGTCCGCATAGCATTTCAGGGCCTCCAGTACATCGCCGGCTTCGGCAAGAAAATTTTTGGTGAACCTGGGCTGGCGGGGCGAAACGCCCAGCATATCGTACAGCACCAGTACCTGGGCATCGGTATCTGGCCCGGCACCAATACCTATCACGGGGATCGAGAGCTCCTCGCTGATTTGTTTCGCCAGCAGTGAGGGTACGCACTCCAGCACCAGCAAGTCGGCGCCGCTCTCTTGCAGCAAGCGGGCATCCTCGCGAATCTGTTGCGCCGCCGCCTGTTCGCGGCCCTGCACCTGGTAACCGCCCAGTTTGTTCACGGATTGTGGCGTCAGCCCAAGGTGCCCGCAGACGGGTATGCCTCTTTCTGACAGCGCTGACAAGGTTTCGGCGAGCCAGGCACCGCCTTCCAGTTTCACCATGTGTGCCCCGGCCTGCATCAGTTGCGCAGAATTATCCATGGCCTGTCCAGTGGTGCTGTAACTCATAAACGGCAGGTCAGCAATCAGCAGCGAGTTACCGTTGCCGCGACTGACGGCCCGGGTGTGGTAAACCATGTCCTGCACTGTGACCGGTACCGTGCTGCGCTGGCCCTGGATGACATTGCCCAGCGAATCTCCCACCAGGATAACCTCGACCCCCGCCTTCTCGATCAACTCGGCAAAAGAGGCATCGTAGGCGGTGATCACCGGGAATTTCTTGCCCTGCTGCTTGAGGGCGTTAAGGGTATTGATGGTGACGGTTTTCATAGCGTGCTGAAGCTCTCTGTCGGGGGATTCAAATTACTCATTACAGGGTTGGGCGGGGGTTGTAATAATGCCTGCCGCTTTTAATGGAGAGCAGGTATTTTACTAGGTTTTGATAATCCGCATCATTGCTGGCCAGATCTATTTCCGCGGCATTGACAATCAGCAGGGGCGACTTTTCATAGTAGTAGAAGAATTGGGTATAGGCATCGTTCAGCTTTGACAGGTAGCTGACATTGATATATTTCTCGCTGCCGCTGCCACGCTGGCTTACCCTCTCCAGGAGGATATCGGTCGGCGCCTGCAGATAGATCACCAGGTCGGGCGTCGGCGCATCGATGGTCAGCTGTTGGTAGACCATCTGGTAGAGTCGCAACTCGTCCTCGTCAAGGTTAACCTCGGCAAACAGCGGGTCCTTCTCCAGCAGAAAATCGGCAATGCGAACCGGTTGAAACATATCTCCCTGCCGCAACGCACCGAGCTGGCGGGCGCGCTGGAACAGAAAAAAAAGCTGGGTGGGCAGGGCGGCATTTTTGCGATCCTGGTAAAACCGCTCAAGAAACGGATTTTCTTCGGCATCTTCCAGCAGGGTTTCGTAATTGAAGCTGTTGGCCAGTCGTTTTGCGAGAGTCGTCTTGCCAACCCCGATCGGCCCCTCAACCGCGATGTAGCGGGGCAGCTGATAATTGCTGAGATTGAGGTCCAGATCGCTGGCCAGTAGCTGTTCTGTCATTCTTGTACGAAATCCTTACCCGGCTTGCTTGGTATCGCCCCCGGCAGATCGAGGATTATTCAACAGCCGAACAATACCCTCTGTGCCGGCATTTTCCAATAGCTGTTCCAGGGCTGTGCCATCGGGCATTTTCAGATCCGGTGCTATGTCATAAAGTGGCTGCAGGACAAAATTGCGATGCTGCATTTCCGGGTGGGGCGTGATCAGGCGGGGCCGGTTTATGACCTCCATGCCGTAGAGCAGTATATCCAGATCCAGCGTGCGCGGACCCCAGCGCCTTGTCCTGGCGCGGCCATGGTCCTGTTCAATGGACTGCAGCTGATCAAGTAATTCCAGCGGCGGCAGCCCGGTCTCGAGGGCGGCGACGCCGTTGACATAATCCGGTTGATCCGCAGGCCCCAGCGGCTTGCTGCGATACCAGGGCGAGACTATAAGCAGCCGGCTTTTGGCCAGCAGCGACAGCGCCCGCACAGCTCTGGCCAGCTGCTGTTCCGGGTTGCCGAGATTGCTGCCCAGAGCGATGTAGGCAGTGACGGTCACGATGGTTGTTTTGGCTTTGCCGGGCGTTTGCGCGGGCGGCGCCTGCGCGATCTGAGCCCCTTGCCCTGCAGCGAGTTGGCCATGGACTGTCGCTTTTCGATATTGGCGTTCTGGTAGTCGGTCCACCAGTTGCCAAGTTTGGACTCTATCTCGCCGGCCTCTTCGCGCAACAGCAGAAAGTCATAACCGGCCCTGAAGCGCTTGTTTTCGATAACTCGCTCCGCCTGCCCGGGAGAGCGGACATTGAGCCGTACCTGTAAATCCCAGATTTCCCGCATCGGCAGTGAGAAGCGCTTCGGAATGCTTATGTACTGGCACTGGCGGCTGGTGATTTCACCGCCGGCGCGCTGCATGGCAAAGATCGGCGTGTTATTTTTCTCGCGATAGTGCTCGCTCAGCAATTTTTGCGGCGGCCAAAGCAGGGCGGCAAACAGAAACGCCGGCGTAACATGTTTGCCGCTGCGAATGCGCTTGTCGGTATTGGTCAGGGCCTGCTCGAGAAAGGGTAGCATCCAGGGCTCAGGCTGGTGATCCAGTGCCCGGGCTGTTTCCGGAAACAGTTTTTCAAACAGCTGGTATTCCCGCAGCAGGTGAAAGGTGGCCAGGGCGTGACCGTTCATAAACAGCTTCAGGCACTCGTCGAAGAGACGCGCGGGTGGAATTTCATTAAGCAGTTTGCCCATTTTCGGGATCGGAGACGCTGTCTCCGCATCTATCTTGAATCCCAGCTTTCCGCCAAACCTTACAGCCCGCAGCATTCTTACCGGGTCTTCGCGATAGCGCACAGCCGGATTGCCAATTATTCGGATGGTTCGCTGCTTGATGTCTTTCAGGCCATTGGCAAAATCGTAGAGGCTGTCGTCCTGTGGATGGTAGTAGAGGGCGTTCATGGTGAAGTCGCGGCGGCTGGCATCCTCGTTGATGGTGCCAAAAATATTGTCGCGCAGTAGTAAACCCTTGTCCGAGTGCCGGGACTTGTCTTTACCGTGCTTCTTTTGTTGCTTGCCGGTTTCATGGTGCGCCCGGAAGGTGGTGACTTCGATGATCTCCGGCCCCATGCGTACATGAACAATCTGGAAGCGCCGGCCGATGATCCTGGCACGATGGAAGATTTTTTTTACCTGTTCCGGAGTGGCGTCGGTCGCGACGTCGAAATCCTTGGGGTGAAGGTTGAGCAGCAGGTCTCTGACACAACCGCCAACGACATAGGCCTCATAGCCCGCCCGCGACAGATCGGCCACCACTTTTTTGGCGCCGGCGCTGATGTCTTGCGGATTGACCGGGTGGTTGCCTGAGGACAGAACGTGGGGGTCGCCACTGACCTGGCCAGGCGCTTTGCCAAGCATTTTTTTTATTTTTTTTAGCATGCTGATTATTCTTGCCTGCCGCGTCGAGTGGGGGTGCCTGTGAGTGAAGACGCGCATTCTATCACAGCGACGGGGGTGAGAAGGAGAGGTTGTGGCGCCATTAAAAAAGGGAGCCGAGGCCCCCTTTTATCCCATAAGCCGTGGACGCGAAACTGCTACGTCGCTAAGCAAGTCAGTAATTATTATTATTCTTTCTTATTATTATTAGGCAGCAATAGTTACACAGTGACGGACAAAAAACAAACCCGGTTATTCAGGGCAGAATAAAAGGCAATTTTCGGTCGATGCTGATCTCGTCGGTGTTCAGTTGGCAGCCGTAAGCCAGAACCTCAACGCCACGAGCAATGCTCTGTCCCAGGGTCTCGGCATAGAGTGGGTCGATATCGACGGCGATGGCTACCTGCTCTGCCGCACTGTGCTGAACGCAGAAGAATAGAACGGCACGGTGGCCCCGATCGGCCATGGCCGCCAGTTCCCGGAGGTGCTTGGTGCCGCGGCTGGTTACCGCGTCCGGAAATTTTAGCAATGCGCTATTGCTGTCATCTTCGAGGGTGACATTCTTCACCTCGACAAAGCACTGCTCGCTGTTGCGGTTCAGCAGCAGGTCGATGCGACTGCGCTCCTCTCCATAGCGAACCTCGCGACGGATCCCGTCGTAACCCTGCAATTCTTTGATGACTCCGTTTTCGATGGCCTCCTCCACCAGTTTGTTGGGTCGGCTGGTGTTGACGCCGACCCGGTGCCCTCCGCTCGATGTGACAATTTCCAGAGTGCCTTTCAGTTTCCGCTTTGGGTCGTCGGAGCGGGAGAACCAACAGGGCTCTCCGGCAACCAGGCAGTTTTTCATGCTGCCGGTATTGGGGCAGTGAATGGTCAGCGTGCTGCCATCCTGTTGTTTGACGTCAGCAAAAAAACGCTTGTAGCGCTTTTCCAGAATTCCCCTCTCGAGAGGCGGCTTGATTTTCATCGAGGTTCCCTTTGAGTGAGAAGGAGGCGGTGTCCAGGCCGCCCCGTTGGTCGCTATTATGTGTGAATTCAGCTCTGCGCATAACTTTTACTTGAAAAAAAGGCAAAGTGCATCTATAAAGCCGTGTTTTTCGTATTAAGCATCGAGAGGGGACAAATGCCCAGGAAAGCAGCAAATCCCACAACAACGGTCGTGTCGTTGTTTGGTTTTGAGCCCTACAAAGAAAAGCGGGGCGAGGAGTACATGGGTGAAAATCAGGTGGCTCATTTCAAGAAGCTCCTGAGGGCCTGGAAACAGCAACTGATGGAAGAGGTTGATCGCACCGTTTCCCATATGAAAGACGAGGCGGCCAATTTTCCGGATCCCGCCGACCGCGCTACCCAGGAAGAAGAATTCAGCCTGGAGTTGCGAACCCGTGATCGCGAGCGCAAGCTGATTGCAAAAATCGACAGCACTCTGGAGCGGATCGATGCGGATGATTATGGTTTCTGCGACCAGTGTGGTATCGAGATCGGCATTCGCCGGCTGGAAGCCCGTCCGACCGCGAACCTCTGTGTTGATTGCAAAACTCTCGACGAGATCCGTGAAAAGCAAACCGTCGGCGGCTGAGCACCATCTTCTGCGGCGGCCTTGAGCCGCCGTTTTCTATTTTATGACCCCTACCTATACAGGTCGTTTTGCGCCGTCTCCCACCGGTCCGTTGCATTTTGGTTCTCTTGTCAGCGCACTGGTCAGCTATCTCGATGCGCGCAAGGCCGGTGGCCAGTGGCTGGTCAGGATAGAAGACCTTGACCCGCCCCGTGAAATGGCGGGGGCTGCCGATACTATTCTGCGACAGCTGGAGCAACACGGGTTGCAATGGGATGGCGTGGTGCTCTACCAGAGCACCCGTACAGAAGCATACCTGGCAGCGCTGGAAACCCTGCAGCAGCAGAGCCTGCTTTTTCCCTGCACTTGCACTCGCCACCAGTTGCAGGCCTCGGGTGGGCTGCATTTGCAGCCCTGTCGACAGAGTGAGCAATCGGTTGCCGGCGAGCATGCCCTGCGAATTCGTGCCGGTAACTGGGTTGTTTACGATGACCTGTTTCAGGGGTCGCAACGACAGGACATTGCTGCGGAGGTTGGCGATTTTGTACTGCGTCGAAAGGACGGACTTTTCGCCTACCAGCTGGCGGTGGTTGTGGACGATGCCTTCCAGAATATCACCCACGTCATTCGCGGCAACGATCTGCTGGATTCAACGCCCCGACAAATCTACCTGCAACAGCTTCTGGGTTACGGGACACCCGCTTATGGGCACCATCCCCTGGTATTGAGTGCGGGTGGACAAAAACTGAGCAAGCAAAACCTTGCTCCGGCTGTCGATATGAAAAAAGCGAGCGAGAACCTGTGTCAGGCTATGGCCTGGATTGGAATGAAAGTTCCGGCTGAGTTGAGAGAAACCGATTGTGCGGCTTTGTTGAAATGGGGGGTAGAAAACTGGGACGGATTACCGGATCAATAAACCCCTCCGGGGCTCACACTTGTCGATGGTATTGTGCACCCTGGCGAAATGTTTTCCTTCCAGTTCTGCCGCTTTTACCGGCCTCAACAATAATTTGATAACCCGGGCAACTGGCTTGGAAATCAGTGGCTGCGAGGTGAATAGCGAGTATCGTGCTCATCTGTGCTGCCAAAGCTCCGCTGGCTACTCTGCTGGCAAAGAGGAGGGGCGAACCATCTCTCTCACTCCCGCGCATACGGCATTTTCTCCTCGCACAGGAGACCTGGCGCATTCTGAAACCAGCGGATGATCATGCGGAAGAAACATTTCATCTGCTTTTATTAGCTGCTCATGTTCATCATATTGGAGTATCAGCCAGCCCTTTTGGCAGGGTGTTGTGCAGGCGGTTATCCACCCTCCCAGCCCAAGTGATACCATTTCTCCCCAGGCCATGACGGGCGCCCAGGCTATTTTTTCTCCACCACTTTTTTCTTCAAGTGAGCCTATGAATCCCCGGTCGAACACATACCAGGCGGTTAATCCCTTGTCATCTTGTTCGGTTTTCTCCGGAGAGCCGATACTGGCTTCGACTTGAGCCCGTGAGGCTCCATTCGAGACCATGGAAAGATCTGTGGCTCGATGACCGAGGTATGCCTTCTTTGTAGCGCATCCTGAAAGACAGACTGCAACAATTAAAGCGCCTGTAACGGCTTTTAGTGTAGCCGGACGAACCCCGGCATTGCTTGAAAACATAGATTCCGACCCCTTATCCGAGGCTGATATTATCCGCTGAATTTTGGCTTGGTTTTTGTAGCAATCAAGTAATTCATCTCGGATTTTTTGTCTATTTCGTTTGGCAGCCCACCCGGGTCGCGGGCGACCTGCCGGTGGATGTCTATCGCAGCTGTCCTCTGCGGTTGGACGCATAAAAAGAGCAAGTCCTTGTTGAAGTTTTGGCTATCCACCTTATCTGCTGAAAGCTGCGACAAGACGCTTCCAGGTCTAGACTCCAGCAAACGGAGTTTAAACAACCTGTCGCCACGGCTTGGGTTGGCTGCTGCGGTAGGGTAAAATGCGCGCCCCTGCGCGAACTGGTAAATAGCCTTAATGGAAGTAACCCCGATTTACAACGCCCTCGACGATCTCCAGGCACGCACTGACGTGCTCAGGGGGTATCTTTGACTACGCTAACAAGAAAGAACGCCTGGCAGAGGTAGAGCTGGAGCTGGCCGAGCCGGATGTCTGGAACGATGCCGAGCGAGCACAGGCTCTTGGCAAAGAGCGCTCTTCGCTTGAGGTCGTGGTGGAAACCATAGAAACCCTGGATGCCGGTATCAGTGATGCCAGGGATTTGCTGGAAATGGCGGTTGAAGAGGGGGATACGGAAACTGCGGACACGATAGAGGTCGATGTCAAGCGTCTGCAGGCTCAGCTGGAAAAGCTCGAGTTTCGGCGCATGTTTTCTGGCGAGATGGATGCAAACAACGCTTATCTCGATATCCAGTCAGGTTCCGGCGGTACTGAAGCGCAGGACTGGGCTGAAATGGTGTTGCGCATGTACCTGCGCTGGGGTGAGGCGAACGGTTTCAAGACAACGCTGGAGGAAGCTTCTGCCGGAGAGGTGGCGGGTATCAAGAGCGCGACCATTCGTTTTGAAGGAGAATATGCCTTCGGCTGGCTGCGCACCGAAACCGGTGTTCACCGGCTGGTGAGAAAATCGCCGTTTGATTCCGGCAACCGCCGCCACACCTCCTTCTGCTCGGTGTTCGTGTCGCCGGAGATTGCTGACGATATAGAGATAGATATCAACCCGGCGGATGTTCGCACTGACACCTATCGTGCCTCGGGTGCCGGAGGCCAGCATGTCAACAAAACCGATTCTGCGGTACGTCTGACTCACGCTCCTTCGGGTATTGTCGTGAGTTGCCAGAGCGAGCGTTCCCAGCACCAGAACCGGGACAAGGCCTGGAAAATGCTGCGGGCCAGGCTCTACGAGCAAGAGGTGCTCAAGCGCAACGCAGAGAAACAGGCGCTGGAAGACAACAAGGCGGATATTGGCTGGGGCAGCCAGATCCGTTCCTATGTGCTTGATGACCAGCGCATCAAGGATCTTCGCACCAGTGTGCAGACCAGTAACTGTAATTCTGTTCTGGATGGCGAATTGAATATGTTTATGGAAGCCAGCCTGAAGGCCGGATTGTAGAAGCGGAAAAGAGAGTATGAGCGAACAGCAAGATGAGAACAGGTTAATCGCCGAGCGCCGGGCCAAGCTGGCCGAAATTCGCCAGCAGGCGGAAGAAAGCAACCGGAGCCCTTTCCCCAATAACTTTCGCCGGGAGCACTTGGCCGGAGAGCTGCAGTCTGAATTTAGTGAAAAGGGCAAGGAAGAACTGGAGCAA
>JBFFTH010000073.1:0-9618 GCA_041571855.1 Porticoccaceae bacterium
GCCGGCAAAGTCGACGCATGAGGCGCTGAAGGTGATTTTCCGCGAGCGCGGCAAGCAATTCGACGAGGAACTGGCGTTGGAGTTTATACAGCTGATCGGCCCCTATCCTCCGGGGACACTGGTGGAGTTGCAAAACGGTTGCGTCGCCCTGGTGCTCTCGTCGCAAATGAAGAAGCGACATCTGCCGCTGGTGAAAGTGGTTCTCGATAATGACAAGCAACAGCTGGAACCCTACTTTCTCAACCTGCAGGATATAGAGCAGGGAACGGTAGCCAGAGAAAACCTGATTGCCAGGGTCCTCAAAGACGGCAGCTACGGTGTTTCGTTGGAGGATTTTGAAATCGGCAGTGAGTTGGCCAGCCAGCAACAGGCTGTTGCTGAAGATGACGAAAGTGAGTCCGAGGATCAGCCCGGGGAGTCGTAATCGACGGCCACGATTTCATAATGGCTTTTCCCGGCCGGTGTATGTATCGACACTTCATCGCCCACCAGCTTCCCCAGCACCCCCTTGGCAACGGGTGAGTCGATACTGATCTTGTTGTGCTTCAGGTCAAACTCATCGGCACCGACAATGCGGAAATGCCGGGTTTCGCCGTCTTCGTTTTCCAGCGTGACCCAGGCGCCGAAAAATACCTTGTCCCTTTGTTCCGGCACGCGGTCGACAATGGTGACTTCGTCCAGGCGCCTGGACAGGTAGCGCACCCGGCGGTCAATTTCGCGCAATCTGCGCTTGCCGTAGATGTAGTCACCATTTTCAGAGCGGTCGCCATTTTTGGCCGCTTCTGAAACCGCGGCAGTAACCCGGGGCCTTTCTTCCTTCCACAAATACCTGAGTTCCCGTTGCAGCGCACGGGCGCCTTCCGGGGTGATGTAGGGAGAACTCCTGGGTTGTGGCGGTCGTTGACGGGTCATAGGTTTTCAATAAAAACGGGTGGCGAGGGTTCCGGCTGGTAAAAACCGAAAATGCGGCTGTAGAAATACAGCTCTGCCGTCAGTGCCCGGCTGATTGTGTCCGCCTTGCGAAAGCCATGCCCTTCTCCCTCAAAACACAGGTAGGCGACCGGAAGGTGTCTTTCTTTCATCGCCCTGACCATCTGCGAGGCCTGTGAGGGGGGGACCACCTTGTCGTCCAGCCCCTGGAAAAAAATAATCGGGCAGTTGAGTTGTCCTGCATGGTGGATCGGTGAGCGCGCACGATACAGGTTTTTTTGTTCCGGGTAGGCACCCACCAGGTGGTCGCAGTAACGGGATTCAAACTTGTGGGTATCAGCTGCCAGTGTTTCCAGGTCGCCGATGCCATAGAGGCAGGCGCCCGCCTTAAACAGGTCGTGAAAGGTAAGGCTTGCAAGCACGGTATAGCCTCCGGCGCTGCTGCCGCGGATCGCCAGCTTTTCCGGATCAGCCAGCCCTCTGCTGACAAGAAAGCGCGCCCCGTTCAGTACGTCCTCGACATCGGCAACGCCCCACCGGCCGTTGAGTGATTGGCGGAACTCCCGGCCATAGCCGGTGCTGCCGCGGTAGTTGACATCCAGCACCGCAAAGCCCCGGCTGGTCCAGTACTGCACCTTCATATTCAATGCTGTAGAGGTGGCACCGGTCGGGCCACCGTGACAGATGACCAGCAGTGGCGGTTTTTCGTTCTCCGGAGCCCGATAGTCCGGGTTACCGGGTGGATAGTAAAAGCCATGGGCCAGTTGATTTTCCGAGGTGTCGAAGGTGATTGCCTGCGGCGAACTCAAATAATTGTCGCCAAAAGCTAATGAAGCGCCTCCCTTCTCCAGGGTGAAGCCGCCGCTTGTGGTATCGTAGGAAGCAATTTCTGCGTCTTTCAATGGCGAAGAGCCGATAAACCATGCTTGTGTGTCTCCGCAGCAGATGGATGAAAAACAGCTGTAGCCGGAGTCAAGGTCTTGCGCTTCTCCCTCTGCAGATATACGGATGAGCCGCCATCGACCGTTTTGGGTGTAGGTGGCTATCAGGCTGCCATCGGCACAAAAACCGTAACAGGACATGCCGAGCACCCACAGTGGTGTGGCAAATTCGGCTTCCATCTCAAGCACAATTTCCGAGATCTGCCGTTTCTCATCGTAGCGATAGATATTCCACCAGTTGCTCCGGTCGGAGACATAGTACAAATCTCCTGCAGGTGACCACTGCGGTTGAAAGATAGACTCGGCGCCATCGCCGGCGATCGTGCGCTCGCTGCAGACCGCTCCTTCTGTGCTCAGGTCGGCCAGTACCAGTGCTGTTGCATCCCAGGGCATGTTGGGGTGGTGCCACTGTATCCAGCTGACCTTGTTCTGGTCGGGGCTGATGCGAGGGTAGGCGTAGAAGTCAGCACCGGATGCCAGTTTTTCAATATTGCCCGAGCCATCCAGGGGTATCGCCGCGATAAAATTCTCCGGTTCCCGGCCGCTATTGCTGTGATCTTCACAGACACAAATCAGTCGCCGGCGTCGGCTGTCAAAACAGAAGTCGGCAAAACGGTATTCCATATCGGGTGTGACGGGTTTTGGCAGCGGCTGTGGCGACGCCAGGTCGAGAGCGTAAATGCGCTGATCGTCCTGCAAGCAGAAGTAGAGTATGCCCTCGGCAACAATATACGGTGTGCCGCCGTATTCGTGTACCTTTGAACGCGCGCTCAGCGGTGGCGGCAGTACATCGCGCAGCCGCCCGTTGCTGTCCTTTTCAACAATGACCGAGCGCCCGTTTTCCCACGGCCGCGACTCCAGCCAGTACTGGCAGCCGTTGTTGCTCTGCAGGAAGTCGTAGGATGGGCTGGAACTGGTTAAGATCTCTGTCGTCACCGGCGATGTCCAGCTACCGTAGGGCGCGGTTCTCGGCATCCTCTAGCCCCCGGAAAATTTAACCGCGAAGCCAAGCTTTTCCAGCGCAGATTTTATTTTTTCGCGGTGGTCACCCTGTATTTCAATCACCCGGTTTTTCACCGAACCGCCGCTGCCGCAAAGCTGCTTGAGTTTTTTTGCCAGCGCATTGAGTTCGCGATCCTCCAGATCGAAGCCAGTTGCCGTGGTCACGCCCTTGCCCTTGCGACCGCTGGTTTCTCTTCTGATGCGAACAACACCATCGCCGGGCTCATGGGCCTGTTGCTGCTTTTCCGGCTTTACCCGGCCAGCGTCTGTCGAATACACGAGTCTCGAATTTTTCTGCATCATAAATCAGTGATTCCCTGTTCAGGTTGAGGATAATTTACCACAACCTGCCCGGCTGCCGGATCGACAGTTTGCTATTCAACAGCTTTTCCCCCGCCTATAATCAACGTGAAAAAACAGAGAGTGGCACATGAGCCAACAGAGCCTTCGCGAAAAAACGTCTATCATCATTTTCGGCACGCATACCAGAGCTGGACAGCTGTTCGATATTGCCCTGATCTATGCCATTCTGCTCAGCGTGGCCGCGATAATGCTCGATTCGGTAGCGTGGATTCACGACAGCTACGGCACCTTGTTATACGCTCTGGAATGGTTTTTCACCGTGCTCTTTACCCTTGAGTATTTCACCCGTATTTACTGTACAAATGAACGGCGAAAATATATTTTCAGTTTTTACGGACTGGTAGATCTGTTTTCCATTGTGCCGACCTATCTGGCCCTGGTTGTCACCGGGGCCAACTACCTGCTGATGATTCGATTGTTGCGGGTGCTGCGCATATTCAGGGTTCTGAAGCTGGCGCGCTATTCGCTGGAGGCCAATTTACTGTTGCGCTCGCTGTATATGTCACGCCGAAAAATTCTGGTTTTTTTCTGCGTGGTACTGGTTTTGAGCACCATCTTTGGTTGTCTGATGTTTGCAGTAGAAGGCCCTGAGCACGGCTTTGATAACATTCCCCTGAGTATTTACTGGACGATTGTGACCATCACCACGGTGGGTTATGGAGACATTATTCCCCAAACCGTTATGGGCCAGTTTATTGCCTCTGCCGTAATGCTGACCGGTTATTCCATTATTGCCGTGCCCACCGGCATCATCACCGCCGAAATGGCTTCAGAACTGCAAAGGAAAAAGGCGACGTTTACCTGTAATAGCTGTCACCATGCCGGCCATGACAACGATGCCCTTCACTGCAAGTGGTGTGGTGCGCAGCTTCACAGCGGTGCCTGACTTCGTTTCAGTGCCTGGTACCTCCCTAGTTCAGCTTGTTCTTTACGGATTTGTGGATTAGGCTAAGTGCGTGTAGTTGGTGGCTGTTCTAACACTGAATTTAGTAACTCTGGCACTGATTGAGGTGAATTTTGAGCAAGGATCCTGATTCCGTAGAAACCCGCGAGTGGCTGGAGTCGTTTGATGCTGTGCTGCGACACGGGGGTGATGCACGAGCGGCTTATCTGATACAAAGGCTCATCGACCGCGCAACCGGTTTTGGTGTGCCCATGCCGCAGGCAGTCCGCACACCTTACCGCAACACTATCCCCGCCACCCGTGAAAAACGCATGCCGGGCGATCTCTTTATGGAGCGCAAAATCCGCTCGCTGATCCGCTGGAATGCACTGGCGATGGTGATGCGCGCTAACAGGAATCCCGAGGAAGGTATCGGTGGGCATATTGCCTCTTTTGCTTCCTCGGCAACGCTCTACGATGTCGGCTTCAATTATTTTTTTCGCGGCACGGATGATGGTAGCGCCGGCGACCTGATTTACTTCCAGGGTCACAGTGCACCCGGTATTTATGCCCGCTCCTTCCTGGAGGGGCGCCTCGAGGAAAGCCAGCTGGAGAACTATCGTCGTGAAGTGGACGGGAACGGCTTGTCCTCCTACCCCCACCCCTGGCTGATGCCCGACTACTGGCAGTTTCCAACGGTTTCCATGGGGTTGGGCCCGATTCAGGCGATCTATCAGGCCCACGTGATGCGCTATCTTTCCGCGCGCGATCTGGCGCCCCGCGGCGATCGCAAGGTCTGGGCCTTTCTCGGTGATGGCGAGTGCGATGAGCCGGAGACCCTGGGCGCAATTTCCCTCGCCGGTCGGGAGCAACTGGAAAATCTCATCTTTGTGATCAACTGCAACCTGCAACGACTCGATGGCCCGGTGCGCGGCAACGGCAAAATCATCCAGGAGCTTGAAGGTGTCTTCCGCGGTGCCGGCTGGAACGTGATTAAGGTTGTCTGGGGGCGTTTGTGGGATCCGCTGTTTGAGCGGGACAAGTCGGGCATGTTGCAGAGGCGGCTCGATGAAGTCTGCGATGGAGAGTACCAGAACTACAAATTCAACGGTGGCGCCTATACCCGCGAACACTTTTTCAACAAGTACCCTGAAACAGCCGAGCTGGTCAAGGACATGACCGACGACGACATTATGTACCTCAACCGGGGCGGCCACGATCCCTACAAGGTTTATGCTGCCTATGCCGCCGCCGTTGCTCACAAGGGGCAGCCGACGGTGATTCTGGCCAAGACGGTCAAGGGTTACGGCATGGGTTCGGCCGCTGGTGAAGCGGCAAATGACGCTCACTCCGTCAAAAAACTGGGGCTGGAGGCGTTGAAGAGCTTCCGCGATCGCTTTGGTTTGCCGATCCCGGATGATGAGCTGGAGCAGGTGCCTTACTATCGGCCACCTGAAGACAGCCCGGAAATTGTCTACATGAAGCGCCGGCGGAAGGAGCTGAACGGCCCGGTACCTGTTCGCCGGCAGGATTTTGACAGCTTGCAGATACCGCCTCTGGAGAGTTTTGCCAAATTGCTGGAGGGCAGCGGCGACAGAAAAGTATCTACCACCATGGCTTTTGTGCGCCAGCTGGGCATGCTGGTCAAGGACAAAAATATCGGCCAGCGGATTGTGCCCATTGTGCCCGATGAAGCCCGCACCTTCGGCATGGAAGGTATGTTCCGGCAGCTGGGTATCTACTCCTCGGCCGGGCAGAAGTATGTGCCCCAGGACAGTGCCCAGATCATGTTTTACAAGGAGGACAAGAAAGGGCAGATACTGGAGGAGGGGATTTCCGAGTCCGGAGCGATGTCTGCCTGGATAGCGCTGGCGACTGCCTACAGCAACCACCAATGCACCATGATCCCGGTCTTTCTCTGTTACTCCATGTTTGGCTTTCAGCGCATAGGAGATCTGGCCTGGGCGGCTGGCGATAGCCAGGCACGGGGATTCCTGGTGGGTGCGACGGCGGGCCGAACTACCCTGAACGGAGAGGGCCTGCAGCATCAGGATGGTCACAGCCATATCCTGGCAAATACTATCCCCAACTGTCACAGTTATGACCCTGCCTACGGCTACGAAGTGGCCGTGATTGTCCAGGACGGGTTGCGGCGCATGTTCCAGGAGAAGCAAAACTGTTTCTACTACCTGACGGTGATGAATGAAAACTATCAGCAGCCGGCAATGCCGGATGGGGTAGAAGATGGAATCATAAAAGGCATCTACCTGTTCCAGTCCGGTGCGGATAACTACCTCAAGGTGCAGCTGATGGGGGCCGGGGCAATTCTCAACGAAGTCAGACGAGCTGCGCAGGTGCTCAAATCGGATTATCACATTGAGTCCGACATCTGGAGCCTGACCAGTATCAACCGGCTGGCGCGCGAGGGGCAGGAAGTTGATCGCTGGAACCGGTTAAACCCCGAAAAGCCAAAACGGTTGTCATACCTGACCCAGAAGTTGGCCGGGCGATCAGGACCTTTTATCGCTGCCACGGACTATATGAAGAACTATGCCGAACAGCTCCGCAACTATATACCCGGAGAGTATCATGTGCTGGGAACTGACGGTTTCGGTCGCAGCGATAGCCGCGAAAAGCTGCGCAATTTCTTTGAGGTTGATTACCGGTTCATCGTGGTCACGGCACTGTTCGCCCTGGCGGAGGAGGACCGTATTGAAAGGTCTGTAGTAGCCAAAGCCATAAAAGATTTTGGTATTGATCCCAATAAAGCCAACCCCCTCACCTGTTAGGCCAGCGGAGAAAGGTGTCGATGACAGAAACTATTCGAATCCCTGATCTCGGCGGCGCAGATACAGTCACCGTACTGGAAATCTCTGTTGCACCCGGCGATACCATTGAGTTGGAGCAGACCCTGCTGGTGCTTGAATCCGACAAGGCCACCATGGATGTGCCGTCGCCGAGCACGGGCGTGGTAGAAAAAGTGCTGGTTAGTGAGGGCGACGAGGTTGCGGAGGGGGATGCTATTCTGGAAGTGGCGATCTCCACGGCAGAGGACGCCGGGCAATCAGAGGCCGAACCTGAACCAGAGGCCGAATCTGCAGCGCCACAACAACAGCAGTCCGAGCCCCAGCCGGCGCCTGAAAACGAGCCGCCGCGGAATACCGAAGAGAGTCCTGTCGCGCAGGCAGAGAAAGATGAAGTGATCAGGGTGCCCGATCTGGGCGGTGCAGAAACCGTTACTGTGCTGGAAATCTCTGTTGCACCCGGCGATACCATTGAACTGGAGCAGACCCTGCTGGTGCTTGAATCCGACAAGGCCACCATGGATGTCCCTTCTCCCGTGGCCGGGATCGTCAAACAGGTGCTGGTAAAGGAGGGTAGTGAAGTTTCGGAAGGCGATGCCATTCTCGAGCTGACGGTTTCAGTGTCAGGTGATGCCGGTCAACCAGAGAGAGCAGCTGCAGCCGATCAGCCAGCTGCGGCCGCAGAACCAGAGCCCCAGCCTGGTCCGGCTGCGGAAGCAGAGACCCAACAACCAGGCGGCGCGTCTGAAGAGCCGGCGAGGCTTGAGGTAGTTCGAGTGCCGGATCTCGGTGGCAGTGAGGCCGTAACCGTGCTTGAAATATCAGTGGCGGAAGACGAGCCTGTTGAACAGGAGCAGTCCCTGCTGGTGCTTGAATCCGACAAGGCCACCATGGATGTCCCCTCTCCGATGGCCGGAATCGTAAAGCGGATACTTTTAACGGAGGGCAGTGAAGTTTCAGAAGGTGATGCCATTCTCGAATTGCTGGTCACGGATAAAGCAACTCAAACGGCTTCCGCACCTGTCACCGCAGAACAACAGACGCAGGTAAGTGAACCCGAAAAAGCCCCGCAACCTGCCGCAGAGCCTCCTCCGCAGCAGCCAGCAGTTGTAGAGAAGGCCGACAATAAAGGGGCTGTCGTCAACGAGGGTCAATATCTCTCTGCATCGGAAGTTTATGCCGGCCCCGCCGTGCGTAAGCTGGCAAGAGAGCTGGGCGTTGACCTGAAAAAGGTCAAGGGCACCGGGCCCCGCCAGCGGGTGCAACCCGACGACCTGCACGCCTATTTGAAGCAGGCAGTGAAACAGCTGCAATCGGGAAGTGGCGGGGGTGAGGGTATTCCACCCGTGCCGGAAACTGACTTCAGCCGCTATGGCAGCACAGAACAGGTGGCGTTGACCCGGATCCAGCAACTGACGGCAAAGGGAATGCAGCGCAGCTGGCTCAACGTGCCACATGTGACGCACTTTGATGAGGCCGATATCACCGACCTGGAAGAGCACAGAAAGTCCCTGGCCGAGAGCGCCGGGGCAGAAAAACCCAAATTGACCCTGTTGCCTTTTCTCCTCCTCGCTGTAGCCAAATCCCTCGAGGAAAATCCCGCCTTTAACCGCGCTTTGGCTGCAGACAGCAAGAACTTTGTGCAACGGCAGTTCTTCAATGTCGGGATGGCGGTTGATACCCCTAATGGTCTGGTTGTTCCAGTGGTGAAGGACGTCGATCAGAAAGATATCTGGCAGCTGGCCGAGGAAATTCTCAGCCTGGCAGAGAAGGCGCGACAGGGGCAGCTGAAACCTGATGAAATGAAAGGGGCCTGCTTTACCATTTCCAGCCTGGGCGCCATCGGTGGCAATGGCTTTACGCCAATTGTGAACACGCCGGAGGCGGGCATTCTCGGCGTTTCCCGTTCGCAGATAAAGCCTGTCTGGAGTGGTACCGAGTTTGAGCCGAGGCTGATGCTGCCGCTATCGCTGTCCTACGACCACCGAATTGTCAATGGCGCGGATGCCGGACGCTTTATGGCAACCCTGACTGCAGAGCTGGCCGCAGCCGCAAGGCAATAGCCAGCCCAGTCTGTACCGCCAGGAGGTTCTAGCGGGTAATCTCGTTGTGGAGATAGGCGACCAGAGCGTTCAGCTCTGCTTCGCTCAAGTCTTCAAAGGAGGGCATCTCCCGATGCTGGTAGGCACCGCGAATCCAGATTCTTAATTCCTCGGCAGATTTCTTGGTCAGCAAGGTTGCCGGAATGCGTTTCAGGTAATCCCCGCGACCGGTCCTTGGGTGGCATTTAGAACAGTTCTCTGCAAACAGTTCTGCCCCTTTTTTCAGGGCGGGATCTGGTTCCTCCATCACTTTTCGATCACAGCCAGTGAGAGTGAGGGTAAAAAGTGATGCCAAAATAACTTTTAAGACGGCAATGAAAACAGTCTTCTGCATGTCGATTCCTTTGAACGGCTCAGACGCTAATGCTAGTCGATGACCGTTCGCAGGCCAAGCCGGATTTTATGCTCTTGCAGCCCGGTCACTTCCTGGGCTGTTCCTGCGTTTCTGACCTCTTGCGCTGCTTTGGATGCAGAGTCATACCAAGGATATGCTCATTGCGGCCGATAACATGGGAACTGCTTCCCACGATTAGCGGATCTGGTCCGTGCTCGATGCGAGGGTCCTTGCCGGCATAGGGTAAGCTATGGAGGAA
>JBFFTH010000074.1:0-9259 GCA_041571855.1 Porticoccaceae bacterium
AACCCAGGGATCATCGCAACCACTCTTTTCATACCTGCGTTGTTCTGATTGCATCAGGCTTTCGGGATTCCACCGGGTATTGCTCATAAACGTGAACGCGACGGGCAATTCAACCACGTTCAAGGTCACTTTCCAGTCAGCAGAGGTTGCACCTGGGCTGGAATAGATGCGGCTGATCGTTTCTCTGCCATTGACATCTTTCCATCCGGTGCCCTCCTGATACACCAGTACATAGTCATTGAGACTCCAATCCAACACTTCGCTCGCTTCAGCAACGGCCCGCTGACAGAATGTTGAAAGCGTCGTCAAAAAAACCAGCAACACCAGTATTGCAACCCGGGTTCCAGGCACCATTGGCCTGCTTTCAGGGATCAGCATGCCTTGCTACCTCCATCATCGCGTTACAATTCAATTGATCCAAAGACGTCACAGCATTCTGGGGAATACCGGTAAATACCGTCTCCTTCCAGGCAATGGCTTTATCGACAATACCGAACAAGATACCCGAACGCTGATAGGTCCAAACATCCAGCGAGCCCTCGTTTTGTTTGCGATCAGGCGAGCCCATGGAGGTGAGAAGGTTATCACTGGATTCCCCCAGCGCCAGGCCCGCAGCAACTCGCTGGTAATGCAGCTTATCCCCAGCGGCTTTTTTGTCCCGCTGGGCACCCCCTGCTATCCGGTCAACGACGTAAATGGGCAGGAAAACAGCAATTATGGGAAGGTAGGTAGCAGCCTCCGCCATTTCTGCTGCACTCATAGAATCGTGCCCCTCAGGCCACGGATAGCTGGCTTGCGGATCATAGTCGCCATTGAGTTCATTTTGGCCCCTCAGCCAGCTCACGAACGGAGATATTTGTCTCTCCAGAGACCAGCTTTTCTCAGCGCTGTCATATCTCGCTGAAACCCAACAGCGAGCGAAATCGGTAACTTGCTGGTTGAGTAGCAGGGAAACCAGCTGCTGATTCTCAAAATAGACACCAAACAATAAATTGGTGCGGGGAAACCTGCCCTCGACGTATTGATAGAGGGTTCCGCCTTCATGCAGTTCGAACGAGTGTTTCTGGTAAGGCAGGATGGGCTCCAGGACAGTTGCTGGCGACTGACCTACCTGCAGGGAGGTCAACCATTGCGCCTGTATATTGACAGCCTGATCGGTCTGGTCTCTAGTAGCTGGCCTGGAACCTGCACATCCGTGAAGCAAGGCCGCGACAATCATAAAACAACATAATTTTTTCACTGGCTAGCCCTCGATCGCAATCAGTCTCGTTTGTTGAATTTCTTTTTCACCCACTTCGTTAGGCACCACTCGAAAATCCAGCTCGGTAATTAACGACATGCGAAATATGTAGCGCAGATAGTATCTGCGTCCTGGTCGGGCATCAAATTCCAGTTTCCTCAGCACGCCACCGGTTAAATTCTCTCGAATCGAAAAGGATTGCGGACCGGGCTCAACTTCAAGATAGGTGAAGGCATTGACAGGTAATGGCGCCAACTTGCGCTCGCCCAGGTACAAATCGGCAGAGTGCACATAAGCATAGGTATGGGTCAGCAATATATCAGCTGGCGGCGCTGGCCGATAAACCAAAATCAGTGCCTTGCCTGAATCCTTGTGCGATACAAACGAGTATTTTTCACCGGTAGAAATACATCCAAGCAGTAACGCGAAAACAATGGCCAACAAAACCCTGTTTAACATCTCGCACTCCAAACAGGCAGCTGCCCAGAAACTCAATGAGAGCTACTTTTTTATCCTAGTTGATAAACTGCACCCAGGCCAGCGTAGCTGGATAGCAATCCCAAGTGGAATGTTGCAACACAGTTGAACGTCGCTAAAAGCAACAGATTGAGGGAATCTGACCCAAGTGAATTGTTTCTATAGTTTTATTGGTGCCCGGGGCCGGGGTCGAACCGGCACGGAAGTTACCCTCCGAGGGATTTTAAGTCCCTTGCGTCTACCAATTTCGCCACCCGGGCCTTTGAGGATGGCATTGCGCCAGTTACTGATGATTTGAAAATTGGAGGCGCGGGTCGGAATCGAACCGGCGTACACGGAGTTGCAGTCCGCTGCATAACCACTCTGCCACCGCGCCTTTAATCTTTACCTGGTCTCATTAGACTTGCCCGGCGTTACTCAACATATAACTGACTAACGCTCCAAACAATCTACGAAACCGCATCGCTTGTTGTTTTACTCGACACATACTGCGTATGCTTTACACAAACTTCGTGTCGAGATTTGAGGTCGCGCATTCTAACCGAGAGATCAATGAAATAACAGCTTGAAAGTTAATTTCAGACGATCGATCTGCGGGGGATGATCTTACTGTTGACTGCCGCTGAGCATCGGCCAGGCCGCGCGAAGGTACATGACCATTGACCAGAGTGTTAGCACTGCAGCGATATACAGAAGAATCAGCCCCAAATTGATGAACAGCGGATATTTTGAGGGATCCGTGGCAAGCAGAGCCGCAATGGCGATCATTTGCAACGCCGTTTTGACCTTGCCGACGTATGAAACAGCGACGTTTGTGCGCTGCCCTATTTCGGCCATCCATTCGCGAAGTGCAGAAATAACGATTTCACGCCCGATAATGACAATGGTCGGGAGGGTAAAAATAACAGTGGGCTGGCTTTGCAAGAGCACCAGCAGCGCAGATGCGACAATAAGCTTGTCAGCGACGGGATCCAGGAAGGCGCCAAAAGGGGTCTGCTGGTCCAGCTTTCTGGCCAGATAGCCATCCAGCCAATCGGTTCCAGCCGCGAGACCAAAAATAGCAGCACTGACCAGATAGCGCCCTTCCCAGGGCAGATAAAAGACGACCACAAACAACGGAATAAAGGCAATGCGGATAAGAGTTAATATGTTTGGCAAATTCCACATCAGGCGAACACCCCATTAATTTTGATATTTCTTATAATCGAGGCCTTCAGAACCGATTCAGGCTTACTCATTCTACAACAACCTCACGTTACCGATTGTGGAGAGCGCTGTAAATAGCCTCTGCAACCTTTCGGTTGATTGATGGCACCCGCATCAGTTCAGCTACGCTGGCCTGCTCCACTTCCTGGAAACCACCAAAAAAACGCAGTAATTCCCGTCTGCGCTTGGGGCCAACACCTGAAATTCCCTCCAGTGGCGAAGTCCTGCGCTTTTTGTCGCGCCGCTGGCGGTGACCGGTAATGGCAAAGCGATGCGCCTCGTCCCGGACCTGTTGTATCAGCAATAATCCGGCTGATTTGATATTCAATTCAATCTCCCTGGCGCCCGTTGTCAGCAGCAGGGTTTCAAAACCCTGTTTGCGCGTCGTACCCTTGGCTACCCCGACGACAGTAACCCCGATGACACCCAGTTCATCAAGCACTGCCACAGCACGTCGCAGTTGCCCCTTGCCTCCATCGATCAGCAGAATATCCGGCATCGGGCTTTTGCCCTTCTGAAGCCGGATATAACGGCGTTTTATCGCCTGCTCCATGGCAGCATAATCATCCCCCGCTTCAACACCATCGATGTTAAAGCGACGGTAATCGGACTTCAGCGCACCCTCGCGACTGAAGACCACACAGGAAGCAACGGTAGCTTCACCGCTGCTGTGGCTGATATCGAAACATTCGATTCTTTCCGGCAGTTCTTCCAGCTTCAGCGAGCTGCGAAGGGCTTCAAAGCGCTGCAACAGGGATTGTTTTTCCGCCAGCCTTGCCGCCAGATTCTCGTCTGCTGTTTTCTGTGCCAGCTGCAACCATTTTTGCCGCCGCCCGCGCGTGCGATTTTTTAGCATGACACTGCGCCCCGCCGCTTCAGATAGGGCAGCTGAGATAAGTTCATGTTCCTCGATCGCACTACCCAGGACAACTTCGTGCGGGAAATCGCCTTGACCGTTTTCACGCAAATAAAACTGGGGTAAAAAGTCGTTGAGAATATCAGCGGCACTGACAGCCAGCGGTGCTTTTGGATAAAAACTGCGACTGCCCAGAATACGGCCGTGGCGAATAAACAGCATGTGCACACAAGCCTTATCGCCAACCAGTGCTGTAGCGATGACATCGACATTGGCCTGCCCTGATTCGACGACTTGCTCGGACTGAATTGTGCGCAGCGCGCGAATCTGATCGCGAAGTTCTGCCGCCTCTTCATACTTTTGGGCTGCTGCCGCCTGTTCCATATCAACAGCGAGCTCACGTAACAGGGAGTTGTCGCCACCCTCAAGAAACATTCGCGTATGACGCACATCTCGTTGATAGTCAGCCTCGCTCACAAGACCAACACAGGGGGCCGTGCAACGCTTGATCTGGTACTGCAGGCAGGGCCGCGAGCGGTTTTTGAATACGCTGTCCTCACACTGTCGCACCCGGAACGTTTTCTGGAGAAAATTCATGCTCTCGCGAACGGCCTGTATACCAGGATAGGGTCCAAAATAG
The DNA here is from genome assembly GCA_041571855.1 of Porticoccaceae bacterium. Lineage (GTDB taxonomy): Bacteria > Pseudomonadota > Gammaproteobacteria > Pseudomonadales > Porticoccaceae > JACKOF01. The sequence goes on from JBFFTH010000074.1 coordinate 4,420, forward strand.
GATCCCTTGCGCCTCTTGACGCCGCGGTGGAAAGCCAGTCGCGGATAGGTGTCCCTGTCTGACAGAAAAATATAAGGATAGGATTTATCATCCCGCAGGAGAATATTAAACGGCGGACGATGCTGTTTAATCAGGTTTTGCTCAAGTATCAGCGCTTCAACTTCGGTGCGGGTGATGGTGACATTTATATCGGTGATTTTCGATACCAGGGCCTGGGTTTTCACCGACAGACCTGAATTGCGGAAATAACTGCCGACGCGTTTACGCAGGTTTTTGGCCTTGCCAACATAAAGCACCGTGCCCTTTTCATCCAGCATCTGGTAGATGCCAGGGGCCTGGGTAAGGTTTTTTATAAAAGGTTGATGATCAAATGGCATTGATAAATTTTAGCTCAGCCTCGCCAAGACTCTTGATAAACACCTTCACTGAATCTGAAAGGGGTCTATGAGACCGGTTCTCACTGCCGCAAGCGTCAGCTCTACATCATTGGCTGCGCCCACCTTCTCGTAGATGCGGTATTTATAGGTGTTGACCGTTTTCGGACTGACGTTAAGGCGGCTTGCTATCTGGTTGGCGCGCTGTCCGCTGGTTATCATTTCCGCGACCTGTAACTCACGCTCAGAAAGCGTCGAGAATGGGGACTGCGAAATACCCTTGTTGAGTTGATTGCTCACCATCATCTGCGCCAGGGACGGGCTGATGAAGACTTTTCCCTTTGTAACAGTTGCGATTGCATCGCTGATCTCGCCGGCATCCGACTTTTTGGTGATATAACCTGAAGCGCCGGCATTGAGAAGCAGCGAGGGGTAGATGTCATCGCTGAAAGCGCTGACGACAATCACTTTGGTCGCACCTTTGTAGGCCAAAATCCTGCGGGTCGCCTCCAAACCGCCCATCCCGGGCATGCGAATATCCATAAACACGATATCTGGTCGCAGTTCACGTACCAAAAGAATGGCCTGCTCGCCACTATTTGCCTGACCGACCACTTCCTGGTCCGTCAACTCTGACAGCATGCGGCAGATGCCAAGGCGAACCAGATCGTGGTCATCGACGACCAGAACTTTTTTTATTCCCACAATTCCCTGTGACCTCTTTGCTGACTTCAATTAACGATACACTCTCGGCTCGATTTCCAACTTTACGCCAAAACGTTTTTTCACGGACTCTGAGATTTGCTCCGCCAGCGTTAACAGTTCCTCACCGGTTCCGCCATTATTCACCAAAACCAGTGCCTGCTTATGGTGCACACCGACATTGCCCACCTGCTTGCCTCGCCAACCACACTGCTCAACGAGCCAGCCCGCTGCCAGTTTTTGCTCTTGCTCGCCGTGTGGATAGCAGACAATGCCGGGGAAGATTTTTCGCAGTTCCTCTGCCTTGCGGGCTGAAACCACCGGGTTTTTAAAAAAGCTGCCCGCGTTGGGCGTTTCCGATGGCTGAGGCAATTTACTTCGCCTGACCCGGCAGACGGTCTCGGCGACAACCGCCGGTGTCAACGCCACCGATTCAGGTAATGCCGAGATGGCATCACGCAGGGCCGGGTAATCCAGCCGCAGATTGGGCCGGGTGGATAAGTTGAGACGTAACCTGGTGATGATCAGCTGGTCTTTGAGTTGTCGTTTGAAGATGCTGTCGCGGTAACCAAATTCACAATCCCGGGCGCTGAGAGTAACCTCCTTGCCTGAGGCGATATCGAAGGCTTGAAGTGAGTGAAAGATGTCCTTCAGTTCGACGCCATAGGCACCGATATTCTGGATCGGAGCGGCGCCTGCAAGCCCCGGGATCAGGGACAGGTTTTCCAGTCCGTACCAGCCCTTTTCAAGTGCGTGCTCCACCAGCTGATGCCAGTTTTCACCAGCGGCAACGTCAACCTGCACCTGGTCGTCCTGCTGAGCGTGCAGCTCTATCCCGTCAAGGCCGATATGAATCACCAGCCCGGCAATATTGCCGGCAAAAACCACATTGCTGCCACCACCAAGGACAGTAATCGGCAACCCACGCTCGGTGGCAAAATCCACCGCGAGCTGCAATTGCTCGCAGTGGTTAATGCGACAGTAATACTCAGCCTTTGCCGGCAGCGCCAGGGTATTCAGCGGCTGCAGGTTGTGATTGCGACGAAATTCTATCACTTGAGTAGCCATGCGCGCTGTCGGCATATATGGTCTAACAGCGCCTGCGAGGCCTGCTCAACCAGGTCCAGCACCTGCTCAAAGCCCTGCTCTCCCCCATAATAGGGGTCCGGAACTTCACGGGGACCGCGTTCGCCATAGGCACAGGGAAGAAACAGGCCGAGGTGACCGCTAAAATCGCCGGGTTTCATCATCTCCAGGTCGAGCAGGTTTTGCACATCCATCGCCAGCACGTAATCGAACACCCTGAAATCGGCCGCACTGACCTGTCGCGCACGCAGCCTGCTCAGGTCATAACCCCGAGAAAGTGCCGCCTGTTGTGCCCGTTTGTCGGGTGGTCTGCCAATATGCCAGTCGCCGGTGCCAGCCGAATCTGCGGCAATCTGGGTAGACAAATCACTTTTGCGCACCAAATCTTCAAAGATGCCGTGTGCAGTAGGCGAACGACAGATGTTGCCCAGACAGACAAAAAGCACGCGAACCTGATTGCTGGATCTGTTTTCCATGATCAGCTGGCGTCAAGGAAATTAATAACCCGTTGCAGGTCTTCCTCAGTATCAACCCCACCGGGAACATCGGCAATGGCTGGCGCAACGTGAATTTTGGTTCCATTCCAGAGAAATCTCAGCTGTTCCAGGCATTCGAGGGATTCAATTGGCGCCATTGGCCACTGCACGAACTGGTTGAGCTGCTGCACCCGGTAGGCATAGATGCCGACATGTCGCATCGGCTGCAGAATATCCACCATTGCTTTCAGGGGCGCATCCTGAAAGTCGCGGGGCCAGGGTATCGATGCCCGGCTAAAGTACAGGGCCAGGCCCGCTTTATCGAAGACAGCTTTGACAATGTTGGGATTCCTGAAATCCTCTTCCGAGAGAATGGGCTCTGCAAGGGTCGCGACCCCTGCCTCGGAATTGGCGGAGAGGTTGTCAGCGACCTGGTTGATAACCTGGGGCGGAATTAGCGGTTCATCGCCCTGCACGTTGACTACAATCTCATCGTCTGCCAGGCCGATCAGGCTGGCCACTTCCTGCAGGCGGTCTGTGCCGGACTCGTGATCTGAGGATGTCATGCAGGAATCACCGCCAAAGCTTTGGACAACATCTGCAATTCGCGGGTCATCAGTGGCCACAATCACTCGCGCAGCATTACTTTTTCTGGCCTGCTCGTAGACGCGCTGGATCATGGTCTTGCCATGTATATTGCGCAGTGGTTTCCCGGGAAGACGGCTCGATTGATAGCGGGCCGGAATAACAACAATAAAGGACATTTCTATTTCCAGGTTTTCTAATGGGCTGCTTGTGACGCCTGCTCAACCAGATGTTGCAGACGCTGAAAAAACTCGCGGGGCAGTCTGGCTTCAACATCCAGCACCCAGACATTCTCCCCTGCCAACCGGTCGCACTTTACCGCGTCCTTGGCGGTAATAATAACAGGCCTGGCATCATCAAATCGAAACTCCTCACCGGTGAAGCTGTGGTGATCCGGATAGGCATGCAATTCAGGGTTCATGCCCAGCTGCCTGAGCGTATTTGTAAAACGCTGCGGATTACCGATACCGGCAACGGCGTGAACATTTTTATCATGGTTCCACTTTTCGACATCAATCAGCTCGCCGTGAACCAGGTTACGAAACCGCACGGCACTGATTTCCATCGGGTAAACATGTGGATTATCTATCTTTAAGCCGGGGTTTTTCTGGCCGTTAACCACCACCATATCCACCTCCCGGAGACGCTCGGGGGGTTCCCTGAGAGGGCCTGCGGGCAGGCAATAGCCATTGCCAAAGCCGCGCTCTCCATCGACAACGACAATTTCCACGTCCCGCTGGAGTCGGTAATGCTGGAGCCCATCATCGCTGAAGATCACCCGGCAGTCAGAGTTATCCTGCAAATACCGGGCCGCGCGATCACGATTGGGATCAACAACTACCGGGCAAAGGCTGGCATAGAGCAAGGGCTCATCCCCTACTTCCTCTGCACTGCTGGCACTGCTGACCTGGCAGGGATAGTGATCCGCCTTGCCGCCATAGCCGCGGCTGATAACACCCGGCTGGCCGGCAATCGACAGGAAGTGGCTGACGATTGACAACAGCAACGGGGTTTTACCCGTACCGCCGACGGAGATATTGCCCACCACCACAACCGGGACATCGAGCGGGGAGGCTCTATGGGCAAGAAGCCGCCTGCGGCGCCAGGCCGCTAAGAGGCGGAACAGCCAGGTCAATGGCAGCAGCAGTATCGACCAGCTTTTGCGACGATACCAGGCTCGCTCCAGCGGTGAGGACATCATCATGCCCCGTCAGAGAATTGTTTTTTATGCAGCTGGGCGTAACGGCCACCCATTTCAAGTAGCGATGCATGAGAGCCGCGCTCTACGATACGCCCTTTCTCTAAAACAATGATCACATCGGCCTGCTCGATGGTGCTCAGGCGGTGGGCAATGACAAAGGTTGTGCGGCCCTTCATCAGAAGTTCCAGTGCCTCCTGGATATGATGTTCTGACTCCGTATCAAGAGCCGAGGTAGCTTCATCCAAAATCAGGATCGGGGCATTTTTAAGCAGTGCCCGGGCAATGGCGATTCGCTGGCGCTGTCCCCCGGAAAGCATTACGCCATCATCGCCCACCAGCGTATCAAAACCCTTCGGCAGCTCTTCGATAAATCCAATGGCATTGGCAGCCCTGGCTGCAGCCTCGACCTCTTCACG
>JBFFTH010000075.1:0-9210 GCA_041571855.1 Porticoccaceae bacterium
CCACTCATTGTGGGTGAGGTCCTCGGCGAAACTGCAGGTGGGGGCAAGGATGGCGCCAGCCAGTCCTAGGGTGCGCAGTATTCCGGTAAGGTAAAACGGGATGGGTTTCTTTGGCATTATTTTATCCGCTGTGCTGTACTCTGGGCGCATACCAGCATGCTTTTTCAGTAGCGACCACAACAAGCGAGTCATTTTACCCAATCTGTCAGATCATGCGAGTGCGAAAATGCAGTTTGCGGTAGAATAGCCGACCTTTATACCGGTTGATTGAGTTTCCTATGGTCCCGACAGTGAAACTGGCCCAGTGGGCGCAGGATTTATTGCCCGCTGGTGTAAAAACGAGAGCAGAGTTCGAGTTGTTTTCCATCAGCGGGGATGCAGGTTTTCGCCAGTATTTCAGGACCAATACCGAGCCCACCCTGATTGCCGTTTCCGCGCCACCCGAGCATGAGGACAATCCGGCTTTTGTCAGCAAATCGCTGGCCATGTCAGCCCGGGGGATACATGTGCCCGAAGTTTTTGCGGTGAATTACGAGCACGGTTTCATGCTGCTTGAGGATCTGGGAGACGGGCTGTTGCTGCCGCAGCTCAGCCGGCAAACCGTCGCTCATCTCTATCGCCTGGCGGAAGACACCCTCCTTCAGCTGCAGCAGATGCCGCAGGACAGGGCGGTTTTCCCCGATTACTCCCGCCAGTTGCTGGACATGGAAATGTCCCTATTCCCCCGCTGGTTCGTCAGCGACTTGCTCAAGTTATCCTTGGGAGAGCCTGAGCAGGCCATGTTGCGTTCGACCTTTGATTTGCTGCTGGATAGCGCTGCGGAACAACCCGAGGTTGTTGTACACCGGGACTTTCACTCCCGCAACCTGTTGCTGTTGGACGATGACGAGCTCGGCGTCGTCGATTTCCAGGACGCGGTGGTCGGGCCTGTCACCTATGACCTGGTTTCACTGTTGCGCGACTGTTATATTCGCTGGCCGGTCGAAATGGTGCGCGAGCGAGCGCTTGATTTTGCTGCGCGTGCCGGAGTTCTGGATTCCGTGGGCAGCGAGAAGTTTGTTCGCTGGTTTGACCTGATGGGCCTGCAGCGTCATATCAAGGTGCTGGGCATATTTGCGCGCCTCTGGCTGCGGGATGGTAAGCCTGGCTACCTCAATGACTTGCCGTTGGTGATCCGTTATACCCTGGAACAGGCGCAGCCGTATCCGGAGCTGGCTCCCTTTGTCGAGTGGTTTCAGCGGCGTATTGAGCCCCGGCTGGTCGAGCAGGCCTGGTATCACCCCTGGCAGACTGCCGGCGAATGATCGATTTAGCTGGAGTTTCCCTATGAAAGCGATGATTTTGGCAGCTGGTTTTGGCGAGCGATTGCGTCCCCTGACTGAGAAAACCCCGAAGCCACTGCTGCGGGTCGCTGACAAGCCGTTGATCCAATATCACCTGGAGAGGCTGGCGGCTGCGGATATCCGCGAAGTGGTTATCAATACCTCCTGGCTTGGCGAGCAAATTGAATCATTTGTCGGCAATGGCTCAAGGTTTGGTGTCGATGTTTGCTGGTCACGGGAGGAGACGCCGCTGGAGACAGGAGGCGGAATTCGCCGCGCCCTGCCTTTACTGGGCAGTGAACCTTTTCTGGTGGTCAATGGCGATATCTGGTGCGACTTCCCGCTCCATCAGTTGAGCGGAAAAACCTGGCCCGAGGAGAGGGATGCCCACCTGGTACTTGTGCCCAACCCGGAGCACAATGCCGGCGGTGATTTTGTGCTGGATCAGCAGGGCCTTGTCCGTTACCCGGGCAATGACGATGCGACCTTCACCTTCAGTGGTATCAGTGTCATGCGGCCGGAGATTTTCGCGCTCTATGCCGCTGCCAGTGAAAAGTTCGCTATTCGCGATGTGCTGGTGAGTGGTATCAGGGCAGGCTGTGTCAGCGGTGAAATTTACCGGGGCAATTGGTGGGATATTGGCACCGTCGAGCGCCTGCAGGCGTTGAATGAGTTTCTGCAACGGAGAGAATAGAAACCCGAGCTCAAGCTGGGAGCCAGGGTTTGCTGAGCGCAGTCAGGGCTCCACCCACTCCTCGTCCTCGGTATCAATCCGCTCCTGCTCGGCAACAAAGTAGAGGGCCATTTCAAAGGCCCTCTGGGTGAAGGCCCTGACACGCTCAAAGCCTTCATCGGATAGTTGTCGGGCAGAGTCGTGGCTGCGGTAGATGTTGAGGAACTGCAGTTCCCGCTCCGCTTCCAGAGTCAGCTTGTCCAGCCCCAGTGTTTTCATCAGGCCCCAGATACGCGGGTTGTAAGTACGGGCGTACTTCATGATGAAGGGGATGGGATCGTTGCGGGCATAGAAGGATGCCAGCCGCAGGATGATCTCAAAAGGCAACCCGACCTTGCCGTCCTCTACAGCTTTCAGCAAATCCGGATTTTTAAGATCGATTGCCTCGGACAGTTCCGACAGTGTCAGGCCTGCGACTTCACGCATGTCTTTTAATGATGTTCCGGCCCTGCCCATCAACTCCAGTTGTTCGGGCGTTTGTTTGAGGATTTTTTTCGCCGAATCCAGGGTTTTTTCAGATGCCATCTTGACCGCAGAACCCGATATCCCCCTGAGGCCATCGAACAGGCTTTCGAGAATCGAGAACTCTTCCGGCAGTTCTTCTTCTTTGCGGGTTTTTTTGTCGCTTCCTCGTCCTTTTCCCTTGCCGGTTTCAGACATGACAGAATACCCCTTTTTTTGCAGTTGCTTGCAGTATAAACCAGGTCAGGGACAAGTCCAGAAGATGACGGCAGTTTTGTCTGTTAGTGGAGGGCCAGGCGCAGGCTGTTTTTGCTGAGGCTGTTATTGCCGGAAAGCATCAACACCAGTGTGGCCAGATCATCCCAGGGGTCGGCAGGGCGCATCCCTTTAATTGCGCGGTCGATCGCGCCGCACAGGCGCAGCATCTGTTTAAGGGCGGCCGGATTTAGTCGTCGCACAGCGGCATTGAACAGCGGTTTTCGATTTTGCCATACACCGGCAGCGGACAGTGCCTTGTCGATGGATTGTCCCCGCAGGTGGGATTCTGAAACACTCAGCAGGGTGCGCACTTCCCGCGTCAGGGACCACAGGATGGCTAGGATTTCCGTACCTTCATCCCGAAGTCCGCGCAGCGTTCGGCAGGCGCCCTGGGCGTCTCCCGCCATTGCCCTGTCCGCCAGGGTAAAAACATTATAGCGGGCGCTGTCAGCGACAACTGATGACATGGTGTTGCCATCTACCTCACCCTCTGGCGCCAGGATTTTAAGCTTCTCGATTTCCTGCACTGCTGCCAGCAGGTTGCCCTCGACGCGGTCAGCCAGGATTTCGATTGCCTGCTGGCTGGCATGGAGGTTGGCAGCCCTGAGCCTGCGCTCTATCCAGCGGGGCAGTTGCTGTGCCGTCACTGGCCATAGCTGTAGCATGGCCCCGCAACTTTCAACCAGCTTTACCCACTGGCTGCGTTTGGCGGCGGCATCCAGTTTCGGCGAGATAATCAGCATCAGTGTGTCGGGATCCGGGTTGGCCAGATACTCGGCCAATACCGTGGTGCCCTTCTCTCCGGGTTTGCCGCTGGGGATTCGTATTTCAATCAGTTTTTTGCGGGCGAAAAGGGACAGGCTGTTGGCCTCGCTCAGCACCAGGTTCCAGTCGAAACTGGTGTCGGCATGAAACAGTTCGCGTTCGCTGAAGCCCTGTTGCAGCGCGTGGCCGCGTATGCTGTCGGCGGCCTCCTGGACCAGGAGGGGTTCGTCCCCTGAGATGAGGTAAACCGGTGCCAGCGGACTATTGGCGAGGTGTTTGTCGAGTTGCTCAGCCTTCAGTTGCATCGGCTGTTGCTGGCGACACGGATTTGCTGGCGGCGATGCGCAGGCGGGCAATGATCTGTCGAGCCAGCGCTTCGTGCATTTCAGATTTCAACCTTTGTTCTTCATCGTCCCTGGCGTGAACATTGTCCTCGTCGAATTCAAACACCTGTTCGCTGCTCAGGGTGGTTCTCGGCAGCAGCTGTTCGCCGGCGGCATTGAACACCACCAGGTCGACCTCTTCCGTCAGGCGGTACTCTGAAACCCTGGCGCTACCGCTGAGCGATGCCACCCGACGACGGCTGTCTTGATCCTGCAACAGGATACTGTAGCGGGCTTCAGTAGCATTCGCAGTGGTGGTGACATTGCTGGCCGCGAGGCGGCGCGCCAAGTGGTCGAGGAGATCTACACCGACATTTTCAGATCTGATATGCACGCTTTCAATATGATCTAATCCGGCCTCATAGCCGCGCAGGTGCCAGCCACAGCTTGCAAGTATGAATGTCAGGAGGAGGGCGGTGAGGCGAGCACTTTGTGTCATTGTTGTTTCCCTGCAGAGGTTGGCGGCAGCGTTAATTGGCGACGATATTAACCAGTTTATTGGGCACCACGATCACTTTACGGATGGTTTTGCCCTCGGTAAAGCGCTGTACATTTTCGTTGCCCAGAGCCATTTGTTCAATGGTTTCTTTGTCGGCATCTACGGGCACCTCGAGTTTGGCGCGCACCTTGCCATTGACCTGAGCCACCATGGTCTGGGATGACCGCACCAGTGCCGATTCATCCACCTGCGGCCAGGGTGCAGCCAGAATATCGCTGCCAAGGTTCAGTTCCCGCCAAAGATGGTGGGTGATATGGGGTGCGATGGGTGACAGCAGTCGCAACAAAATGCTGACACCTTCGCTGGCAACAGATACCCCGGCATTTCCATCGGGGGTTATTTCTGCGGGCAGCTTGTTAAGAATCGTCATGCAGGCAGCGACAACCGTATTGAACTGGTTGCGGTCAAAGTCGTCGAGGGCTTTTTTCAGCGCCGTGTGGATCTCACGTCGTCGGTCCTTCTCATCTTCATTCAGGTCGCTGAAATCATTCCGGTCAACCGCTGTCGCCCTGATGGCCGCAGCATTCTCCTGGCAGTAGTTCCAGAGCTTTTTCAAAAAGCGGTAAGCGCCCTCGACGGCAGTGTCGTTCCACTCCAGAGATTGCTCCGGCGGGGCGGCAAACATGGTGAACAGCCTGACGGTGTCGGCGCCGTATTTGTCGATCAGTTCCTGGGGGTCGACGGTATTACCCTTGGATTTGGACATCTTGGCACCGTCTTTGAGAACCATGCCCTGGCAAAGCAGACGAGTGAATGGTTCGTCGGAAGTCACCAGTCCTTCATCCCGCATCAGCTTGTGGAAGAAGCGGGCATAGAGCAGGTGCAGGATGGCGTGCTCGATGCCACCCACATACTGATCGACGGGCAGCCAGTAGTTGGCGGCTTCGCTGTCCAGCATGCCCCGGTCGTAATCGGGACAGGTGAAGCGGGCGTAGTACCAGCTCGATTCCATAAAGGTATCAAAGGTATCGGTTTCATGCTCCACGGGCTGGCCGTTGTACTCCGCCTTGCGCCACTCCGGATCAGCCTTGATTGGCGAGTGCACGCCGTCCATTTCGACCTCTTCCGGCAGAATTACCGGCAGGCGATCGAGCGGGACCGGAATTTCACCACCCTGCGGCAGGTGGAACATCGGAATCGGTGCACCCCAGTAGCGCTGCCGGGAGACGCCCCAGTCGCGCAGGCGATAGTTGGTGGTTACTCTGCCACGGCCCAGGGATTCCAGTTTTGTGGCTATGGCGTCAAAGGCCTGGTTGAAATCCCTGCCGTCGAATTCGCCGGAGTTGAGCAGAATTCCCTTCTCCACGAAGGCCTCTTTTTCCAGTTCGCAGACCGCATCACTGCCCGCAGCGGGCGCGATCACCTGCTGGATTTTCAACCCGTATTTTCGGGCAAACTCCCAGTCGCGCTGGTCGTGCGCGGGGACTGCCATCACCGCGCCGGAGCCGTAATCCATCAGCACATAGTTGCCCACCCATACCGGTACCGGCTCGCCAGTCAGTGGGTGCAGGGCCTCTATGCCGGTGTCCATGCCGAGCTTTTCCATGGTGGCCATATCGGCTTCCTTGACCGAGCTCTCCTTGCAGCGGGCGACAAAGGACGCCAGTTCGGTATTGTTTTTTGCCAGCTCCAGGGTGATGGGATGCTCTGCCGCCAGGCTGACGTAAGTGATCCCCATAATCGTGTCCGGGCGCGTGGTGTAGACATCGAAGCTTTCAATGCCGGCCACCGGGCTGGCGAGCCGAAAGGTCATTTCCACGCCGCGGCTTTTGCCGATCCAGTTGCGCTGCATGGTGCGCACCTGCTCCGGCCAGTGCACGAGCTGGTCGAGGTCGTTTAGCAACTCCTCGGCATAGTCGGTGATTTTTATAAACCACTGCGGGATTTCCCTGCGCTCAACCTGGGTATCGCAGCGCCAGCAACAGCCGTCGATGACCTGTTCATTGGCGAGTACGGTCTGGTCGTTGGGGCACCAGTTAATCGCGGAGGTCTTGTTGTAGACCAGCCCCTTCTCGTAGAGACGGGTGAAAAACCACTGCTCCCAGCGGTAGTAGTCGGGATCACAGGTTTTAAGCTCGCGGCTCCAGTCGTAGCCAAACCCAAGACTGTTGAGCTGGGACTTCATGTAGTCAATATTTTCGTTGGTCCATTTGGCCGGTGCAGTGTGATGCTTGATGGCGGCATTTTCCGCCGGCAGGCCAAATGCATCCCACCCCATCGGTTGCAACACGTTCTTGCCCAGCATCCGCTGGTAGCGGGAGATGACATCGGTAATGGTGTAGTTGCGGACGTGTCCCATATGAAGCTTGCCGCTGGGATAGGGAAACATGGCCAGGCAGTAGTACTTTTCCTTTTCGGGGTCCACGTCGACCTGGAAGCTTTTGTTTTGCAGCCAGTAGCTCTGAGCTTCTGGTTCAATCTGTCGGGGTTTGTATGGGTTTTGCATAACAATTCTTGTCGGTCGCTGATCGGGCTTGAACCTGCCCGGAGATATTTTTGAAGGCGGGGATTATAGGGGAAATCCGATTATGGGCGAAGAACCTGCGGCGAATTAACTTTCCGGTCTGCCCTGGCCCTGCCCCGGAGATTGATGCCACCGGCTGTCAGCAGCATCAGTAGAGAAAACACCAGTATAGGGCCTGATCCCCAGCGGCCGAATGGCGTCGTACCCTGCCGGGGCAGAATCGCGCCCTTGAGAACGGTGCGCTCAAAGGCCGGGATGACTGCCGTGATATTGCCGCGGTGATCGATGATGGCGCTGATGCCGTCGTTCGTCGAGCGCAGCACGGGCTTACTGTTTTCAAGAGCCCGCATACGCGCCATCTCAAAGTGCTGTTTTGGTCCCAGCGAGTCGCCAAACCAGCTGTCATTGCTGACCGTCAGAATCATGTTGGCGCTGCGGGCGATTTCGGCCACCAACCCTGGAAATGCAATTTCATAACAGATAGCAGTGGCAATTTTGACACCCTTTGTCTCGATCAGGTTTTGCTTTTTCGCGCCCGGACTAAAGCTGGACATGGGCAGGTCAAAAAAATCTATGGTGCCTCGCAGCCACTGCTCGAGAGGAACGTATTCGCCGAAGGGAACCAGGTGCTGCTTGTGGTAACTGCCCGTGGCGACTCCGAGGCTGATCACAGAGTTGTAGTAGTCGCCCGTTTCGGCATCGATGGTTGGAATGCCAACCAGCAGCGAGAGGCCTGAACGGGTAGCCCGTTGATGCAGAGTTTGAAGGAAACCCTGTACCTCGCTGGCGACCCGCGGGATGGCAGATTCCGGCCAGATCACCAGTTCGCTCCCTTCCAGCAGGCGGGTCTGCCTAAGGTAGAGGGCAAGGATGTCTTCCAGGTTGGCGGGGTTCCACTTGGCGGCCAGTGGTACCGCAGGCTGGATCGAGCCGGCAGTGATGGTTTTTTCGCTCGGGTCTGTCCACTCGATGCGGTTGAAAAACAAGCCGGCGACCAAGACCAGGCTGACCAGAAAAATACTGGCTGCTGCAGGTTTCCGGTGCCTGTGGGAACGCATCAGCAAAGCAATAGCCGCACCGCTGAAAGCGGCTACCCAGCTTATTGCCAGGACCCCGGCAATGGGGGCCCATCCCGCTAGCGGCGTATCGATAAAGCCGTAGCCCAGGTAGAGCCAGGGAAAGCCGGTAAAAACCCAGCCCCGGAACCACTCGGAGACTATCCACAGGCTCGGGAAGGCAACGACGGCTGCCCTGGCGTCGCGGTTGAGCGTGCTGAACAGTGACAGCGGGAGTGCAAACAGCAGGGCGAGTAACAAAACAAACAGCGCGGTCAGGGTGGCGGCCAGCGGCACCGGTGCATTGCCAAAATCGTGAATGCTGTTGTAAACCCAGGAGGCACCGATGGCAAACATGCCGGTGCCATACCAGAAGCTGCGCCGGAAACAGCCGATGAGTGGCATTTTTTGCATCAGCGCGGCAAGTCCGGCACAGGATAATATACCCGCCAGCCACCAGTTCAGCGGTGCCAGGGTAAGTGGCATGACGGCGCCGCAGGCGAAGGCGGTGAGGTCGGCGCCCAGGCCTGACTTGTTTTGTGTGGGTGGCTTCATGGCTGGTTAGCCTTAAGGGTTTTTTATTGTTCCCGCTCGATCAATTCCAGCATTTTCACCTGCCGTTTATCACATTCAGCAATTCGAAAGGTGAAGCTATCAACGCGCACAGTTTCACCCATATTGGGCAGTCGGCCAAATGCCTGTACCACGATGCCTCCCATGGTATCCATCTCGTCGTCCTTGAAGCCGACGTCGAAATATTCATTGAAGTCCTCAATCGGCATCAGTGCGTCGATCAGCAGATTTCCATTCTCCAGCGTGCGGATCATGGCGCTTTCCTCGACATCGGTTTCGTCTTCGATATTGCCGACGATTTCTTCCAGGATATCCTCAATGGTCACCAGGCCGGCCACACCGCCGTATTCATCGATCACGATCGCCATGTGGTAGCGTTTTTCCCGGAATTCCTGAAGCAGCACATTCAAACGCTTGCTTTCAGGAATAATGGTGGCGGGGCGGATCACATTTTCTATGTCAAAACTCTCCCTGCCGCCGAGCACCAGCGGTAATAGTTCTTTGGCCAGCAATATGCCGAGAATGTCATCGGCGGACTCCCCGACGACGGGGAAGCGAGAGTGATTGGATTCCATCACGACCTCAAGGATCTTCTCCAGAGAGTCGCTGCGGTTGATGAACACCATTTTCGAGCGCGGGATCATGATTTCCCGCACCTGGCGGTCTGCGACGTCAAGCGCGCCCTCGATAATTTCC
>JBFFTH010000076.1:0-9165 GCA_041571855.1 Porticoccaceae bacterium
CGGCGACTTCCTCGACGCTAATGCCCTTAATCTCGGCGACACATTGCGCAACCTCTACCACGTACTGCGGCTCATTTTGCTTGCCCCGGAATGGCACTGGGGCTAGCCAGGGTGAGTCAGTTTCCACGAGGATGCGATCGAGCGGTACCTCCTTTACCACCGCACGCAGATCCTCAGCGTTGCGGAAGGTAATGATCCCGGAGAAGGAAATATAAAAATTCATTGCCAGCGCTGACTTGGCCATTTCCAGGCTCTCGGTGAAACAGTGAAGTACACCCGCTGATTTTGGGTTGGCGTGTTGCGCGATGATGTCCAGGGTTTCCTCGCGGGCATCGCGGGTATGAACAATCACCGGCTTTTCAAGCCTGCCGGCCACCCTGAGATGGCGGATAAAACTCTCCCGCTGCCAGTCGTGGGTCTCGGAGCTGTAATGATTATCTAGCCCGGTTTCACCAACGGCGACAACCTCAGGGGCTTTTGCCAACTCGAGCAGTTCAGACTCTTCTGGCAACGGTGGTGTAGCTTTCTGCAAAGGGTGTACACCGACTGAAACACTGACATCGGGGTGATGTTTCGACAGTTCTACCAGCTTGCGCGAGCTTTCCAGGTCGACACCCACACTCAGGAAATGCTTTACCCCGCGATCCCGAGCCGCATTCAATAGGGCGTTGAGTGAGTTGTCGTATTTTTCCAGGGATAAATGATCCAGGTGGCAGTGCGAATCTACCAGCATGATGGGGGCCTGATCAGGTTACATGGTCATTGTTGGATCGTCTGCATCCAGCAGACCGGCGAGATGGGTTTCTATTTTTCCGATCAAATCACTGTGCTTTTCGCTTAACTGGACGCCGATACCCTGCCGGTTACTGGTAGACATTCCCTTTGGACTGATCCAGACAACCTTTCCTGTCAGTGGCGTTTTATCGTCTTCGCCGACAAGATCCAGCAGGATAAACACCTCATCACCGAGCACGTACTCCTTGCGGGTTGGCACAAATAGGCCCCCGCCACGCACAAACGGCATATACGCACGATAAAGATCTGTCGCGTTATCCAGCTTCAGATTCAGTATTCCATGCCTTATGCCACCGCCGAATACATCCATTAAACGAACCGTTGATTACTACCAGGGCATAGATTTTACCCCAGCAGGTGTATTGCTTCTAGCCTCTGTTTACCATTCTGCTTACCGCCTGCCATGAAAGCATGACCTCCTCCCAGAGCAGCTGCAGGTTTGGGTTTGAGCCACTCAGCAGGCGCCGTTTTACCTCGACAAGCCTGTCCATAAAGCAAAAAACAACCCGCCTGGAGTCATCACTCTGACTCTGCTTAATCATATCGGTGGTGTATGTTTGCAGCCACTCGATCAATAGCAGCGGATCTTCACTCTTGCACCAGCTTGCTACGGCCAGCGGCAAGCTCTGGCCCGAGGAAATTCCCTCAAGCTTGGCCTGGAAGGATTGCTGGTGCGACAGCAAGTCTCCCTCTAACATCCTCAGTGCAGAGAGTGGCCTGCCATTGGCAGACCGAACCAGGTTGTCGACATCTGCTTTATCGCCGGCAACTTCCCTGAGCCAATGGATGACCTGTTCCCGATCCGGCAGCCTGAAGTTCAACTTCTGGCAGCGACTCCTCACTGTCGCAGGCATTCGCTCTGGCTCACTGCTCACCAGAATGAGCAGCGTATCCTTGCCGGGTTCTTCCAGGTTTTTAAGCAGTGCATTGGCTGCATTGAGGTTCATCGCTTCTGCGGGACTGAGAATGACAACTTTCCATCCGCCCTGTTGCGCTGTTTTGGCGATAAAACCATCCACCTCGCGAATATCATCTACCCTTATCGCCTTGCCTGGCGACTCCGGACTTATTTGCAGAAGATCAGGGTGGGCGCCGGACATAAAAAGCCGGCACTGCTTACAGCCGCCACAGCCCCCCTCTGTCAACGGCATTTGACAAAAAAGAAGCTGGGCAAAAGCCCTGGCAAACCTCTGTTTACCGATCCCGGCACAACCCGACAGCAATAGCGCATGAGGCAGGCGCCGCGCCTCTGTCAGGCGATTGATGAAGCGCCACTGGTCAGCCTGCCAGGCGTAGGGGGTTAAGGGGAGCTTGATTTCTTCAGCGGACATAAGAGGGTTCGAAAATAGCGTTCAATTCCGCCCCAATCGAGGCCTTGACCTGGTCAAGGGGCAACGAGGCATCAATGATCCGATAGTGGTCGGGCGACAGCATGGCCCTGGCGATATAAGTCGCGCGCACCTTCTCAAAAAAGTTTTGTTTCTCAAGCTCAAAACGATCCATTTCACCTCGTGCACGGGCCCTCTCAAGCCCTTTTTCTACTGGAATGTCCAGCACCAGGGTCAGATCGGGCCTGAGGTTACCCTGCACCAATTGCTCGAGCTCCGCTATTTTCTGTTGATCTACACCTCTGCCACCACCCTGGTAGGCATAGGTCGCATCCGTGAAACGATCACATAACACCCACTCGCCCCGCGCCAGCGCCGGCTCTATTACCTGCGCAATGTGCTGGGCCCGGGCGGCGAACATAAGCAGCAGTTCACAGGTTTCATCGATCGACTCTGCCCTCGGCATTAACAGCAGATCACGAATTTCCTCAGCTAGCGGGGTTCCACCCGGCTCCCTGGTGGCGATGTAACTGATTCCCTGATCTTCCAGCCACTGCTTGATAAAGGCGATATTGGTCGTCTTGCCAACACCTTCGGTGCCTTCTATGGTAAGAAATTTTCCACGTTTGTTTGTCATTTTGAACCTGGTGATGAACGATAATCCGAGCGACGCTTTAACTGATATTTTCTCACAGCAGCCTGATGATCCTCCAGGCTGGCGGAAAACTGATGACTGCCATCACCTCTGGCAACGAAAAAAAGCGCATTACTCTTATCCGGATGCAGTGCGGCGTTGATCGCATCGCGCCCGGGCATGGCGATGGGCGTTGGCGGCAGACCTTTTATCTGGTAGGTGTTGTAGGGATTTTTTTCAGTCAGGTGCTGGCGCTTCAGGTTGCCCTGGTAGCGGTCACCCAAACCATAGATGACGGTGGGATCTGTCTGCAGGCGCATTCCTTTCTGCAGGCGGCGCACAAAAACACCGGCTATCTGGCTTCGCTCCGATGCCAATCCTGTCTCGCGCTCTACGATGGAAGCCATAATAAGTGCTTCGTAGGGAGACTGATAAGGCAGGCCTTTATCACGCTGCTGCCACTCCTGATCCAGCAGCGTCTTCATCCTGCTGTGGGCCTGCAATAAAATATCGCTGATGTCCTCTTCCGCTGTGAAATAGTAGGTATCGGGGAAAAACCAGCCCTCCAGGTGATTGAGGCCCAGCTCTTTTTTAAGCTGCGCAAGCGAAATATCAGCGGCGCTGGCTGCAAGTTTTGGATGATCGGCTGCTACCGACAACCATTGTTCAAGGGTCAAGCCCTCCGGGAAAGTAACCTGGTAGACAATCACATCACCAGAAATCAATCGATCAAGTAACGAGGACTGGGTATCCTCCGCAGATAATTGGTATTCCCCGGTCTTAATGTCAGTTTTATCCTTCAGGCGGGCATAGAGGATAAATGGTTCTTCCCGCCTGATGAGTTGCCTGGCGACCAGTTCCCTCGCTATTCGGGTAACGTTGCTGCCGGGGTCGACCCGCAACACAGCGCCGGCTTCAGGTGCGTTGATAGGCTTGTTTACCACCTGCTCGACCCACAGCCACCCTAACGCCGTGGCGAGTAAAAAAGCCAGCAGGCCTGGGAGAAAAATACGCCGGATCAAGCGAAGCATGGGAACTCGTCCATTAATTGTTGCTGCCATTGACGGGTTTCATCGCCCAGTTCCCATTCTCCCACACCCTGAACGGCAATAACTGGATGAATACCGTGAACGGAGTTACAGACAAAAAGCTCATCCATAGTTACAAGGTCTGCCAAAGTCAGCCTGGACTCTATTACCGAATGCCTGCTCATCAGGTATTCACGCATGACCCCGGCAACGCCGCAGCGATCCAAAAAGGGCGTCAGCCAGTTTGATCCGCTACGACAAAAGAGATTGCTGGCGATGCCTTCGACAACAAAATCATCACAGTCCAGCATCAGGCCTTCGGGAAATCTTTGCGGCGGCTGCTCAGCTCTGGCCAATACCTGCTCCAGACGATTGAGGTGCTTGATCCCTGCCAGGGCACTGTTGGCTCCCAACCTGTGCTTACAGGGCCAGACAGTGATACCCCTGGCCCATCGATGCCGGTCAGGCATTTCGAGGCACTGTATAAGATAGTTTGGCTCAATCCGATTGGGCGCTGCGTAACCGCGCCCACCCTCACCTGCCGTTAGCAACAGCTTTATGACCCCGTCGGGACCAGAGCTCCGAAGCGCCTGCTGCAGATACTGCTCTAGTAATGAATCGTCCACTTCAATGCCCAGACACCCGGCGTCCCTTCTGATGCGCCGAAGGTGGAAATCCCAGAGGGGGATGGTTCCCTGAAACAGTCGCATGGTTTCAAACAATCCATGGCCGTAATGCAGACCGCGATCAAAGAGACTTATCGTGGTGGCTATTTCACCATTTAGAAAACAGCTTGCTTGTGCTTTATCCATGGCGGCAAATTAAAGCAGATATGCTTTGATAGAAAAAGAAAGCGTATTATGCGGGGCGAAAAAAAACCGTCCCGGCTGGGACGGTTTTTTAAACAGTGTCAGGGATTAGCTGCAGTGGGCAGTAATGTAACTGATCGCATCCTGCACGGTAGCGATTTTTTCGGCTTCCTCGTCAGGAATTTCTGTATCAAATTCCTCTTCAAGAGCCATAATCAGTTCAACAGTGTCGAGGGAGTCAGCGCCGAGATCCTCAACAAAGGATGCCTCCGGCTTAACTTCTTCTTCTTTAACACCCAGTTGTTCTGCAACCATTTTGGCGACGCGTTCTTCAATGCTGCTCATGATGCAATATCTCTCCTAAAAGTTATTTTTACTTGAGGAACTAACCGATAACAACTCAGTAGTTCCGTGAATTCTGTTTTACCAGTGCTTCGAAATCGCATTCTACCTCGAAAATATCCAATGCGTAACCGCTTTCTAGAAAAACATGTTTTTATTTTATATTACAAGCGGTTAGGCCATATAAAGACCACCGTTAACGTGGATCGTCTCACCAGTTATATAGCCACCGCCATCCCCGGCAAGGAAACAGACGACCGCAGCAATCTCGTCTGGCTGGCCAAGCCTCTCAAGAGGAACCTGAGACAGCATCATCGCCTTGCTCTCCTCTGGCAGCTTTTCTGTCATGTCGGTCTCGATAAAGCCCGGGGCAATAGTATTAACCGTGATATTGCGCGAACCCACCTCTTTCGCCAGTGAGCGGGCAAAACCGGCCACTCCTGCTTTGGTGGCACAGTAATTGGACTGGCCCGGGTTACCCATGGCACCGACAACAGAGCCAATGTTGACGATCCTGCCCCAACGGGCCTTCATCATGCCACGCAGACAGGCCTTGCTGAGACGAAAAATGGCATTCAGATTGGTATTGATGACATCAAACCACTCATCATCCTTCATTCTCATCAGCAGGTTGTCCTTGGTGATACCGGCGTTATTTACCAGTATTGTCGGCGCACCATATTGATCGGCAATAGCAGAAAGTACGCCGTCGATAGAGGCCGGGTCAGAAACATCCAGCTTCATACCACAGCCCTGGATATTTTTACCCTGCAGGCGCTCGGTTATTTTTGCCGCGCCTGCATCCGAGGTAGCCGTGCCAATCACAATGGCGCCTTCGGCACCCAGCTGATCGGAGATTGCCGCTCCTATCCCACGGCTGGCACCAGTCACCAGCGCCACTTTGTCTTTTATACTCATTTTTATCTCCTTCGTAGCCTTAAACGCCCGCCAATGCCTTATCTAAACTGGCAAGATCATCACTTGAATAAGCGGTCAGCGAACGGTCAATTCGCTTACACAAGCCGCTCAACACTTTACCTGCACCACACTCAACGACAGTTTCAATACCACTGGCTTTGAGTGTGTTGACACAGTCAACCCAAAGCACCGGACTTGCAATCTGCTGGATCATCAGGGCTTTTATGGCTTCCGGGTCATTCTCAGTTTTGGCATTGACATTGTGCACTACCAGCGTCTGCGGCGCAGTGAACTCGGTAGCCATGATTTCAGACGCTAGCCGGTCGGCTGCTGGCTGCATCAGGCTGGTATGAAAAGGTGCGCTCACCGGTAACGGCAGTGCACGCTTGGCCCCAGCCGCTTTACATTCCTCAATAGCACGATCAACTGCACCCTTGTGCCCGGCAATGACCACCTGTCCCGGCGCATTAAAATTTACGGCAGAAACCACCTCATCGGACGCCGCAGCTTCACAGGCTTTGCGAATCTGGTCATCATCAAGCCCCATCACCGCAGCCATGGCTCCCACCCCCTGGGGCACAGCTTCCTGCATATAGGCTCCCCGGTTGCGCACCAGACCCACAGCATCACCGAATTTGACCACGCCGGCGCAGACCAGCGCAGACCATTCGCCGAGACTGTGCCCTGCCATCAAGGCAGGTAGCGCGCCCTGCTTTTCATTCCAGATTCGCCAAACGGCCACACTGGCTGTCAGCAACAGCGGCTGGGTTCGCTCGGTCAAGGTGATGTCTTCCTGGGTACCATTCTGAACCAGGTCCCAGAGGTCATAACCCAAGACTTCAGAAGCTTCTGCAAAGGTTGCGCCTACCTGGCCGTACTGACCAGCCAGTTCAGATAACATGCCAATCTGTTGCGACCCCTGGCCGGGAAACACAAACGCAAGGTTGTTTTTCTGCATGATTTTTACCCCCCCCTATTTATTACTTTTTATTGGTGTAAGTTACCTCTCTGCCCACGCCCCTATCAGTGCAGGCAAATCTTTTTCTGCCTCGTGAATTGCCACCTCAATGGCTCGCCCAAAGCTGTAACAGTCGGCGCCGCCATGACTCTTGATCACAATCCCGTTCAGGCCCAGCAGGCTCGCGCCATTGTAATTGCTGGGCGACATCCGCTGCTTGAGTTCCGCCAATGCAGGCTTAGCCATCAGGGCAGCCAGACGCCCGCGCAGGCTCCCACTCAGGACTTCACGAAGGCTGTCAGCGAACATTCTAGCAACACCTTCAGCACTTTTTAACGCCACATTACCACTGAAACCATCGCAAACCACCACGTCAGCGGCGCCTGAAAAAAGCGCATCCCCCTCGATATACCCTATATAGTTGATATTTGCATCTGTTTTCAACAGTTCTGCAGCTTCGCGAATCTCGTTGTGGCCCTTGCTCTCCTCCTCGCCAATATTAAGCAGACCGACCCTGGGGCTTTCCAGACCGTCTACCTCAGTAGCAACCAATGTTGCCATGGCGGCAAACTGATGCAGTTGCCCGGGTGAACATTCCAGGTTGGCGCCCATGTCCAGCAGATAAACGGGTGAAGCCAGGGTTGGCAACTGAGTACAGATAGCCGGCCGGTCAATGCCTTCAATGGTCCTCAGCTGTAGCAGTGAAATTGCCATCAGCGCACCGGTATTGCCTGCGCTGACAGCGGCACTGGCATTTCCGTCAGCAACGGATTGCACACATTGCCACATCGAAGATTTGCGCTTGTTGCGAATTACCGATGACGGCTTGTCATGCATTGCGACTTCCTGTTCGCAGTGTTTGACCTGCAATCGCTTTAGCAGCGCATCACTTTGCTGGGGGATTTGAGATGTAATTAGACGCTCGTCACCATAGAGCACAACCTGTAGCTGTGAGTGACGGCCGAGGGCGCCAAGGACGGCAGGAACCGTGACGCGGGGGCCGAAGTCCCCGCCCATGGCATCAATGGCAAGACAAAGAGAGTCAGCCAAATTAAATGATCAGATCGCGCTTAGTCGTCTTTGCCTTCAACCACTTTCTCGCCGCGGTAGAAACCGTCGGCAGAAACGTGGTGGCGGTGATGCTTTTCTCCACTTACCGGATCTACCGAAAGGGTCGGACCACCGAGCGCATCGTGTGAACGACGCATACCGCGACGTGAACGGGTTTTCTTGTTTTTCTGTACAGCCATTTTGCTACTCCTGCTCTTAAACTTTTTGACCTGCTGAAGCAGTGGTTATCTACCGCTTCAGCTTGGCCAGCACCTCAAACGGATTGTGACGCTCTTCTTGCTCTGTTTCAGGCATGCTGTCAACGCCATAGCCTGAAGAGATTTCACAACCTTTGTCATGCAGACCGACAATGGGCAATGCCAGAATCAACTCGTCTTCTACCAATTCCCACAGATTTGCTTCTTCTGCCTCAACCAGCCAGGCTTCCTCGGCCCGGGGAAGGCTTTTTGCCTCATCATCGGACCAAACCAGGGTTACCGCAAGCCCAGCGTCCAGAGGCACCAGAACCGGATCAAGACATCGCTGACACTGCAACCTGACCTGCGCCTTTGCAGTACCACTGACAGCCCACCTGCCTTGCAAATTCCTGCCAAAGCGAATCTGGACAGATACCGGCTCTTCAATCGATAGCACCGTGCGAGCAAGTCGCGTTAAGGATTCCGGTGGAATTTGACCTTGCAAAACAACTTGCCTGGCTGCCAATTTACGCGGATCTACGTATTGAGGCAGAATATGAGGCTGCGGGGCTGTCGACATAGGCGCGCATGATAGTGATAAGGCCATGTCCTGTCAAAAGATTCCGTGAAATAAATTGCCTTAAAAACAGTCACTTTCGACACTCGAGCGCCATCTTATGAACAACCTGATCCTGGCTTCATCCTCCCCCTATCGAAAAGCGCTACTGGAGAGACTGGCAATCCCTTTTTGCTGCATCAACCCGAAGGTCGATGAAACCCCTTTACCGGGGGAATCTCCAATTGAGTTGGCCTCCAGACTATCCCTTTTGAAAGGCGAAAGCGTCGCCGCTCAATACCCGGAAAACTGGGTCATAGGATCCGATCAGGTAGCGGAACTGGAGAACCAAATACTAAACAAGCCGGGAAACCCTGAAACCGCTTTTCATCAACTGAAACGCCAGTCTGGCAAAAAAGTCTGTTTTCACACCGGTGTAACCCTGCTTAACGCCAGCAAAAACCGGATCGACCAAACTGTTGTTAGCACAGAAGTTCTGTTTCGAACCCTGTCCGACGGCGAAATTCAACGTTATCTGATGCAAGAGCAG
>JBFFTH010000077.1:0-9139 GCA_041571855.1 Porticoccaceae bacterium
CAGATATTCCCTGGATCTTTGATGTGGAGGGCGAGGCCGGTTTTCGTAAGAGAGAGGCCATGTTGCTTGATGAGGTGACGCGAAAGCGCGGTATCCTTCTTGCCACGGGTGGCGGAGCGGTACTGTCGGCTGACAACAGGCGACTCCTGTCTCAAAGGGGTTTTGTTGTCTACCTGAATACCAGCGTCACCCAGTTAATCGCACGAACACAAAAAGACAAAAAACGTCCGTTGTTGCAGGTCGATAACCCCCGGGAAGTCATCGTCAATCTTCTGGAAACGCGGGATCCGCTCTACCGGGAAGTTTCTGATTTGGTGGTATCCACAGAAAACAAACCGCCCCACGAAGTAGCCAGGGAAATTGAGGAAAAAGTTCGTTCCATAAACTGAGATTGTGTTAATTTTACCCGCCTTGTAAAACGAGAAACTTTTAGCGATGCACTGCTTGACTGTCGAACTGGGTGAGAGAAGCTACCCGATCTTTATTGGCGAGAACCTGTTCGACCATGGTGAAATCTTCGCCAAACACATTCGTGGCAGCCAGGTTCTGGTTGTGTCCAATGAAACCATAGCGCCTCTGTACCTGGACAAGCTGCTGGCTTTGCTCAATGATTTCACGGTTGATACAGTGATTCTGCCGGATGGCGAGCAATACAAGAACCTGGATACGCTCAACACCATATTTGATGCGCTCCTTTGCCACCGGCATAACCGCACGACAACACTGATCGCCCTTGGTGGTGGGGTGGTAGGGGATATAACCGGGTTTGCTGCTGCCTGTTACCAGCGAGGCGTTAACTTCATCCAGGTCCCCACTACTTTGCTGGCCCAGGTGGACTCCTCTGTAGGGGGTAAAACTGCTGTCAATCACCCGCAGGGGAAAAATATGATTGGCGCTTTTTATCAGCCAGTTGCGGTCATCACGGATATCTCAACCCTGTCAACTCTACCCGATCGAGAGTACAGGGCCGGATTGGCGGAAGTAATAAAGTACGGGTTGATTGCGGACAGGGAGTTCTTTTTCTGGCTGGAGACAGAGGTTGACGGCCTGTTGGCGCGCCAACCCGGACCGCTGTCCTATGCGATTGAGCGCTCATGCAGGAACAAGGCGGAAGTGGTGGCGAGGGATGAGCGTGAAGGGGGAGTCAGAGCGATTTTGAATCTGGGGCACACCTTTGGTCACGCCATTGAGACAGCCCAGTCCTACAGCGACTGGCTCCATGGTGAGGCAGTCGCTGCCGGGATCATTATGGCAGCGGATCTCTCTTTCCGCATGGGTTGGCTTGAACAGGTCGAGCTGGCACGCATTCGCTCGCTGATTAAACGCTGTGATCTTCCAGATGCGCCACCCACTGATATCACGCCTCAACAATTTCTGGATCTGATGTCTGTTGACAAAAAAGTGGTCGACGGAAGCTTGAGGTTGGTGCTTTTGAAGTCCATCGGCGAAGCATTGATCACTTCTGAGGTTGATAAAGAGCAGCTTTTACTGACCCTCAATATGTCCGCATGATTAACCATGCACCATTTTGATGCAGCTGAAAAGAACGTCGAAAATACGCCAGTTTGCCGCTAACCGGCGCTAAGTGTAGAATACCGCTCTTTTTCGCTTATCAGAATCGGCTGCCAGTTCGCCGGCCATTTTCAACCATTTGAATTTAAAGAGTTTTTAGTATGTCCGCAGGTTTGTATCGTCTAGATGAATTTAAGGATAACTGTGGTTTTGGACTGATTGCTCATCAACAGGGCGAGGCCAGTCATCGCCTGTTGCAGACGGCAATACAGGCGCTTACCTGCATGACCCACCGCGGCGGTATTGCGGCAGATGGCAAAACCGGAGACGGTTGCGGGTTGCTGCTGCAGAAGCCGGACACATTTCTCCGCGAGGTCGCCAGGGAAGCGCTGGATGTCGACTTGCCTGGGCAGTATGCCGTTGGCGCTGTCATGTTAAGTCCTGATGGCGATAAACGAGAGCAGGCAAAAAAGGTTTTTGCAGAGGAATTGGCACGGCGGGAGTTAAAAGTTGTT
Source organism: Porticoccaceae bacterium (assembly GCA_041571855.1). Lineage (GTDB taxonomy): Bacteria > Pseudomonadota > Gammaproteobacteria > Pseudomonadales > Porticoccaceae > JACKOF01. The sequence goes on from JBFFTH010000077.1 coordinate 2,028, forward strand.
GGCTGGCGGGAAAACCCGACTGACAGCAGCTGTCTTGGTGAAATCGCACTCCGCTCGCTGCCGAACTTCGAGCATGTTTTTGTGGTTTCTGACGGCCTCGATGAGCCTCAATTTAATGCCAGCCTGTTTATTGCCAAGCGCTGTATCGAAAACAGGCTGCTAGAGGACAAGTCCTTTTATATTGCCAGCCTTTCGGCGAATGTTCTCTGCTACAAGGGCCTGATGATGCCGGTCGATTTGCCCGTCTTCTACAAGGACCTGGCCGACCCCAGGCTGGAGACAGCAATATGTGTTTTTCACCAGCGCTTTTCTACCAACACCATGCCCCAGTGGCCATTGGCGCAACCATTCCGCATGTTGGCCCACAACGGCGAAATCAACACGATCACCGGGAATCGCAACTGGTCGGTGGCTCGCACCCCGAAGTGTGAGACACCGTTGTTGCCGGATTTGACAGAGGCCCTGCCGTTGGTAAATCGGACCGGTTCAGATTCCTCCAGTCTCGATAACATGCTGGAATTTCTGCTTGTCGGCGGTATGTCGCTGCATCGAGCGATTCGCATGCTTGTGCCGCCCGCATGGAACAATGTCGATGATTTCGACCCTGCGCAGCGGGCTTATTTTGAATATACGTCGATGCATATGGAGCCCTGGGACGGTCCGGCTGGTCTGGTTATTACTGACGGCCGTTATGCTGTCTGCACACTTGACCGCAACGGTTTGCGTCCATCCCGCTGGGTTCAGACCAAGGATGGCTTTGTCACGGTTGCCTCGGAAGTGGGGGTTTACGACTACGAGCCAGAAGATGTGGTGGCAAAAGGTCGTCTGGGCCCGGGAGATATTCTCTCCATTGATACTTTAACGGGGGCCATCAAGCATACCCAGGAGGTTGATGACGAGCTTGCAGCGGGCCAGCCCTATATGGACTGGTTGCGCAAAGGCGCGTTAAAAATCGAAGCGACAATGGAAACTGATTCCATGGATCAGGAGAGCACCATGTCGCGATCAGAGTTGCGTCGCTTCATGAAAATGTTTCAGTCCTCACTGGAAGAAAGAGACCAGGTGTTGCGTCCGCTCGCTGAGAGCGGCCAGGAGGCGACGGGGTCGATGGGTGATGATACTCCCATGGCGGTGCTCTCGGCGAAGGAGCGCAACATCTTTGATTATTTCAGACAGCAGTTTGCCCAGGTCACTAACCCGCCAATAGACCCGCTGCGTGAGGCGATTGTCATGTCACTGAGCACGCAGTTGGGACGCGAGCTCAATCTGTTCGTCGAAAATGAAGATCATGGCAAGCGGATTAACCTGTCGAGTCCTGTGTTGTCGCCCAGAAAGTACTACGCGCTCCGCGATGGCGATCGGGAAGATTATCCGATCAGAAAATTTGGCCTTAATTATGATCCTGCCGAGTTCTCGTTGAAAGAAGCCTTGATCAAGCTCTGCGATGATGTGGAAGACGCTGTTCGGTCCGGGGTTGCCATCTGTATCCTCTCAGACTCCAACATCGCAGAAAATAAATTGCCGATCCACTGTCTGCTTGCCACCGGTGCCGTACACCACCGCCTGATTGAAAAGGGTCTGCGCTGTGATGCAAATCTTGTAGTCAGCACGGCATATGCAAGAGATCCACACCACATCGCCACGCTCATCGGCTACGGCGCCTCGGCGGTTTACCCTTACCTCAGCTATCATTTGCTGATAGACCTGATCCAGAGCGGTGAATTGCTGTGTGACATCGGGACTGCTTTCAGGAATTACCGCAAGGGCATCAACAAAGGCTTGCTGAAAATCCTTTCCAAGATGGGAATCTCCACCATATCGTCCTATCGTGGCGCGCAACTATATGAAATTGTCGGCCTTGCCGAAGAGGTGGTGGAGCTGTGTTTTGCCGATACGACCAGTCGAATCAAGGGTGCTGACTTTGGCGATATCGAGACCGAACAGGCCCAGCTTGCCAAACTGGCATGGACAGAGCGCAAACCTGTCAATCCCGGCGGGCTGCTGAAATATGTCCACGGTCAGGAGTATCACGCATATAACCCGGACGTGATCGCTGCCCTGCACGATTCGGTGCAGAACAGTGATTATGGCGCCTGGAGGGAATACGCCAGGCTGGTCAATGAGCGGCCGGTTGCAACGCTGAGAGATCTGCTGGTGCTGAAAAAAAATCAGCAGGCTGTTCCTCTGGAAGAGGTGGAACCGGTTGCTGAGATTATCAAGCGCTTTGATTCTGCAGGAATGTCGCTGGGTGCACTGTCTCCCGAAGCCCACGAGGCACTGGCGGAGGCCATGAACACGCTTGGCGGGCGCTCCAACTCGGGTGAAGGCGGCGAAGATGTCGCCCGATACGGCACCGTGAAGGTTTCCAAAATCAAGCAGGTGGCTTCGGGCCGTTTTGGCGTTACCCCTCACTACCTGTCCAGTGCAGAGGTCATACAGATCAAGATTGCCCAGGGCGCCAAGCCCGGCGAAGGCGGACAGTTGCCGGGTGGCAAAGTCAACGACCTGATCGCGCGCCTGAGATACTCGGTGCCCGGTGTGACCCTGATTTCGCCGCCGCCCCACCATGATATTTACTCGATCGAGGATCTGGCGCAGCTGATTTTTGACCTGAAACAGGTCAATCCGAGCGCGCTGGTTTCCGTTAAACTGGTTTCCAGACCCGGCGTGGGTACTATTGCCGCCGGTGTGGCAAAAGCCTATGCGGACCTGATTACCATCTCAGGCTACGATGGCGGCACAGCAGCCAGTCCTCTCAGCTCGATTCGCTATGCGGGATCTCCCTGGGAACTCGGACTCTCCGAAACACACCAGACACTGCGCGCCAATGATTTGCGCGATAAGGTGCGAGTGCAAACTGATGGTGGCCTGAAGTCAGGCCTTGATGTCATCAAGGCTGCAATTCTTGGTGCAGAAAGCTTTGGTTTTGGCACTGCGCCAATGGTGGCCCTGGGTTGCAAATACCTGCGTATCTGCCACCTCAACAACTGTGCTACCGGGGTCGCGACTCAGGACAAGACGCTGCGTGACGAGCATTACAAGGGCACCGTTGAGATGGCTATGAACTTTTTCACGTTTATGGCTGAGGAAACCCGCGAGTGGATGGCCAAGCTGGGCGTGCGAAGATTGGAAGAGCTGGTTGGTCGCGTCGACCTGCTCGAAGCCCTGCCCGGTACAACCGAGAAGCAACAAAAGCTGGACTTGAGCCCGATCATCCACACGGATGAGTTTTTGTCCTCAAAGCCGCAGGTATGCCAGGTTGCACAGAATGCCCCCTTTGATAAAGGGGAATTGGCGGAACAGATGGTGTCAGACATTCTTCCGAATATAGAGTCTGCAAAGGGCGGTGAATTTTCCTACCGGGTCAGCAACTGTGACCGCTCCATTGGTGCACGGCTGTCGGGTGAGATAGCCAAGCGCCACGGCAATCTCGGAATGTCTGATAATCCCATCAGGCTTAATTTGACCGGCGTGGCCGGACAGTCGCTCGGGGTTTGGAATGCAGGTGGTTTGCATATCTACCTTGAGGGTGATGCCAATGATTATGTTGGTAAGGGCATGGCCGGCGGCAAGCTGGTGCTTTACCCGCCCAGGGGCAGCGAGTTTGCATCAAACCAAACCTCTATCATGGGTAATACCTGCCTCTACGGAGCGACAGGCGGTCAGATTTTCGCGGCGGGCATGGCTGGCGAACGTTTTGCTGTGCGTAATTCGGGAGCTCATGCCGTGATCGAGGGCGCAGGGGATCACTGCTGCGAGTACATGACCGGTGGGGTAGTCACCGTCCTGGACACGCCGGGATATAATTTCGGTGCCGGTATGACGGGCGGCTTTGCCTATGTGCTGGATATGGAGAATAAATTTGTCGATCGTTTCAATCCGGAGCTTGTCGAAGTTCAGAGAATTACCCGTGAGGCAACCGAAGCCTACAGAAATTTTCTGCGTGAAAAACTGGTGGAGTTTGTCAAGGAGACAGATAGTGTCTGGGGGCAGCAGATTGTGCGTAACTTTGAGGCTTATCTGACAAAATTCTGGCTGGTCAAACCGAAAGCGGCCAGCTTGCAGGGCCTGATGGAAAACTGTCTTGCGGCACCGCAGTGAATTGTCACGGTGGTCAGAGAATACAGGTATCGTTATGACAAATCGTTTAAATAACAACTTTCAGTTTCTCGAGGTCGGTAGAGAGGACCCTCAGAAAAAAGATCTGGAGAGTCGGACCAGGAAGTTCGTTGAAATTTATCAACCCTACAGCCTGGGACAGGCTGCAGAACAGTCACACCGCTGTTTGGCATGTGGTAACCCCTATTGCGAATGGAAATGCCCGGTTCACAACTACATCCCCAACTGGCTGAAACTTTTGTCTGAGGGCAATGTGATGGAGGCTGTGGAACTCTGCCACCAAACCAATACCCTGCCCGAGGTGTGCGGCCGTGTCTGCCCCCAGGACCGGTTGTGTGAAGGCGCCTGTACGCTCAACGACGGTTTTGGTGCGGTCACTATCGGCAGCGCAGAGAAATATATCACCGATACTGCTTTCGCCATGGGCTGGAAGCCCGACATGTCTGATGTTGTCTGGACGGACAAAAAAGTCGCCATCATCGGTGCCGGTCCTGCCGGGCTTGGTTGTGCCGACATACTGGTCCGCAACGGGGTCAAGCCGGTTGTGTTCGATCAGTATCCTGAAATTGGCGGCTTGCTGACCTTTGGAATTCCCGAATTCAAGCTGGAAAAATCTGTCATGCAACGTCGCCGGGAGATCTTTGAGGATATGGGTGTCGAGTTCCAGCTCAATACCTGCATCGGGACAGACATCTCGATTGATCAATTGATGAACGATTACGACGCCGTGTTCATGGGCATGGGAACCTACAAGTATATGAAGGGTGGCTTCCCGGGAGAGGATCTGCCGGGGGTTTACGATGCCCTGCCGTTCCTGGTTGCCAATGTCAATCGCAACATGGGCTGGGAAAAAAATCCTGAAGAGTTCATCAGCGTTGCGGGGCAGCGTGTCGTTGTGCTCGGTGGCGGAGATACCGCCATGGACTGTAACCGCACATCCATTCGTCAGGGCGCCGCTTCGGTTACCTGTGCCTATCGCCGCGATGAGGAAAACATGCCCGGCTCCCGTCGAGAAGTGGCTAATGCAAAAGAAGAAGGGGTTAAATTCCTCTTCAACCGTCAACCGGTAGAAATTGTCGGTGACGGCAAGGTTGAGGGCATTAAGCTGGTGACCACTGAGCTTGGAGAACCGGGGCCCGACGGGCGGCGGCGGCCTGAGATCATCCCCGGCAGCGAAGAGGTTTTGCCTGCAGACGTGGTTCTGGTTGCATTTGGTTTTCAGCCCAACCCTGCCTCATGGCTCGAAGAGAAGGGCGTTGATGTCAATAGCTGGGGAGGGGTTGTCGCTGCGGAGCAACAGCAATACAAATTCCAGACGACTAACCCGAAAGTATTTGCGGGTGGTGACATGGTTCGCGGATCTGACCTGGTTGTAACTGCTATCTGGGAGGGGCGCCAGGCAGCAGAAGGGATTCTGGATTACCTGGACGTCTGATAAAAACACACTTGCCTCAGGGATAAGGACTGCTCTGCATTATGCACGAATTAAAAAATGACCGCTTTCTCCGGGCTTTGCTGCGTCAGCCCGTGGATGTCACGCCAGTCTGGATGATGCGCCAGGCCGGGCGCTATCTGCCTGAATACCGGGCCAGCAGAGCGTCTGCCGGGGACTTTATGGGGCTATGTACCAACCCGGATCGCGCCTGCGAAGTGACACTTCAACCACTTGAGCGTTACCCGCTGGATGCAGCAATCCTGTTCTCGGACATACTGACGATCCCTGATGCCATGGGACTGGGACTTTATTTTGAAACCGGTGAAGGTCCCCGCTTTCGCAAGTCGATTGCAACTACTGCGGATATCGAAGCGCTACCGGTTGTGAACCCTGAAAAAGATCTTCCCTATGTTCTCGATGCGGTGAGCACCATCCGGCGCGAGCTGAATGGCCGTGTACCCCTGATCGGCTTTTCCGGTAGCCCCTGGACGCTGGCCACCTACATGCTGGAAGGCGGCTCAAGCAAAGATTTTGCGCGATCAAAAACCATGCTCTACAACCAGCCGGAGGTGTTACACCTTTTGCTGGATAAATTGGCAGACTCGGTCATCGCCTACCTGAATGGACAAATCGCGGCGGGTGCGCAGGCTGTGCAGATCTTTGATACCTGGGGCGGGGCGCTGTCGCATGCCGCGTACAGGGAGTTCTCTCTCCAGTACATGCAAAAAATTGTGGGACACCTGACCCGGCAGTCCGAGGGGCGGGAGGTGCCGGTTATTCTGTTTACCAAGGGAGGTGGGCAGTGGATCGAAGCGATTGCCGATACCGGCTGTCACGCACTGGGTCTCGACTGGACGACCAATATCGGCATTGCACGCCGGCAAGTGGGTGAAAAAGTTGCTTTGCAGGGGAATATGGATCCGGCTGTACTGAGGGCAAATCCGGCGAGAATTCGCGAAGAAGTTGCAACCATCCTTGCAGATTTTGGTGCCAATAATGGCCATGTTTTTAACCTTGGTCACGGAATAACGCCCGATATAGAGCCGGATAGGGCAGGCGCATTTATTGACGCAGTTCACGAATTATCTGCCAGCTATCACCGCTAAAGCCGGTTCGTTTCGCCACTTGTCGCGCCCAATGACCGGCTGTTCTCGCCTGATTGCTTTAATTCATTCTGCGTTTAACCTTAGGGTGTAACCATTGAGTCCCCGGGGGGGAGATTGTAGGTTTTGGGCTTTGGCTTTGATCAAATCTCAGCGGGGCACAAGAGGAGCAGGATATGAGCATAAAACAGGTAAAAATACCTGCCAGTGATATCGCCCTGGGCATGTATGTGTCCGGTCTGGATCGCCCCTGGGCACAGACACCTTTCCCTGTCCAGGGGGTGCTGGTCAGGAGCCCGAGTGAAGTCAAAGCACTGCGAGCCTATTGTGACTACGTCTACATTGATACGACCAAGGGAAGGGGGCCCGTCGACTCACTCGAACCCCTGGAAATAGTTAAAACGACGCCAAGCAAAAAATCCATCCAGGCTTCAGGCATCCATCCCCACGCAGAG
>JBFFTH010000078.1:0-9074 GCA_041571855.1 Porticoccaceae bacterium
CACTTCGATGCGGGCACCGGCCAGCAGGTCTTCCGGGATTCGCTTACTGAGCTTACCGTAGTCGGCAAAGCGGCTAACCCGGTAGTAAACGTCTCCATTGTCGGCCCGGTAGGCGTAGTGGTTGTCGAGCAGTTGCTGCACCATATCCACGATGTCGGGCATATGCGCCGTAGCCCGTGGCTCGATATCGGGCCGCAGGACACCGAGTTGGTCTTCGTCCTGGTGCATGGCTTCGATCATGCGCCGGGTCAGTTCGGAAAATAACTCACCATTTTCCTCGGCGCGATTGAGAATTTTGTCATCAATATCGGTAATGTTACGCACATAGGTGACGTCCCAGCGCTGCGAACGCAAGTAGCGGGTGATCACGTCAAAAGCAACCAGCACCCGGGCGTGACCAATGTGACAGTAGTCGTAGACGGTAATGCCACAGACGTACATCTTGATCTTGCCCTCCTCGATGGGCAGGAAAATTTCTTTTTTTCGCGTCAGGGTGTTGTAGATATGTAGGGTCATCTTTATGGGCAACGTTTTTTACGTGGTTGTCATTGAGAGAAAAGCAGGTGACGAGGCAATCAAGGGACTGTCATTTCTGGCCTTGCCACGCCGGCCTCTGGCCTGACTGCAATTTTTTATTTCATTGAAATCGATGGTTTAGTTCCAGGATGAACGCAGGCCGATTGTCTCGTTAAACACCAGCCTGTCACCGCTTTTTGAGTCGCGACAGAAATAGCCTTCGCGCTCAAACTGGTAGGTGGTAGCGGCATCGGCGGTCGCCAGGCTTCTCTCGGCCTTGCAGCCGCTCAGCACCCGCAGTGATTCGGGGTTGATATCCTCGATAAAATCCCGATCACCGGCTCCGGGTTGGGGGGTGGTGAACAGGCGATCGTAAAGCCGAACCTCGCAGTCCAGTGCCTGCCTGGCACAAACCCAGTGAATAACACCCCGAGGCCTGATGCCCTCCGGTGGGTTCTGGCCCACCGTATCAGGCACCACAGAGCAGACAATTTCCTCGATCTCGCCATTGTCATCGCGAACCACGCAGTCCGCCAGAATCACATAGGAGCCACGCAGGCGAACATAATCGCCCAACACAAGTCGTTTGAATTTCTTCCGGGAAAGACCGGTGTCTTCAGTGAAATCTTCACGATCAATATAAATTTCGCGGCTGAAATGCAGCAATCGTTCGCCCATCTTCTGATCCGGGTGCATCGGCACGGCGTACTGCTCCTCGTGATCTTCCGGCAAATTGCTGATCACCACTTTCACCGGATTGAGCACGGTCATTGCGCGGGGCGCGGTCTGGTTCAGCTCGTCGCGGATAAAGTGCTCCAGTTGCGCCATATCCACGATGCCGTCAGTCTTTGCAACCGCAAGGCTGTCACAAAAATTGCGGATTGCCGCCGCAGGGACACCGCGACGACGAAGTCCTGAAAGAGTCGGCATGCGCGGATCGTCCCAGCCATCGACCCGGTTGTCGTCTACCAACTGCTTGAGCTTGCGCTTGCTGGTGACAGTATAGTTCAGGTTGAGGCGACCGAATTCATACTGGCGCGGCCGCGAAGGGACCGGCAGATTTTCAATAAACCAGTCATAGAGAGGACGGTTGGCAGCAAACTCCAACGTACAGATGGAGTGGGTCACCCCTTCAATGGCGTCCTCCTGCCCGTGGGCGAAGTCGTAGGAGGGATAAATGTTCCAGACATCCCCGGTGCGGTGGTGCGGCACACGCTTGATGCGATACATGACCGGGTCGCGCAGGTTGATATTTGACGATGCCATGTCTATTTTTGCCCGCAGCGTCATGGCGCCCTCTTTCACTTCCCCATTGCGCATTTTCTCGAGCAACTCGAGGTTTTCAGCAAGTGGACGCTCGCGGAATGGACTGTTTCTGCCCGGCTCAGTGAGGGTCCCACGATATTCGCGCATCTGTTCGGCACTCAGTTCACAGACATAGGCCTTGCCCTCACGCACCAGGTGCTGTGCCCACGCATAGAATTGCCCGAAGTAATCTGAGGCATAGCGCACCTCGCCATGCCATTGAAAGCCAAGCCATTGCACATCTTCAATAATAGCGCGAACGTATTCGTCCTCTTCTTTTTCCGGATTGGTGTCATCAAACCGCAGGTTGCAGACCCCCCCGTATTGCTCGGCGAGACCAAAATTAAGGCAAATCGATTTGGCGTGGCCAATATGTAGGTAACCGTTCGGTTCTGGCGGGAAACGGGTGACAATCCTGTCAACTTTGCCTTCCTCCAGTTCCCGATTGATGATCTGTTGTATAAAGTTACTGGGTGTATTCTTATCTGACATGGTCCGGTCGCGTGTTGTGGCGCTAGCAACGCCTGGGAGCGGCGGATTATAGCCTCACAGAAGCCTTGTATAAACAAGGCCGCGCCCTGTGCAGATAAAAAGACAGGAGGCGGTTTAAATCCGCGGGTTAAAACCGTAACATTGCCAGCCACCTTCAAATTCAACGGTATGTTTATTTATGATCACTCTGGAAACAAATTACGGTGAAATCGCAATTGAACTGGACTTCGATAATGCGCCGATTTCTGCTGCCAACTTTTTGCAGTACTGCCGGGATGGCTTCTATAACAACACGATTTTTCACCGCGTGATCGACGGCTTTATGATTCAGGGTGGCGGATTTACTGCCGATATGGTGCAAAAAGAGGGTAACGCGCCGATCCAGAATGAGGCCGACAATGGCCTCAGCAACGATACCGGCACCCTGGCCATGGCCCGCACCAATGACCCGCACTCGGCCAGTTCACAGTTCTTTATCAACGTATCCAACAATACTTTTCTCAATCACTCGGGCAAGACTCCGCAGGGCTGGGGCTATGCCGTTTTCGGCAGGGTGGTCGATGGCATGGATGCGGTCAATAAGATCAAGGGCGTTACCACCGGCAACAGCGGTTTTCACCAGGATGTACCCCGCGACCCGGTGGAAATTCTCAGCGTATCCATCAGCGATGCCTACGCTGATCGCTAACAGCCAGTTCTAATCCCGTGCCCGCGTTACTGATCTCTGACCTCCATCTTTCGGAGGACCGCCCCGAGATAACGCGGGCATTTTTCCGGTTTCTGGAAAACCAGGCCCGCGAAGTCGAGTCCCTCTATATCCTGGGCGACCTGTTTGAGTCATGGATCGGTGATGACGACCCGAACCCCATGGTAAGGGAAGTTATCGGCAAACTGCGCAGTCTCAGTGATAGCGGCGTCCGACTTTATTTCCAGCACGGTAACCGCGACTTCCTGATCGGTAAGCGTTTCGCCGAGGAAACCGGTTGCACCCTGTTGCCGGAGACCCATATTGCAGAAATCGATGGCCACAGGGTGGTTTTGCTGCATGGCGACACACTCTGCACTGCGGACAGGGAATACCAGCGCTTTCGCACCCTGACCCGCAATAAAATCGTCAAAGCCATGCTTCTCAAGTTGCCGCTGAAAAAACGTCAGCAAATGGCAGCGGATCTGCGCGCAAAAAGCATGTCGGCCAACAGCAACAAGGCTGAGAACATCATGGACGTAACCCCTGAAGAAGTTGAGAAAGTACTTCAAGAGAGTGGCGTAACTACAATGATTCATGGGCATACACACCGCCCCGATCGCCACAAACACAAACTGGGGGAACGGGTTGTACTGGGCGACTGGAACAAAAGTGCCTGGATAGCTAGAATTACTGGCAGCGGTCCTGAACTGGTGAAGATTTCCCTGGACTAAACCTCTGCATCACTTATGTTTAAATAATCCTCTTTGTGTGGCCTAGATGACTAAAACCAACCTCGCCCTCTCGTCCCTGATCACAGCCGACTGCCGGCTGAAAATCTCCCTCGCCGATACCGGTATGCCTGAACCCGGCGATGAAGAAATTGTTGTCAGGATGGAGGCAGCGCCGATTAATCCCTCGGATCTGGCGATTCTTTTCGGCATAGCCAACAACGCTGCTGTCACTCAAACCGGTTCAGCAGATCAGCCTGCTATCGAGGCAGAATTTCCTGCCAAGCTGAAAAAGGCGGTGGCTGGACGGCTTGATACCCCGATCGTGGTCGGCAACGAGGGCGCGGGCACTGTGGTCGCTGCCGGGTCGTCCCCGGAGGCCCAGGATCTGCTCGGCAGGACTGTTTCCGTTTTCGGTGGTGGCACCTGGCGACAGCATCACTGTGTCAATATCAGGCAGTGTCTGGCTCTGCCCCAGGGCGTTACAGCGAAGGAAGGTGCCTCTGCGTTTATCAACCCGATGACCGCACTGGCCATGGTAGAAACCATGAAAGCCGAAGGCCACTCCGCACTGGTGCACACGGCGGCGGCCTCCAACCTGGGTCAAATGCTGAACCGCATATGTATCGATGACGGTATCCCGCTGGTCAATATCGTCCGCCGCCAAGAGCAGGAGAACGTACTGCGCGATCTTGGCGCCAAGTATGTCGTCAACTCTGCCAGCGCTGACTTTCTGGCTACGCTCACTGAAGCCCTGGCAGAGACCGGTGCCACCCTGGCTTTTGATGCCATAGGCGGAGGCAGGCTCGCCAGTGACATCCTCGGCTGCATGGAGGCGGCGGCACTGCGCAAGCAGAGAGAATACAGTGTCTACGGCTCGGATGTTTACAAGCAGGTCTACATCTATGGTGGCCTGGATTATTCCCCCACCCCCCTGCAGCGCAACGCCGGTTTCAAATGGGGCGTAGGCGGCTTTTTGCTGACCCACGCGCTGCAGAAACTGGGCCCGGAGACCAATAGGTCTATGCGCGCCCGGGTTGCCTCAGAGATAAAAACCACTTTCGCCAGCCACTACAGCCATGAAATCTCCCTGCGAGAGGTATTGCTCCCGGAGAATGTCGAGGGTTACCGCAAGATGGCCACCGGCGAAAAATACCTGATAAGGCCCCAGCAGTAGCAATTCTGATCCTGCCTGGTGAACTGTTTGAGCATGATGTCAAACTGCTTGTGCTGCATACCCCGTTTGTCAGTTCTTCAAACTGATACGTTCCCGTGAACAGCCACCAGCACCACCAGCCATAAAAAACAGATCAACTGGGTAATAAAAAATGTGAACCGCGTAAGGATAACGGCATTGCTTGCCTCGAGGCTGACATGGATCAGCGACTGGATAATGCGCGCCACCAGCACCGTAATACAGAGCCCATCGATCAGTGTTCCGCTGCTGCCACTGACATAAATGGCAAACACAATGGCACCGAATACCGGCAAATTTTCAATACAGTTGGCGTGGGCGCGCATGGCTCGCTTGTACCAGTCTTCGCCTTCGACCTGATCGGCCCTGAATTCCGTTAACTCAGCGCGCCCGGTGAGTATTCTGCTCCAGCGATAAACACCGACAGTGAAAAGCAAAAGTATTACTGTCCAGGCAGCAAAGCCCAGTAACATCCAGACAGGTAGAGTCATAATTTTCTATTCAGCTCTCAATGCGTCAATGGGGCTCAGCTTGCTGGCATTCACCGCCGGCCTCACCCCGGCGACCAGGCCAATCAATAACGAGACCAGCAAAGCGACAACCACAATGCCCACTTCAAGCTGAATTGGCAACCCCGGCACGAACAGATGAGCCAATAACAGCCCCACTATAACGGTGAGAACACCGGCGAGGCCTCCAATAAAACCCAGCAGGGCCGCTTCCCCCAAAAACAGGTTGCGTATTTGTTTTCGCGTACAGCCAAGAGCCCGGAGTAATCCGACCTCCCGGGTACGCTCGGTTGCGGTAATCATCAGGATGGTGGTAATACCGACTGCTCCAACCAGCAGCGATATTGCTCCCAGCCCGCCACCGGCGTATTTGAGAATCCTGAGAATGTTGTCCATGGTACTCATCATCTGGTCCTGGGTGATGACGGTAAAATCTTCCCCGCCGTGACGCTCGATCAAGCGGTCTTTTATCCTTTTGGCCACTGACTCTGACGTCACCGTCGGCGAGAACCAGATATCCACCTCCATCAGGCTTTCCTTGTTGAATATCTGCAGACCCTTCTGCACCGGGATATAAATCAGGTCGTCCATATCCATGCCCATATACTGCCCCTTGGGTGCCACCACCCCGATAACCCGGAAGCGCTGTCCGCCAACGTAAACAAATTGACCCAGAGGGTTGTTGTTGCCAAACAGTTCATCTTTTAACGTGCTGCCGAGGACTGCAAAGGCCCGTGCCCGGAAGATGTCTTCATCGGGTAAAAACACACCCTGTGAGATTTCAAGCCTCCAGGCCCTGTCGGCCAGTGCACCAACCCCAGCTACCTCGGTATAACGGCTATTGCCCAGGGCCTTGATCTGCGCCGCGCCCATGACGACCGGCACCACCTCTTCAACGGCAGGAATCACTGTCAGCGCCTGCGCATCTTCCAGGGTCAGCGGCCGGGTGGTATTCAGTATTCCGGTAATACCAAAGGTTTCCGTTTTGCCCGGCACCACCGCGACGATGTGGGTACCAAACTGGGTGAACTCCTGAATCACATAGCGTCTCAACCCCTCACCGAGAGAGCTGAGAATCACCATGGCGGCAATGCCAATGGCAAAACCGATGACAGTCAGCATTGAGCGCAGTTTCTGCACCCACAGGGACCTCTGCAGCCAGCGCAGATAATCCATCCACAACATCAGGCGCTACCCCTCAAGGCCAACACCGGATCAAGGGAGGCGGCGCGCCTGGCCGGTATCAATGAAAACACCAGGCCGGATAACAGCGCGGTGAAAACGGCTGCAGGTACCGCCCACCAGGGTGCCGCCAAAGGAAAACTTGGCCAGAGACGTGCCACGATTGAAATGCTGATCCAGGCAAAGGCAATTCCGCAAACACAGCCGGTGGACACCAGGATCAGGGATTCACCCAGAAAAAGCTGGTGCACCTGTCGCCTGCTGGCGCCGATCGCTTTTAGCAGACCAATCTCCTGCCGTCGCTGGCTGACTGAAATCAGGCTGATATTCATTATCAGGATACCTGCAACCAACAGGCTAACGGCGGCGATAGCAGCGATGGCAAGTGTCAGAGTGGTGAGAATATTGTTGAATGCCGCCAGCACAGAATCCTGGCTGATGATAGTGACATCATCCTCTCCCTCGTGGCGGTCGCGAATAATCTCTCGCACACGCTCCTCCACGTGCCTGAAGTCAGCCCCGGGGGAAAGCTCCATCAGCACCCGGAACAATCCCTGGGTATTGTAAATCTGCTCGGCGGTGCGAACCGGTACAATCACCAGATCACGCAAATCCATGCCCAAGGATTCGCCGCGCTCCTCCAGGACACCTATAACGCGCATCCGCCGATCTCCCACCCGAACCCATTCGCCGATTGCCCTGCGGCTGCCAAACAGCTCTTGTTTGAGTTTGGCGCCCAAAACGCACACCGGCATGGCATCAGTATTGGTGCGCTCCGGCAGCGCTGAACCCCGGGCAACATTCAGTTGGCGGACCTGGAAGAATTCCGGCGTGGTGCCCACCAGAATTGCTTCCCGGGAACGGCTTTGCTGCGATACCAGCGCTGTTCCCGCAATCACTGGGGCAATGGCCTCGATGGCAGGGATTCTCGACAGCGCCCTCGCATCGTCGAGGGTCAGGTCACGGGGCGTACTGCCGTATAAGGGTGGGTGCCCGCCAGTGGTTTCCTTGCGACCTGGCATCATGATCAGCAGCATGTTGCCCAGCGCAGAGAATTCGCGGTCGACATATCGTCTCGCGCCCTCCCCCAGGCTGGACAACATAATCACCGAGGCAACACCGATACCCACGGCCAGCAGCAACAGGCCGGTTCGAACCCGGTGGCGTGCAAACAGCTGGCGATTAAACTGAAGTTGATCCAGCAATTTCACGATGTTCGCCCCTATCGCCCCGCTCGCGGCGGCTATCGCTGACAATTGCCCCGTCGATCATCTTTATCTGGCGCGGCGCCCGCTCGCCCAGTGCCGCGTCGTGGGTGACCATCATCAGCGTAATTCCCTCTCGGTTCAGGTCTTCCAGTACTGCTAGCACGTCCCTGCCTGAAGTCTGGTCAAGATTTCCCGTCGGTTCATCCGCCAGCAGGATTCGGGGTTTCATCAAGATGGCACGGGCAATGGCCACCCGCTGTAATTGGCCGCCAGATAACTGATTGGGTCGATGACTGGCCCAGTTTCCCAAGCCAACCTGTTCCAGCACGGCATTCACTTGCTGTCGGCGGCTGCGTATTGGAACCCCCGATAACATCAGTGGCAGTTCGATATTCTCATAGGCCGTGAGCCGGGATATCAGGTGAAATGCCTGAAACACAAAGCCGATATTTTCGCCCCGCAAACGGGCCCGCGCCTCTTCTTTAAGGTTTTCCGTCTGAACACCATCCAGCAGGTAACTGCCGCTGTCCGGGCGATCGAGCAGCCCTATCATGTTGAGCAGTGTCGACTTGCCCGAACCCGATGGCCCCATCACAGACAGGTAGTCGCCACTGTCAACGGTCAGGTTGATTTCTCTCAGGGCGCGCAGTGGTTCACCACCTACCTGGTAGGTCTTGTTGAGGCCTTTGAGTTCAATCATCGGTTGCGGCTCTGATAACGACCCTGGCACCCTCGACCACTCCAGCGTGACCGATATTGCTGACGATCCTGTCGCCTTCCGACAATCCGGCCTTCACTTCAGTGTAGCGCCAGTTGGAGAGGCCTTTTTCAATAACTCGCCTTTCCAGGTAACCATCGCCATCCACCACCAGCACGGCATTTTCATCGACGACCAATTCGGAGGGAATGCGCAACCCATCATTGCGGCTTTCCAGAATAATTTCCATATCGGCGCTGTAGCCGGCCAGCAGTTTAACCCCTTCCGGCAGGTCATCCAGTTCGGCTTCTACCTCTACTGTCCGCGCCTGTTTTTCGGTATCGATAATATAGGGCGAAATCCGTCGCAATCTTGCTGAAAAAGCCTCTTCCCGAAAAGCATCCAGGCTCACTCGCACGGGCATGCCGATGGCGATGTCGGCGGCATCTACTTCATCGATCGGAGCGCTGACATAATGACAATCGTCAGTCAAAAGGTCGATGGCCGGCGGTGTCGCCACAGTGCTCTTGGCCATCGGGTCCTATCGTTCGCTC
>JBFFTH010000079.1:0-9003 GCA_041571855.1 Porticoccaceae bacterium
CTCGGCAACCCGGTCGGTAACGGAAATCCGCACCGAGCGATCGCCCCCTTCAGACTTGATCTCATAAAGCGCCAGCAACTGGAGCTCTGGGTCCCCTGGCAGATAGTACTGACAGAAGGGATACTCTACGGCGAAACAATCTCCATGCTCTTCAGCCGTCAACGCGGCAAGGCGCTGATCGAGGACTGATTCCGGCTTATCGTTGGAAATAATAGCGATCAAAACTTCACCTCGGCCATAAATGTAAGAATACGTATATCTTTCACTGCAAAAACAAAATTATCCTTAAAGCCGGCATCAGTCCAGCTGTTATTACTTGACGACCGCACTGAAAGCAGCAAAATGGTCGGCGGTTTCACATTACATTCAACAAACTGAGAGACACAACATGAAAGTATCACAAGTAATGGCCATGACGGCCCTCGTTTCCATTTTCAGCCTCGGCCTGGTCGGTTGCGGTTCAGATGAAAAGGCCAGCCAGGAAAAAGCACCCGCGCTTGAACAACCTTCTGAAGACGCTGCATCGATGATGGAATCAGCCCAGGATGCCATCGACAGCGCGGTCGAAACAGCCAGGGAGTCTGCCCAGCAGGCGGTTGAGCAGTTAAAAGAAGCTTCCACAGATGCCATCAATAAGGCCGAGGAAGAAATGAACAAAAAGCTAGACGATGCCATGGGCTCTGCCGATGAAGCCATGGATCAAAACATGGAAGATGCGATGAAAGACGCTGCGGGTGAAGATATGGAAGAGGCCATCAAAGATGCCGCAGAGGAGTCTGCCAAAGAAAAAGCTGCTGGCGCCCTCACTGATATGCTGAACAAATAATCCTTACAAAGCTAAAAAAAAGGCCGGTAAACACCGGCCTTTTTTAGTTTCTCTCGGAAATTAGCAGAGCCTGGACTGCTTTAGTTGAGGCGTTCCAGCACAGTGGTGATGCCCTGTCCCAGCCCGATACACATGGTGGAAATACCCAGGTTAAGGTCACGCTGCTGCATCACGCTGAGCAGGGTGCCGGTTATCCGGGTACCTGAGCAGCCGAAGGGATGACCAAGCGCAATGGCACCACCGTTCAGGTTGACCTTCTCTTCCATGACATCCAGCAGATCAAGATCCTTGAGCACCGGAATTGCCTGGGCCGCAAAGGCCTCGTTGAGCTCAACCGCATCGATATCGGCAATGGTCAGGCCCGCCCGCTTCAGCGCCAGCTTGGTTGATGGCACCGGACCGTAGCCCATGATCGAGGGGTCGACTCCGGCGAGTGCCATGGAGACAACTTTTGCCACCGGCTCAAGGCCTAGCGCCTGCGCCTTCTCAGCTGACATCACTACCATGGCGGAAGCACCGTCCGAAATCTGGGAGGAGGTGGCGGCGGTGACCGTGCCGTTTACCGGATCGAAGACCGGGCGCAGCTGCGCCAGATCTTCCACCTTGGTATCCGGGCGGATAGTCTCATCCCGGTTCATCATGAACAGTCCACCTGTTTCATTGTGGGCGGCGACAGGAATAATCTCCCGGTCAAAACGGCCGGCAGCTGTCGCCTCGGCGGCCAGGTTCTGCGAGCGGCAGCCGAATGCATCCTGCTGTTCACGGCTGATCCCATGTATCTGGCCCAGGTACTCGGCGGTAATACCCATCATCATCGATGCTGCGGCAGCACTTTGAGACAGCGCCGGATTTGGATCGACATCGTGGGTCATGGGAACATGGCCCAGGTGCTCAACACCGCCGACCACGTAGAGATCACCCAGCCCGGCCCTGATATTGGCGGCAGCGGTTTGCAGCGCTGACATCGAAGAACCACAGAGGCGGTTGACTGTCATCGCGGGGATAGTATGAGGCAACAGGCTGCTGCGGAGTACCGCCATGCGGCCTATGTTAAAGCCCTGTTCACGGGTCTGCAGCACGCAACCCCAAATCACATCATCGATTTCATCGACCGGAACCGAAGGGTTGCGACCCAGCAGGCCATCGATGAGTTCGGCGCTGAGGTCATCGGCGCGCCGGTTTCTGAACGCGCCGTTTTTGGAACGTGCCATTGCGGTCCTGGCAAAGTCGACAATCACCGCATCTCTTGGATTCAAGCTCACAATTTTTCTCCTATCTTCAATTCTGGTGAATGTCAGCCAAAGTAACGTTTGCCACTGGCAGCCATTTCGCGCATGGTTTCTGTCGGCTCATACAGCTTGCCGAGGTGGCTGTACTGGTCTGCCATCTCGCAGATCTTGTCCAGCCCCTGTTCGTCCATCCAGCGGAAGATACCGCCGCGGAAGGGAGGGAAGCCCAGCCCGTAAATCATCGCCATATCGGCTTCCTGTGGAGAGCCGACAATGCCTTCCTCAATACAGCGCGCCATTTCAATGCACATTGGAACCATATAGCGCGCGATAATTTCCTCTTCGGAAAACTCCTTGCGCTCGGCAACATGAGGTGCCAGTACTTCGTAGGCAGTTTCACAAACCTCCTTGGTCGGCCTGCCACGCTTGTCTTTCTCGTAGCAGTAAAAGCCGGCGTTGTTTTTCTGCCCGTAACGCTCAGCTTTATACATGAGATGTGTCGGCGAGCAATTTCCTATAGAAATCATGCGATCCGGAAAGCCATCCTTCATGATATCCATGCCGTGACAGCAAGTGTCAATTCCGACCACATCACCCAGATAAGCGGGCCCCATCGGCCAACCCCAGCGCTCGACAGTCTTGTCAATCTGGGCGAAGTCGGCGCCTTCAGCAACCATGGCGTCAAAAGCAATAAAGAGGGGGAAGAGTACCCGGTTCACCAGGAAGCCGGGGCAGTTTTTAACCACGACAGGCTTCTTACCCATTGCCGCGGCGTGCTCAACCACCCTGGCAATGGTTTGGTCAGAGGTCTTCTCGCCGCGAATGATCTCGACCAGAGGCATTGCATGTACCGGATTGAAGAAGTGCATGCCGCAGAAGTTCTGTGGCCGCTTCAGATCTTCAGCCAGTTGGTCGATAGAGATTGTCGAGGTATTGGATGTCAGGATGGCATCTTTGCTGATCAGGCCTTCCAATTCTGCCAATACATTCTTTTTGACCTTGGGATTCTCAACCACGGCCTCAATCACCAACTCTGTATCGGCAATACCATCGTTGCTCAGTGTCGGCATAATTTTGCACAAGGTGGCTCCCGCATCATGGGCAGACATACGTCCTCGATCCACCTGTTTGGAGAGCAGCTTGTTGGCCTCTTCCATCCCCGTATCCAGCGACTGGGTGTTGATATCTTTCATCAGCACCGGGAATCCCTTGAGGGCGTTCTGGTAGGAAATGCCACCCCCCATAATGCCGGCACCGACCACTGTGATATGCTCAACCCGGCTCTCGACCTGCTTGCTCCATTTCTTGGCAACGTAATCGACGTACTGGTCGCTGAGGAATATCCCGACCAGAGCCCGCGCCTGGGGTGTCAGGGATAGCTTTCTGAAGGCCTGGAACTCAACCTCGATGGCATCGTCATAACTCATGCCAGCAGCCTCAACCATGGCATTGACAGCGGCAATCGGGGCCGGGTAATAGCGACCGGCGGCTGCACCGACCTGCGCCTTGCAAGTGGTCGCAGCGAGACCAAGCTCGACCTTGTTCAGCTGCAGAGGGCTGCGTTTCTGCTCGCGGCGATCCCGGTAGGAAAGCTCGCCATCAATGCAACGCTGCAGTACTGCCAGCGATTCAGAACGCAGGTTGTCGGGCTCGACAACGGCGTCAACTGCGCCCGCTTTCAGCGCTGCGTCCGGTCGCTTGTGTTTGCCACCGGCAACCCACTCTACCGCATTGTCGAGGCCGATCAGCCTCGGCAGGCGAACTGTGCCGCCCCAGCCGGGAATAATCCCCAGTCCAGTTTCAGGCAGGCCGACTTTCGCCTTAACAGACATGACACGGTAGTCGCAGGCCAGGCAGAACTCAAAACCGCCACCAAGAGCGAATCCGTTTATCGCCACAACGGACGGGAACGGAAGCTTCTCAAGCCGGGCAAAAGTGATAGCCCCTTTGCTTGCAAACTCTCGGAACTCATCCTCGGGAGCCCCGAAGAACTTACCAAACTCGGTAATATCAGCGCCGGCGACAAATACGCCTTTACCGCTGGTTACCAGCAATCCCCTGACATCGTCACCGCCCTCAAGGGCGTCCAGCGCCTGCGAAAGCTCCGAGAGGGTGGCCTGATTAAAAACATTGACCGAGCCTTCGGTCGCGTTAAAGTTGAGCTCGACAACACCGTTATCTATCTGCTCCAAGCTGAGCTTTTGCCCCTGAAACATACTGACTCCTAGTTTGAGATTTCTGGTTTAACCAGCGGATTTATCTTTAAGTTATCGGCGTGCATTTCACCACCATTTGGAACTGCCTTCAAGAAGTAGCTGTGACCTGCAGGTTTCTGGCCTGAAACAGCTGACCTTCACTCTTTCTGAAAAAAGATGACATCACTGCCCGAAAATTCCGGCTCTACCTGCCACCGCCTCCCCAGCCAGCGGAATGTCTCGCTGGAGAAAAAGGCAATGTGGGTGGGATCGTTTTTGTAATGCCAACCGGCAAAAGCGGCGGCGTCGATCACCTGCTTGGTCATAAGACCGAGAATGCCACCGGGCACCAGCAGCTGCCACAACTGCTGTAAAACCTGCTGCGGCGACGACAAGTGCTCTACCACCTCGGTGGCAGTGATAAAGTCGTAACGCCGGTTTAGCACAGACCTGTCTGGCGCGTAATAAATATCGTATACGGACATCTGAAAGCCGGCCTCCTCAAGCATCACAGACAGGGTCGGCCCCGGCCCCGAACCAAAGTCAAGGCCGCGAGATCCTCTCCTCAGGCGCGAGACAAGCGGGTTGTATAGGCGAGCCAGAAACTGACGGTAACCCGGGTCTCCCGGGTCATTTTCATGCAGGTCATAGTGTGATTTTTCCGCCTGTTCAGAAAGATGGAATGCCTTGGGTACAAACACAAGGAGACAATGGAGGCAGCGGTAGTAGTCCCGCCTGCTGTCCTGGAAAAACAGGGCGGAACTGTGACTGCCGCAAAGAGGGCAATGCTTCATGGGCTATGGGTAGATCCGGACTCTTGACAGGCCGCTCATCATAAACCGCACAGCAGCCGAGCGCTAACTGCGATAAAACCCAGACTGAATAGCTCTCGCGAATTTTACCCACCCCATCGGGATAAAGGTCTGGCAAAATTCTTGTCGGTAAAACTAGTCAGAAAAATATCCCCACGCAAATCGAAGATGCCCAGCGGCAGTGTCCAAATTCGAGTTGAACATCTACCGAATGTCGGCATCCGTGGACTTGTTGAAGGTAGGCACTTTGGCTAATGATCTGTGACATGCGCACCACCTCCGCTCTACGGGAAACTGATTCCAACCCTGCAACCGAGGGAATGGGCTCTGGCGGATGGGCGATGAAGATGATGCGACTGGCAAATCCGGTCGTCGTTAGCCATTGCGGGTTTCCCTGCAAAGGGTTGACGCCTAAACTGCCCCTGTAAACCTGCGGGAACCCTCAACACCATGAAAACCCTCTCTCTTTGTTCAATCGCTCTAGTGCTGTTCTGTCTTTCGCCGGCATCCCTGCTGGCTGACACCGGGACTGAAATCACAGCCTGGGATAGCCCGGCAGGCATCCGGCGCCTGGCAGAGTCAAACTTCAAGTCTGACTTTTTCCAGCTGGCCAACAAATACCAGAGCCAGCCAAACCGGATCGCATGCGGACCGACAACCGGCGCCATCGTCCTCAATGCCCTGCGACTGGATAACAAGGACCCCCGCCTGCCCTACATGGCTCCGCACAAGGAGGATACGGCTTTTATGTCGCCGCAGATGGACGCCGGTGTGAGGATGTACAGTCCGGACAATTTTCTCGGGGCACAGACCGACGCCATCAAGACCCGGGCCCAGATCTTTGGCAAACCGCTAGACGGCGCTGCGGATTTTGGCCTGCAACTGCGCCAGCTGCACCGCATGTTTCTTGCCCACGGGGCGCAATCATCCATCTACGTAGTGGACGACACCTTGCCGATTGCCGAGATGCGCAGGCAGATGCTGAAGAACCTTGAAACCGACGGCGACTTTGTTGTTGTCAACTATTCGCGAAAACTGCTTGGCCAGTCTGGTGGCGGACACATTTCACCGCTGGGCGCCTATCATCGCGATACTGACTCGTTCCTGATCATGGATGTTACCCCCTACAAACACAGCTGGATCTGGGTTCCCGCCGCCATGCTCTACAGTGCGATGAAAAGCCATGACACCATTGAGAACCGGGGCTTTTTACTGATTGAGGACTCACCGGCGACAGCCGACCCACACTCGACGCCACCCTGACTGTTCTCGCATAGATGTCAGCGGGTCTATTATTAATGCAGCGACAGTGAATGCCCCAAAAACATTAGTTGAAACTAATATGTTTATTAGCTATATTAGATTTACCTAATTTATAAGAGCGCAGCCGATGTTAAATGCAATATCCGACAGAATGGTTCACCTCGCCCTGAACAGGCCCAAACTCGTGCTCTGGTCAATGCTGGTATCTACCTCGCTGATTGTGGCTATCGCCGCATTGCCCAGTGTGTGGCCTGATAAATTCCCCATGTTTAAACAGCTGACGGTAGATACTGACCCGGAAAACATGCTCTCTGAAGAGGAAGATGTGCGCGTCTTCCACCACGAGGCCAAGAACCGCTTCGCTCTCAGCGATATTATTGTTGTCGGGGTAATAAACGATCAGCATCCCCAGGGCGTGTTCAATGCTGCGACCCTGCAGCGCATTTATGATTTGACCGAATTTTCCAAAGGCCTAAAGTGGCAGCAAGACGGCAAAACCGAGGGGGTCATTGCCATCGATCTGCTCTCCCCTTCAACGGTGGACAATATCGAACAGGGCGGCCTCGGATCCGTTTCTTTCTCCTGGCTGATGCCGGAACCACCGGCTAATGATGCCGAGGCTCTTTCCGTTTTAGAGCGCGCCCGCAACATCCCTTTCCTGAATGGCACCCTGGTCTCGGAAGACGGCAAGGCGCTGGCCCTGTACCTGCCGATTACGCGCAAGGATCTGTCCTACCGGATTCGCGAAGAACTGCAGACTTTCACTGAGGGCTGGGAAGAACTTGGCGATGAAGTCCATATCACCGGCCTCCCGGTAGCCGAGGATACTTTCGGTGTCGAAATGTTCGTACAGATGGCCGTCTCGGCACCACTGGCAATGCTGGTGATCTTTTTACTCCTGTGGTGGTTTTTCAAGAAACTCATCCTGGTGGTGTCACCCATGGTGGTCGCCATGGTGGCATCAATGGCGACCATGGGTCTGCTGATTGCCAGCGGCAATACCATTCATATCATGAGCTCGATGATCCCCATCTTTATCATGCCCATTGCCGTACTCGATGCCGTACATATCCTGTCCGAATTCTTTGACCGCTACCCGATACACAGGGATCGACGCAAAACAGTCGAGGAAGTGATGCACACCCTGTTTGCACCGATGCTGTTCACCACCCTCACCACGATGGCGGGATTCGGCTCCCTGATGCTGACGCCGATCCCGCCGGTGCAGGTTTTCGGGCTTTTTATCGCGGTCGGTGTTTTCTTTGCGTGGCTGTGGACCATGCTTTTTATCCCGGCCTATATCATGCTGATTGACGAGCGCAGACTGGAGGGCTACGGACACCAGATTGACGCAGAAGACAATAGCGTCATGGGCAAAGCCATGCAGTTTACCGGCCGACTCTCGAGCCGGCGCCCGCTGCTGGTCATGTCCGCAACCCTGGCAGCCGTGGTGATCGCGGCAGTCGGCATCAGCCGTATCGAGGTAAACGACAACCCGACACGCTGGTTTGAGCCAGAACACCCCATCCGCATTGCTGACCGCGTGCTCAATGACCACTTCGGCGGCACCTATATGGCTTACCTGGAGCTGGCGGCTCCGGAAGAAAAATCCGGAATCGATCGCGATGCCCTGTCTGCGGCACTGCAACAGCGAATGAATGAAGGTATCGCCATCGGCAATAGCGCCGAACCCTATCGGCAGACCCTGGCACAAATTCGCGAGCTAACCGATGAAACCCCGCTGTCCGAACTGGCCGCGTACGCGGAAAACGGCATGATGACTGCAGCGGACGAGGATTACTACAGCTGGGACGACATCCAGGTCTTCCTCGATGAACAACGCCAGCGCAGTGAATTGTTCAAGCAACCGGAAGTATTGGAATGGGTGGAATCCCTGCAGGCTGCACTGCTGGGCAATGACCGCGTTGGAAAGGTCAACTCACTCGCAGATGTGGTAAAAACCGTACACCGTGAACTGCTGCTTGGCGAACAGGAACAATTCCGTATACCCGACAGCGCCAACGCGGTGGGACAGACCCTGCTGACTTATCAGAACAGCCACCGACCGCACGATTTGTGGCACTTTGTCACCCCGGATTACCGGCGCTCCGTATTGTGGCTGCAACTGAACAGCGGCGACAACCGCGACATGGAAAGCGTGATGGCTACCCTTGATGAGTTTGTCGCCGCAAATCCCGCTCCTTTGGGTATAGAGCAGAACTGGTTCGGCCTCACCTATATCAACGTGATCTGGCAGGAAAAAATGGTCAGCGGCATGCTGGAGGCATTCCTCGGCTCATTTATCATCGTCCTGCTGATGATGACCGCGTTATTCCGCTCCTTTATCTGGGGCCTGCTGGCAATGATTCCGCTGCTGGTCACCGTCGGGCTGATATACGGAATTATCGGCCTGATCGGCAAGGACTACGACATGCCGGTGGCAGTGCTGAGCGCACTAAGCCTCGGCCTTGCGGTGGACTACGCCATTCACTTCCTGAGCCGATCTCGTGCTGCGGTCAGGGAAAAAGGCAGCTGGGGTGATGCACTGCCCGAGATCTTTGGCGAACCCGCCCGCGCTATTTCCCGCAACGCCATTATCCTGGGTGCCGGGTTCCTGCCACTGTTGGCGGCGCCGCTGGTACCCTACCAGACTGTCGGCGTTTTCATTGCTTCCATTA
>JBFFTH010000080.1:0-8989 GCA_041571855.1 Porticoccaceae bacterium
CTCAATCACATTTCTGGAGTTTAAATCTATAGGATAATTTTGTTGAGGTGAAGCCTGATTTTGGGCCTCACAGGGTGTCATTATCCTCTCGGCTTACACCAAAGATCCAGTCTTTTTAGCAACAAGACCTTTGATCTGGCTGCAAACCAATCGGTCACAGGATTCATCGGGCAAGAGCGGACATCCCGCAACCATAAAAAAGCCCCGATTGGTGTCGAGGCTTGTATTCAACTGAGCGTATCAGTGGACATTACAAAGAAAAAATATGACCTTTAATCTTTATATGGTTTGTTCTGCGTGTGCAAATTGGCAACTTGCGCTTTCATACCGTTAAGGTGCATACCAAATAGGAGATGACCAGGCTCTTTCTTTTATTAGTTTTGGCAACTCATCAGGGTGAGCAACGCTGGCTTTTTTAGCGTCATAAATGCTCCATCGGCAAACCGGATTTTCCAGTACGCGGGCATAGTAAAAAGCCGGTTCTGCTGCATTAAAGTCTGGGTCTTGCCAGCTCGTCGCTAGCTGGCTGGCGCCCTTGTCCTGACTGATTGTGCAGTCCTCAAGGTTTACGCTGGCACCGTTATCCGGACAGCGATGGGTGCTTGGGTCTGGTGTCGCCCCATCAGAGCAGACGACATCATAGGTTTGTTCCATTAACTGATCATCAGCAGTTAACCAGCCTTTGATAATCTGAATTTTTGCCAATGGTGCGCTGTCGGGATCACGTTGCGCCCATACAACAATACGTGGCGTCTGATTGGCGGTTGCACGGCTGAGGTCACCACCTTGAGGTACACCTTTTTCGTAGGCAGTTTTTACCCAGTTGGTTTGTTGATGGAGATTGTCAGGAAAATCTAGACCGGCAAACATACGCAATTTAACTCGCGTGCCACTCGTGCCAAAGGTTTCCTTACGATAGAGGGCATCCCAGATATCTTCGCGTGTATTACTTTCTGCCCATACTCCAGTAACGCCGCCAGGGTTGTAAAGCTTGGTGGGATCGTCATCGCCCGACATACCCATAGCTGCTGCGGTTGGATTTAGTTCCATACCCAGGCGAACTTTTGGGGTTCCATCGTTGTTACCGTAATGACCTTCATAATCAAATTCAGCCGTATCACCGGGGGTACCGTTATGGTTGTCAGTGGCAGCAACTATACCGTGCTTGAAGGGATTTACTCCGGTATTCACTTGATGGCGCAAACCGAGTTTTAAACCGTTGCGAACAAAAGCAAATTCATTGCTACAACCGGCATTTTCTCCTTCGGGGCAAGCCTCAAAAACGGTTTCAAAATTACATTCTTCATCGGTCGTCATAATGCCGGTTTGGCACTCGGAATTACCTTTAATCTGCATAATTTCTACCAACCGGTCCATTTGCGCACGGCGTTTAATACCTTCCTGTGTCCATTCCGTGCCATCGGAATTTTTCCCCCAATACAACCGGCCCCAGTAAAAATTGGGGTTATGGGGGATGGTTAATACCTGGCAATCGCCGGTACAATTTTGCTCCAGCCATTGGTGCAACTCTTCTCCAGTGCCATCAAAAACACCAAATACGGTGTCAGTCACCTTGTCTGATTTAAAAATAACATTACGGTGCATCATGCCGCCTTTGCCTTCAGGCGCCCCGGCGGAAAATTCATAGGCGATCAGGGTGGTAAACTTGCCAGGTTGGTAGTGCTCATTGGCAGCTTGTTGTGTTCTTGCCCAGGGTCCGGCCACGGCATCCCAGCAGGCTTGACCATCTTCTCCACAGATATCCGCTAATCGCTGGGCTGGCGACTTAGCGACTCCAGCAAATATATCTTGAAACGGCTTCATCTCGTTGGCGCGTATACCTTTACAGGTTTCAGAGTTATATTTTTCATACTCACTATTGGTGCAAATTTCATATTCACCCAGGCCGCCGGCATGATCGGTCACCGCAGCAAAATCGAGCGGCTTTGTGATTTGCTTGGCAATGCCATTAGCCAGCTTGACGCTTTCGCCTTTGGCAAAGCGATAAGCGGTAAAAGGATCGTTCATCGTATTGCCAAAAATATAAGCATCCAAGGAGTAAGATGTATGCAAATGCAATTCACCGAACCAGGCTTCCTTCATTGGGTAACGCTTGACGGAGGTGGCAGGATTGCTGGAAACCTGTGAAACGGATGCTTTTTCTTCACTCGTTGCAGGCTTTGCTTTTTTACTATCATCGGTAGCGCTACAGCCAGTGAGAAGCCCTATGCTGCCAAGAAAAATGGCGAACAGAACAACGCTAGCTTTCTGTATAGAATTTATAAAACCTGATACGTACATAATTTGCTCTCCATTTTTATCCCCAGCAGTATCCGAAACTCTAGCGTTTAATCGCGCTTAATAGAGATTAATAGAGATTAATAGAGATTAATAGAGATTAATAGAGATTAGATAAACTCAAACCGACTCTCCAAATGTCAAGAACTTTACTATCTCGGGTCACAAAGACTCCCTTCACTCATATTCCGCTATCGGCACACAGGAACACATCAGGTTTCGATCGCCGTAGACATTATCAATACGTCCCACCGGCACCCAGTATTTCTGCTGGCGCAGCGTTGCAACCGGATAGGCGGCCTGTTCACGGCTGTAGGGATGTTTCCAGTCATCAGCACAAACGACATCCGCTGTGTGCGGTGCATTGCAGAGCGGATTGTCATCCGCCGGCAGCTGGCCGGCTTCCACTGCGGCCACCTCCTGGCGGATTTGTTTCATGGCATCACAGAAGCGGTCCAGCTCGGCCTTAGACTCGCTCTCGGTCGGCTCGATCATCAGGGTGCCCGCTACCGGGAACGACATGGTGGGGGCGTGGAAACCGAAATCAATCAGCCGCTTGGCGACATCGTCTACCGTCACGCCGGAGGAATCCTTGAGCGGACGAAAATCCACAATACATTCGTGGGCGACACGGCCGTTGCTGCCGGTGTAGAGAATCGGGTAGTCCTGCCCTAGCTGGTGAGCCACGTAGTTGGCATTGAGAATGGCCGTTTTTGTCGCCTGCGTCAGCCCATCGCGACCCATCATGGCAACATACATCCAGGTGATCGGCAGGATGCTGGCGCTGCCCCAGGCCGCCGATGACACGGCACCGACGGGACTGTCAGCAGAGAGACTGAAGTGATTGGGCAGGAAGGGTGCCAGGTGCTCCGCAACTGCCACCGGACCAACGCCGGGGCCGCCACCACCGTGGGGAATGCAAAAGGTTTTGTGCAGATTCAGATGGGACACATCGCTGCCAAATTTGCCCGGCTGGCACAGCCCGACCATGGCATTGAGGTTGGCGCCATCCATATACACCTGGCCACCGTGCTGGTGAACAATCCCGCAGAGCTCCCTGATGCCCTCTTCAAAGACGCCGTGGGTGGAAGGGTAGGTCACCATGATAGCCGCGAGCTCACTGCTGTGACTTTCCGCCTTCGCTCGCAGATCGTCGAGATCCACGTTGCCGTTATCGTCGCACTTCACCACCACCACTTTCATACCGCACATCTGGGCAGAAGCCGGGTTGGTTCCGTGGGCTGAACCGGGGATCAGGCAAACATTGCGCTGCCCCTCACCCCGGTTCTGGTGATAGGCACGTATTGCCAGCAGGCCTGCATATTCACCCTGGGAGCCCGCGTTGGGCTGCAGGGAAACAGCAGCATACCCGGTAGCGGCACAGAGCATTTGCTCCACATCCTCAATCATCCGGCGATAACCCTGCACCTGGTCAGCGGGGGCGAACGGGTGGATGGCGGCGAACTCCGGCCAGGTAATCGGCAGCATCTCCGCTGTCGCATTGAGTTTCATGGTGCAGGAACCCAGCGGGATCATGGCGCGATCCAGCGCGATATCCTTGTCTGCCAGCCTGCGCAGGTAGCGCAGCATCTCGGTCTCCGAGTGGTAACTGTTAAACACCGGATGGGTCAGCACCGCATCCTCGCGCCACAACTCAACGGGTATGCCCGCTGCCGAGTCCGCCTGATCCTCTACGGTCAGTTCACAGCCTGCGGAGAAAACCTGCCACAGCAATTCGACCTGCTGCCGAGTGCTGGTCTCATCCAGGGATAGACCCACGCTGGCATCATCGATAACCCGCAAGTTGATCCCCTTGTCCCTGGCGGACTGGTGAATGGCAGCCGTCTTCTCGGCCGTGACTACGGTCAGGGTATCGAAAAATCCTCCGTTGCCGAGAGAGAAACCCAGCTGTTGCAGACCCGTGGCCAGAATCGACGTCAAGCGGTGGGTGCGCTCGGCAATACGTCGCAACCCTTCCGGCCCGTGGTAAACCGCGTACATACTGGCTATGACCGCCAGCAGCACCTGCGCTGTACAGATATTACTGGTGGCCTTCTCGCGACGGATATGTTGCTCACGGGTCTGCAGTGCCAGCCGGTAGGCAGGCTTGCCGCGACTGTCCCTGGATACCCCGACCAGACGGCCCGGCAGGGAGCGCTTGTAGGCCTCGCTGGTAGCCATATATCCGGCATGGGGGCCGCCAAAACCCATCGGCACGCCAAAGCGCTGGGTCGTACCCACCGCCACATCAGCCCCCAATTCGCCCGGAGATTTCAACAGCAGAAGGCTGAGCAGATCTGCCGCCATAACTACCAGCGCCTTGTTCTCGTGGGCTCTTTCAATAACGCCGCGGAAATCCCTGACCGAACCATCGGCCCCGGGGTGCTGGAGCAGCACACCAAAACAGTCGTGATTTATTGCATCGGCCGGATCACCGATCACAAGCTTCACTCCCACCGGCTCGGCGCGGGTTTTCAGCACGGCAATTGTCTGGGGAAAGCAGTTTTGATCGACAAAGAAAACACTGCCCTTGGATTTTGACATGCGCTGGCACAGGGCCATGGCTTCAGCGGCGGCAGTTCCCTCGTCCAGCAGAGATGCATTGGCCAGGGCCATGCCGGTCAGGTCGGTAATCATGGTCTGGAAATTGAGCAGCGCCTCGAGGCGACCCTGTGAGATCTCCGGCTGATAGGGCGTGTATGCGGTATACCAGGCCGGGTTTTCCAGAATATTGCGCAGAATGACGTTCGGGGTAAAGGTATTGTAGTACCCCTGGCCGATCATCGAGGTCATAACCCGGTTCTTGCCGGCAAGATCGCGTAGCTTGCACAACGCCTCCTGCTCGGTCGCGCCGACACCCAGTGCCAGCGGCGCCCTGTCGCGAATCACCTCGGGCACGACATCGTCAATAAAGCTGTCCATGTCGCCGTAACCCATCGCTGCCAGCATGGCCCGCTGCTCTGATTCAGCGGGGCCGACATGGCGGGCGACAAATTCATTTTTTGCTTCAAGTTCAGAAAGAGTCTTCATAGCTATCTCTATTAATCAACGGGTCCTTTATCTATAGCGCCAGTTATTACAGCCCGACCTTAGCCGCGGTAATAGCGCTGGGGTACAAACGGCATTCTGGCGACGGTCACCGGCCTCGGCTTGTCGCGCACCAGGGCGTGGAGCGCTGTGCCGATAGCGGCAAAGTCGCTGTCGACGTACCCCATTGCAACCGGCTCGCCGACACTGGGGCCAAAACCACCACTGGTGACAATGCCAACCCGGTTGCCCTCAAGATCGACAAGTTCCGCGCCTTCCCGCACCGGCGCCCTGCCCTCGATTTTGAGGCCGACGCGCTTGCGACCAGCGCCTTCAGCCTGCTGCCGGAAAATCACCTCGGCACCGGGAAAACCACCGGCCCTGTCGCCACCGGCACGGCGGGATTTGCCGATACTCCACAGCAGGGCCGCCTCAACCGGCGTTGTGACGGTATCCAGGTCGTGACCGTAGAGGCACAGCCCGGCCTCGAGGCGCAGTGAATCCCGGGCTCCGAGACCAACCGGCTGCACCTGTTCGTAGGCCAGCAAGGTTCTTGCCAGGGCTTCCGTTTTCTCTGCCGGAACAGAGATTTCAAACCCGTCTTCGCCGGTGTAACCGGAGCGGGTGACATAACAATCAGCCCCCTCGATCTCCACTCGGCAACCCTCCATGAAAATCAATGCGCAGGCAGCGGGGGCAATGTCGGCCATCACATCTTTTGCCGCCGGACCCTGCAGTGCCAGCAGCCCCCTGCCATCAAGGTAATCGATATTGAAATCGGGGAGGTTGTCTTGCAGGTACCGGATATCCTGCTCCTTGCAGGCGGCATTAACCACCAGGAAATAACTGTGCTCCCCCCAACGGGCGATCATCAGGTCATCCAGAATGCCGCCACTGTCATTGGTGAACAGCGCGTAAGACTGCTTGTTCACCGGCAGCGATTGCAGATCAACCGGCAGCAGTTTTTCCAGCGCTTCGGTGACGCCGGCACCGCTTGCCACCAGCTGCCCCATATGGGAGACATCAAACAGTCCGGCCTGGCTGCGGGTGTGCAGATGTTCCTTCATAATGCCCGGCGGGTATTGCACCGGCATCTCATAACCGGCGAAGGGAACCATTTTCGCGCCGAGTTCATGGTGCAGTTCAAACAGCGGTGTCTTTTTCAGATCGCTGGTCATCGTTAGCTCCTGGCTGTCTCCGCCTGAAAGTGAAAGGACGTAATTCTAGCGGCCCGGTATTAATTATTAAAATTAATAGTTAAAATTCAGGTATTAATAATTTTAATAATCAAGGCTTACTCTCGATGGCGCTGAAAAACCTCCCAACTGACCTGCTGCGGGCCTTTGTCACGGTCGCTGAACTGGGAGGCATCACCCAGGCGGGCGAATTGCTGGGACGCACACAGCCCGCGGTCAGCCTGCAAATCAGGCGACTGGAAAAGCTCGTGGATCGCACGCTGCTGAACCGCTCTGGCCAGAGGTTTGAACTGACCAGCTCGGGCCATCAACTTTATCGCTACGCCAAACAAATTCTGGCGCTGAATGATGAAGCCCTGGCCCAGTTTGCAAAAACCGGAGTGAGCGGCAAAATCCGCTTCGGCATTCCCAGTGAGTTCGCCACTACCCTGCTGCCAAGGATCCTGGGCCGTTTCGCCCAGGCCTACCCCAATGTCACCCTGGAAGTGACCTGTTCCCTGAGTGTGCAATTGCTTGCCAACAGCGCCGACTACGACCTGATCCTGGCGTTGCACGATGATCCCGGTGCGGCGGGCAAGAGTTTACTGAAAACAGAAGAACTGGTCTGGGTCAGCAGCGAATCGGAGGCACAGCAGCAGGCATCGCTGCCCCTGATTGCAGCACCGGAGGGTTGCATCTACCGCAAACGGGCAACCGAAAAATTAAACAGCTGTGGTCGCGACTGGCGCATTGTCTACACTATTCCAGATCTCACCGGCATTGAAGCCGCGATCGCCGAGGGCCTGGGTGTTACCGTTCTGGCCAGGAGCACCGTGCCCAAAAGTCTGAAAATTCTGAAGCCCTCCTCCAGGTTGCCCAGACTGGGTATGATTGGCATCAGCCTGATAGAGAACAAGGCGGTTGGAGACGCCGTCTCCCGACTTTCAGAATATGTAAAAACCAGCCTTTCGTGACAGCTATTATGAACAGGAAAAATATTGTGTTGATTGGTATGCCCGGCGCCGGGAAAAGCACCCTGGGTGTGCTGCTGGCAAAAAAGCTGGGCATGGATTTTGTCGATACCGATATCCTGATCCAGAGCCGGACGGGAAAAACCCTGCAGCAACTACTGGATGAAAAAGATTACCTGCACCTGCGCAGGGTAGAAGAAGAGGTGCTGCTCGATATCCACAACTGCAACGCCGTGATTGCAACCGGTGGCAGCGCAGTCTACAGCCAGGCGGCCGTCGCCCACCTGAAAAAAAACGGTCTTCTTGTTTATCTTCAGGCCAGTCGCGAAATATTAAAAAAACGCATTCACGACTACGAAACAAGAGGAATCGCCGGCAGGCCCGGACAGTGTTTTGCATCCCTGTACGACGAGCGAACCCTGCTCTATGAACGCTATGCAGATGTCACCATCAACTGCAACGAGCTGGACATAGGGCAGTTAACTGAGGTCATTGCAGCACAACTTGTCGGGCGGTGTTAGCACCATTGCTGGCTGGGCTACCCCGGCCCTGATGTCAATACAGGCGCGCCCATACTTGATCCAGATTAAACGTTTGCCAGTTTGACGCAGGAAAACCTCCGGGTACTTTTACATCAGTATCTGTAACTGTGAGAATTGACTGGCTGATCTAGTCAAAATCCGAAAGCATATCCCGAGGTTGAAATGGAACCAGAAACGCACACCGACTCCGTTGTCGCTAAACCGGAGACGGCAGAGGATCCTGTTGTGGCCACCGCCCCCAATCAGACCGCGACAAAACTGCAACAGTCTCGCAGAAAAGCCGTTGAAGCCCTGCACCAACTGGCCGAATTGCGCCATGACCCGGATGAAATCAGGCGCTCCTTTGAAACCGGGAAATACCCTTATCACACAAAAATGCGCCGCGGCGTCTACGAAAAACAAAAAGCATTCCTGCAAGCGGAACTGCTGAAGGCGCAAAAGTGGATCAAGGAAACCAACCAGAAGGTGGTGATGATTTTTGAGGGCCGGGATGCCGCGGGCAAGGGCGGCGCTATCAAACGTTTTATGGAGCACCTCAACCCGCGCAGCGCCCGTGTCGTCGCCCTGGAAAAACCAACCGAGGCAGAGAGCAGCCAGTGGTATTTTCAGCGCTACATCAAGCATATGCCCTCTGCCGGCGAGATGGTGATGATGGATCGTTCCTGGTATAACCGCGCCGGTGTCGAGCGTGTAATGGATTTCTGCTCGCCAAATGACTACCTCGAGTTTATGCGCCAGTGTCCGGAAGTTGAAAGGATGCTGACCCGCTCGGGTATTCGCCTGTATAAATACTGGTTTTCCGTTTCCAGGAAAGAACAGGAACGCCGCTTTGAGTCCCGACAACAGGATCCCCTGAAACAGTGGAAACTCTCTCCCATCGATATCGCCTCGCTGCAAAAATGGAACGATTACACTGAGGCAAAAGAGGCCATGTTTTTCTATACGGATACTGCCGATGCGCCGTGGACCATTATCA
>JBFFTH010000081.1:0-8910 GCA_041571855.1 Porticoccaceae bacterium
CACTCGACGTGGCATTTTACCCCATGTTGCAGGGCAGAGAATTGCCGCGGTGATCGTTCGCGACAGTCGTCTTCGCTGGCCGGTCACAGAAAACCTGGCCGACATTTTACGCGATCAGCAGGTTCTGTCTGTTGCCAGGCGCGGGAAATACCTGCTGCTGCAGTGTGACAGCGGCCACCTGTTGATGCATCTCGGCATGTCGGGAAACCTGCGATTGGTGGAATCCGCAATAGCGCCGGGCAAACACGATCATGTGGATATTGCCTTTAGTAGCGGCCGTGTTTTGCGGTTTTCCGATCCGCGGCGTTTTGGCGCAATTTTATGGCTCGAGGGCGAGCCGCAGAAACACGGGCTGCTGAGGCATTTGGGGCCTGAGCCACTGGAAGGGGATTTTTGCGGTAGTTACCTCTACCGTCGCTCCCGTCATCGCCGTGCACCGGTGAAAACATTTTTGATGGATAACCGCATTGTGGTTGGCGTTGGCAATATCTACGCCAACGAGGCGCTTTTCCTGAGCGGTATCCGCCCCGACAGAGCGGCCGGGAAAATATCGCCGGCGCGCTATGACAGGCTCGCCACCAATATCGTGTCCGTGCTGGAGAACGCCATCGAACAAGGGGGTACGACGCTGAGGGATTTTGTCGGTGGCGATGGCCGACCGGGTTATTTCAGGCAGCAGCTGAATGTTTATGGACGGGGCGGTAAACCCTGTGTCAATTGCGGCAAGGCGCTGAAAGAAATTCGTCTCGGCCAGCGCAGTACGGTGTTCTGTGCCTGCTGTCAGCGTTAGCTCGCTGCCGGCTATTTGTTGAATTTTTCCCGCAGTGCCTGATGGACAATTTTGGGTACAAACGGGCTGATATCGCCGCCCAGGGAGGCTATTTCCCGCACCAGTGATGACGAGATATACGAGTGTTTTTCCGACGGCGTCAGAAAAATGCTTTCGACGTCCGGCGCCAGGGCGCGGTTCATATTGGCCAGCTGGAATTCGTACTCGAAGTCGGAAACGGCACGCAGTCCGCGCAATACGCCCTGGGCATTGACGCTCTTGACGAAGTCTACGGTAAGCCGGCTCAGCCTCTGTATCTCGATATTTTCCAGGTGTGACAGTGACTCCTCAGCCAGGGCTATACGTTCATCGGTTGAGAAAAGCGGTCCTTTTTTCTCGCTGACGGCAATGGCAATAATCACCCGGTCGAAGAGCCGGCTGGCCCGCTCGGCGAGGTCAACATGGCCATTGGTAATGGGGTCAAAAGTTCCGGGGTAGACAATGGTTTTCACAGGGGAGTCCTCGCTCCAGTCATTGGAGAGCGATGGTAAACAATTTGCGCTGGCGGCTCAATCTCGCCGATAGAGCCGGAAAGCGACATCGCCGCCAGTTTTGTCCTTCAGCAGATGCCAGCCGGGTGGGGGCGAGAGCATAGCGTCGCTGGCCGCTGTTTCGATGTAAATCAGCGCATTTTCCGCCAGCCAGGCATTGCTTTCCAGGCGCTCAATCGCGGGCATCAGCAGATCACTCGCAAAAGGCGGGTCCAGAAAAACGATATCAAAGGATTGCCGCTCCGGGTTTTTATCCAGCCAGCTGAGGGCGTCAGTTTTGATAACGATGGCATTGTCGGCTGCAAGCAGATGCCTGTTTTGTTGCAGAGCGGCGACGGCGCCAGGGTTGGCTTCAAGCAGGGTGGCGCTGGCGGCGCCTCGCGAGAGGGCCTCAAATCCCAGCGCGCCTGAGCCGGCAAATACATCGAGGCAGCGGGCCGAGGATATGCTGGGCTGCAGCCAGTTAAACAGGGTTTCCCGGATTCTGTCGCCGGTGGGCCTGAGTCCCTCTGCCTCCGGAAATTGAAGTTTGCGCCCGCGCCACATGCCACCGATAATACGCAGCCTGTTTTTGCTGTGAACTGTTGCGTGTTTTTTCCTTCGCCGAGTGCTCAAGGCCTGATTTCCCCGTGTCGGAAGCCTGTTTCAGGTAAAGGTCGGCAGAATACAGATGAAATATCCCTAAATCGAGAGAATCATAACGGCCGGCAGTCAGCTGGCCAGAGTTGGAGTTGTTGAATGGAAGGTATGGATTTGCAAGCCCTGAACCAGTTTTGGCTGGATTACCAGCACGAATTGGCCTGGCTGGGCCTGGTAGTGGTCGGCCTGTGGCTGTTGTGGGCGACAGTGAGGCTGGTCGGTCGCAAGAGGGCAGCTAAAGCCGCGGCAAAAGAAAAGCCGGCGACGCCGACTGAGGCGGCGCCAGCGGAACAAGAGGCGGCGATTGAGGCGCCAGCCGAGGAGGAGCAGGCAGTTCCACAGCTGCCGGTCGAGGAGGTCTCGCTGGCGCAGCGTTTTCGACGCGGCCTCGCCAGAACCCGGCAAAACTTCACCGACCTGTTTGTCCCCGGCCAGGCCATTGATGCCGACCTGCTGGAAGAGCTGGAGACGCATTTGTTGATGGCCGATGTGGGTATGACTATCACGCAGCGGGTGCTGGACGAGCTTGAGCAGCAGGTTCGCCAGAACAAACTGCAGGGTGCCGATGCCATGGAACACGCGCTTCGGCAGATTTTGCTGGATATAGTGAAGCCATGCGAACAGCCGATCAGCTTTGGTCGCGAGGCCGGGCCGCAGGTGATCCTGGTGGTGGGAGTGAATGGTGTCGGCAAAACCACCACTATTGGAAAAATGGCCAGGCGCATCCAGGCCGAGGGCAAAAAAGTCATGCTGGCTGCAGGGGATACCTTCCGCGCAGCCGCAGTCGAACAGCTGCAGGTGTGGGGCGAACGCAACCAGGTGCCGGTTGTGGCCCAGCACACAGGTGCCGACAGTGCGTCGGTCATTTATGATGCCGTTCAGTCCGCCGCCTCGAAGGCTGTCGACGTGGTGATTGCGGATACCGCTGGGCGTCTGCACAATAAAGACAACCTGATGGAAGAGCTGAAAAAGGTCACCCGGGTGATGAAGAAGCTGGATGAAACAGCACCCCATGAAGTCCTGTTGGTGCTGGATGCCGCGACAGGCCAGAATGCCCTGTCGCAGATGCGCGAGTTCCAGGCGGCTGCCGGTGTCACCGGCGTCGCCTTAACCAAGCTGGATGGCACGGCAAAGGGCGGGGTCATTTTTCCGCTCTGTGACCAGTTCGGTGTGCCGGTGCGGTTTGTCGGTGTTGGCGAAGGCGTCGATGACCTGCAGCCATTCGATGCCACAGCCTTCGTGGATGCGCTGTTTGCCCGAGATGCCTGAGTAATCACTGACGAAAATACTGCAATGATCCAGTTCGACCGCATCAGCAAGCGCTACCCCTCCGGGCAGGAGGCGCTGTCTGCTGTCAGTTTTGAACTGGCCCGGGGCGAGATGGCATTTCTGACCGGCCACTCGGGTGCCGGCAAGAGTACCCTGCTGAAGCTGATTATGCTGATGGAACGGCCAACTCACGGCCACCTGCTGATCAATGGCAAGAACCTGGGACGCCTTCACCGCAGCCAGATTCCCTATTACCGCCGCCGCGTTGGCGTGGTGTTCCAGAATCACCAGTTGCTGTTTGATCGCAGCGTGCACGACAATGTTGCGCTTCCTCTGCTGGTGTCCGGCTATCGCCCCCAGGATGTGGGGCGCCGGGTTCGAGCTGCCCTGGACAAGGTGGGGCTGCTGCACAAGGAAAAACACAACCCGATCTCACTTTCAGGTGGCGAGCAGCAGCGGGTGGGGATCGCGCGGGCTGTGGTGCACAAGCCGCGCATTCTGCTCGCCGACGAGCCGACCGGTAACCTGGATCCCGAATTGTCAGCCGAGATCATGACCCTGTTCCGCCAGTTTGGAGAGCTGGGCGTCACGGTATTGATTGCCACCCACGATATCGATCTGGTGGAGAGCATGGGCTGGCGGCGGCTGGTGTTGAGCGAAGGGCGGATGATCAGCGGCGGCGGGGGC
Organism: Porticoccaceae bacterium; assembly: GCA_041571855.1. GTDB lineage: Bacteria > Pseudomonadota > Gammaproteobacteria > Pseudomonadales > Porticoccaceae > JACKOF01. Next base: position 3,916 of record JBFFTH010000081.1, read on the forward strand.
AGGGATGCAGCGTAAGAACTCAGCAGCGCCTGAGCCGAGAGGCAAAGGCGCCACCGGGCAGAATATTCGGCTGGTCAATCGCCTGCAGGGTTATGCGCTGAACCATCGACAGGTTTCAGTGGCGACCTTAAGGCGCTTGCGGGGATCACCGGTCCAGACCCTGATGACAGCGCTGGTGATCGCCATTGCGCTGGGCCTGCCTGCGGTGCTCTACGTGGGTGTGGTCAATCTGAATCAGCTCAGCAGCGGTTTTCAGGACAGCGCCCGAATTACAGTCTTTCTTGACCGCAACGCAGGGCGGGAAGCCATTGACGAGTTGCGGAGCAAACTGGAAAAAGATGCCGAGCTCGCCGAGGTGACCTATATCTCGAGAGAGCAGGCGCTGGCGGAATTCAGGGCCCTGTCCGGTTTTGGCCAGGTCCTCGATATGCTGGATGAAAACCCCTTGCCGCCGGTTCTGCTGGTGCGGCCCTCGACGGACTCAAAAAGCGATCTCGCCGCCAGCGAAAGGCTGGTAGAAAAGCTGTTGGCAGTGCCATTAGTGGACGATGTCAAACTGGATATGAAATGGGTGCAGCGTCTCCAGTCTGTGCTGGAAGTCAGCCGCCGTCTGGCATTTATGCTGGCGGGCCTGCTTTCACTGGGTGTGTTGCTCATAGTCGGCAACACCATACGCCTGGCCATTGAAAGCCGCCGCGACGAGATTGTGGTGGTGAAGCTGGTCGGTGGTACAGACAGTTATGTGCGCCGGCCGTTTCTCTACACGGGTCTCTGGTATGGGGTGATCGGCGGCGTTCTGGCCTGGCTGCTGGTCTGGCTGGGGGTGTCGTGGCTTGATCTGTCGGTGCAGCGTCTCACCGCCCTCTATCAGGGCCGCTTTCAGTTGCAGGGGCTGGGTTTTTCCGGCCTGCTGGCGTTGGTATCAATTGCCGCCGGCCTGGGCCTGGCCGGGTCCTGGCTGGCCGTGTCGCAGCACCTGTCCGAGATTGAGCCGAAATAGGGCGAAAGTGCAGCTATAGTTGGCAAAAATGCGGGTATCTACGCCGATTAAAACTGTTTTGGCCGGGAACTTCCGAAGAGGTTGTAAATCCAATCAATGTCTGCAAAAATACTGCGCCCCATTTTGTGGGGTATTTAAGAGGTGTAAGAAATGAACAAAGAGCTGCAAACAACAGAATGGATGACGCCGGGCGCAAATATTGCCGCCTATATGCAGGGTGTCAACAGAGTTGCCGTTCTTTCCCAGGAAGAAGAGCTCCAGTTGGCGGAAGATCTTTACTATCGCGGAGATCTTGATGCCGCGCGAAAGCTGATTCTTTCGCACCTGCGCTTTGTGGTCCATATCGCGCGATCCTACAACGGCTACGGTCTGCCTCTCAGTGACCTGATCCAGGAAGGCAACGTCGGACTGATGAAAGCTGTCAAACGCTATAATCCAGAGAAAGGCGTGCGCCTGGTGTCATTTGCAGTGCACTGGATCAAGGCCGAAATTCACGAGTATGTGCTGCGCAACTGGCGCATTGTCAAAATTGCCACCACCAAGGCACAGCGCAAACTGTTCTTCAACCTCCGGGGTTCCAAGAAGAAGCTGGCCTGGTTGACCAATGACGAGGCGCAGGCGATTGCCGACGACCTCGGCGTCAAGCCGGAACAGGTTCGCGAAATGGAGAGCCGCCTGTCCGCACGCGATGCCGCGTTTGATGCGCCATCGGATGAAGACGACGAACAGGGCTTCTCGCCGGTGTATTACCTGGAAGATAAAAGTGCCGATCCGGCCCTGTTGCTGGAAAAAGCAGACAGTAAAGAGGACAGCTTCGCTCGCATGGCGAAGGCCATGGCAAAACTGGACCAACGCAGTCAGGATATTCTCCAAAGTCGCTGGCTGAATGAACCCAAGGCGACACTGCACGACCTGGCCGATAAGTACGGTGTTTCAGCTGAGCGCATCCGCCAGCTTGAGCAGAATGCGATGAAAAAAATTCGAGCGGCCATGACAAGCTAGAAGGGTGCTTGTGGGGCCGAAAAAAGCCGCGTCATCGCGGCTTTTTTATTGATTGACAGTTAACCGAAATTCGATGGTGCAATGCCTCCCGCAGCGGGCAGGATGGAACAACAGGCAGGTTTTGATGATAAGAGCGGCGGCGGTTTTTGCCGGTTTAAGTGGTTTTTTCGCTGTGGCACTGGGTGCTTTTGGCGCCCACGGCCTGCGTAATCAGGTTTCACCGTCGATGCTGGATGTTTGGCAGACAGCCGTTCTCTACCAGATGTTTCACAGCCTGGCACTGCTGGCTGTGGTGATTTTCTGGTTGCGGCAGAACAGCCGTTGCCTCAGGTTCGCAGCCATATTTTTTGGCCTCGGGATGGCGGTTTTTTCCGGCAGCCTCTACGGGCTGGTGTTGAGCGGCATAACGCAGCTGGGGATGATTACGCCACTGGGTGGCGTGATGCTGCTGGCAGGATGGGCCTGCTTTACCGCTACTCTCTTTACTTTGAAGCCTGGCAGGTTCTAGGAGAAAAAGCGTGGGCATTCGGCCGGAGTACAAAAAGAAGGCCATTCGGAGCTATGTAGTCAGGGCCGGGCGCATGACCGATGGCCAAAAAATGGCTTTTGATCGCTTCTGGCCTAAATATGGCCTCAGTTTGCATCGCGGTATATTGGACCGGCAAGCAGCCTTTGGTCGCACGGCACCGCTGGTACTCGAGATAGGCTTTGGCATGGGTGCCTCCCTGCTGGAGATGGTGCAGGCGGAAGCGGACAAGGACTTTATCGGCATCGAAGTGCATCCCCCGGGTGTTGGCAGGTTGATCAGCGAAGCGGGCAAGCTGGGGGTTGAAAATTTGCGCGTCTATCTTGCAGATGCCATTGATGTGCTGGATGACTGCATTTCCGATCAAAGCCTGAGCAGGGTGCAGCTCTACTTCCCCGATCCCTGGCATAAGAAGAAGCACAACAAGCGACGCATTGTGCAGAGTGAATTTGTGCAGAAGATTCGAAAAAAGCTGGTCGTTGGTGGAGTGTTCCACATGGCCACCGACTGGGAGCCCTATGCAGAGCATATGCTTGAGGTTATGTCTGCGGCCGAGGGCTATGTCAATCTGGCCGGTGAGGGATGTTACGCCGCGCGCCCGGAATTTCGCCCTGTGACCAAGTTTGAAAAACGTGGCGAGCGGTTGGGCCATGGCGTATACGATTTGCTCTTCGAGCGCGTGGCCTGGTGATGGCGGTCCTCGCTTGAAGTTGAAAAGAAACAGGCACTAAAATCGCCGTTTTGTTACACAGTCTTTGATCAATTTGGGGTGGTTAAATGGGAAAAAAAGTAGCAGTAGTCCTTTCCGGATGTGGTGTTTACGATGGTTCAGAAATCTACGAGGCGGTGATTACGCTGCTGCGTCTGAATCATCTCGGCGCCGAGGTGCAGTGCCTGGCGCCGGATATCGAGCAGATGCATGTGATCAATCATCTCACCGGTGAAGTGATGGCAGGAGAAACCCGCAATGTGCTGGTCGAGGCAGCCAGGCTTGCCAGGGGAGAGGTTAAGGACCTGGCAACAGCTGACGCCGCTGATTTTGATGCGGTGATTGTCCCGGGTGGCTTTGGTGCGGCAAAGAACCTCAGCACTTTTGCCGTCAGCGGAAGTGAGATGGAGATCAACCAGGACTTTGCGGGTTTTATCGGCAACATGCGTATGGCCGGCAAGCCGGTTGGCCTGGTTTGCATCGCACCAGCGATGACCGGCAAGCTGTTTGGCGAGGGTGCCCGCTGCACTATCGGTACCGACAGGGAAACCGCTGATGCTATCGAGTCCACCGGGGCAGTGCATGTGAACTGCAGCGTGGAAGAAATCTGCGTGGACGAAGCCAATAAACTGGTGACGACGCCTGCCTTCATGCTCGCCGGTAATATAGGTGAAGCGGCTGCCGGCATTAACAAGCTGGTTGACAGGGTTCTGGCACTTGCGGACTGATGGGGTCGCTGGCTGAAAACCCGTTCTGGGATTATTCGCTTGGCCTCTACAGTCAGCCCGGTGTAGAAAAATACTGCCTCGGCTTACAGCAAAATCACGGTGCCAATATCAACCTGCTGCTACTCTGCTGCTGGGCTGCAGCCAGGCAGCGCCTGCTTGAGAAGCAGGAAATTGCCAGCGCTGCCAGCCTGATCGCCAGTTGGGATCGCCAGGTGGTTCAGCAGCTACGGCAATTGAGAAGAACCCTCAAGTTGGCGGAAAACACGCTCGACAATGAGTTGGCAGGCCCGGCACTGAGGGAAGAGATAGAGGATCTTGAACTTATCGCGGAACGAATTGTTCAGGAAAATCTCTATGGATGGTGGCAGGGGCTGCCGGAAAGTAAGAGTGTGGATACAGGCACATCCATGCTCGGCAATATCAACACCTACATGAAAATGCTGGGTAGCGAAGAAATTACTGAAGACAACGTATTGTTTCAGGCGGCAATGAAGATAGGGCGATAGTTGAGTGCCGGGCTATGATTCTGTTTCGAATCAGGTAAGATGCAATCCCTCGTTGTCCATCGGCGCACTGGCAGGAAATTCCAAAAACCCGTCGCTTGCCGATCGTTGTAGTAGAAACCAAAAGGAAATCAGAATGAAATTTAAATCCCTTCTTATCGCCGCCGCAGCGATAGGCCTGCTGGCAGCTTGTAATGAAAATAAGGCGGAAACACCGGAAGAGCCAAAAGCTGAAATTCAGCTGCAAAGTGAGCAACAAAAATTAAGCTACCTGCTGGGTAGCAGCGTCGCATCCCAGTTCAAGATGGACGGTATCGAGATTGACTCAGAAACCTTTCTCCTGGGCGTTAGTGACATTCTTGACGGCAAGGAATTAAGGCTTTCCCCGGAAGAAGCCCAGACTGTATTTCAGAAATTCAGTGCCGAGATGCAGGCCAAGGAGCAAGCCAGGCACCTGGCCATGGCCGCAGCAGCAGAAGAAAACCGCATAGCGGGCGAGGAGTTCCTAGCAGAGAATGCCGGCAAGG
>JBFFTH010000082.1:0-8839 GCA_041571855.1 Porticoccaceae bacterium
CCTGGCTGACCGGGTCAAGGCCTTCACCCTGTTTGCGACCCACTACTTTGAGTTGACGCGGTTACCCGAGATCCTGCCCCAGGTTGCCAATGTCCACCTCGACGCCACCGAGTACAATGAATCGATTGTCTTTTTGCATTCGGTTCAGCCGGGCCCGGCCAATCAGAGTTATGGCATCCATGTCGCCAAACTGGCAGGCATACCCGCTGAGGTGCTGGAGGCGGCAAGGTCTGAACTGGCTTCGCTTGAGGCCGGCGCACATGCGGCCGCACCAGCGCAAAAACTTGCATGCAACACGGAAACTGCCCCCCGGCAAAGCGATCTGTTTACAGACTCACGCGCAACCGCAGTGTTAAAAGCCATGGAAAGCATCTCCCCGGACGACCTGTCGCCCCGGGAGGCGCTGGAACAGTTATACCGGTTAAAACAAATACTGGGTAACTGAAACCGCTAAAAAATTCACGCTTGTCTTTATCAATCTCAGGTTTTATTTCTGTATAATGCGCATCGAACAAGATTGATCTGATTGGAGTAATTACATGACTTTTATTGTCGGCGAGAATTGCATCAAGTGTAAATATACCGATTGTGTTGAGGTCTGCCCGGTTGACTGTTTCTACGAAGGGCCAAACTTTCTGGTTATCCACCCTGACGAATGCATTGACTGCGCACTCTGCGAGCCGGAGTGTCCGGCCGAGGCAATTTTCTCGGAAGACGAACTGCCAGCTGATCAGCAGCATTTCCTGGAATTAAATGCCGAACTCGCCGAAGAGTGGCCGAATATCACCGAGATGAAGCCTCATGCCGACGATTCGGATGAATGGAATGGCGTCCCGGACAAACTCCAATACCTGGAACGATGACTTTACGAAAAGGCTATCCCTAAAAAAAGCGGCCACAAACTGGCCGCTTTTTTTATGCCAAGAGAAAGACTTAAAATGATCCGGTCTCCACTTTAAAACAACACCTGCTGATCAAGTCCCTGTTTTTTTAGTATGGCGCGAAGCTTTCTCAGCGCTTCCACCTGTATCTGGCGTACCCGTTCACGAGTCAGCCCAATTTCACGGCCCACTTCTTCCAGCGTCGAAACATCATAACCGATCAGGCCAAAGCGGCGGCAAACCACTTCCCGCTGTTTCTCCGACAACTGGTCGAGCCAGCTGATGATAGCTACCTGTATTTCATCGTCCTGCACCAGATCTCCGGGATCCGACACCTGCTCGTCTGCAATGGTCTCCACCAGCATTCGATCACCCGTGTGGCCCAGCGGCATATCAATGGAACCGATACGTTCATTGTGACGGAGTATCCTGGCAACATTTGCAACCGGCTTGTCGAGCAGACGGGCAATTTCCTCCACCGTGGGCTCGTGATCCAACTGCTGTTCAAGCTGTCGCGAGGCCTTGTAATAGAGGTTTAGCTCCTTTACAACATGAATTGGCAGACGAATGGTACGAGATTGATTCATCAGGCCGCGCTCGATATTCTGCCGAATCCACCAGGTCGCATAAGTGGAAAAACGGTATCCCAGCTCAGGGTCAAATTTTTCCACGGCACGAATCAGGCCAAGATTGCCCTCTTCGATCAAATCCAGCAGCGAAAGCCCGCGGTTGACGTAACGTCTGGCTATTTTTACCACCAAGCGCAAATTACTTTCAATCATGTGATTACGGGCAGCTTTATCGCCCTTGCGCGCTTTGCGGGTATAGAAAACCTCTTCTTCGGCGGTCAGCAGCGGCGCATAACCGATTTCTTTCAGGTAGAGGGTTGCCGCATCCATCGAAGCCTCCGAGCGATGCAGCTCATCATTCTTGTTAGTGATATTCGAAGCGGAATCTTCCACCATTACTGTTTCCCCACGAACAGTCCACTGCAACTAAGGAAGTTAAGGCAGACCCTCGGTGCTTTGTTACCAGCCACCCCGAATAGCATCAAGTAAAACAGCGGTCTGCATTTTGTATTTTTTTCCACTATACATGCTTATTCTTTCGCAAGTCACTACGGGGCACCACATTTCGCTTGGTTTTTAATGGGATGCGGGGTTCTGTTTGCGCAGCAGGCCAGAAAAGATCGTCAATAATCTGCTCTCGATCCAACTGTTACCGGCAATATCCTCGACGAAGGCACAATGCCCTCCATGGGCATACTTTTCGATATGCAGCTGCTTCGGCACATTGATTTTTTCCAGATCTTCTACCGGAATCAGGGGGTCGTCTTCTGCGGTGATCAGAAAGGAAGGGATTGCAAGGTTTTGCAGTCTGTTGCCGATCAGGGCATAGGCAGCAAAATAATCCGCTACCTTTTTGTAAGGCGTAAAAAATGGCACAAAAAAGGCGTTCAGGTCATCAATGGTAGTGGCAGAAGCCAGTTCGGAACCATAATCGAGATCCGGAAATAAGCGCAGCTTTTGGGACAGGGATTTATACCATTTGCGAAAGAAATACTTCTCATAAATATAAAACCGGTTGAGACGGACCATCACATGTGCCGGGTCCACTGGCGGACATACCGCCACCGCGGCACTGATACGCAGTTCGCTGGCGCCATCCGCTGCAATACGAAGCGCAAAATTCCCGCCCAGGGAAAACCCTGCAAGAAATACCTGCGGGTAATCGCGCTTGTTGATAAAGCCCTTCAGGGCGCTGATGATCTCGGGCACCCGGGTTGAATTAAAAAGTTCCCGGTTCAGGTGATGGCTGTCGCCGTGGTCACGGAAATTCAGCCTCAACACATCGAAGCCGGCAGCGAGCATTTTTTCCGCGGTAGTCACCAGGTAGGCAGATCTGCTGGAGCCCTCCCAGCCATGCAATAATACAACCAGGCCACCATTGCCGGCTGCAGCACGATCAAACTCGCCCAGCAAACGGGTACCGTCCTCGGCTTCCAGCTCGACTGTTTCAGTCACCAGTTTGCGCTGAATCAACCAGGCACGCAGGCGCCTGGGCCCCTGGCTGTTCATAAAACTCTGGAGGTGCTGGTTCTTGAGATAAGGCGGTGGCGTGAAGGAGACAATTCCGTTCATATCAATGGCGCAGTCTCGGTGTGAAAAGGGATGTGGACTTTAGTGGTGTCTGCCGTGCTCGTCAATCAAAACCGGCGCCGCGCGGGTGATCCGGCTGTCGAAATGCAGCCCGGTGGCAATAAAAAGAATTTTGTGTATGCTGGATGCCACTTTTGAATCACGCGAAATAACTGACCCGGAGAAAAGATGGACTGGCTACTTGCGGCACTGGCCGCCTTCAATATTTTCTCCATGGTCGTCGCCTACAGAGCACGCGAGAAGATTCGTGACACCCCGGCCTGGGGGCAGACGGCCTACTCACTGGTTGCCACCGAAATGGCCTGGTTCTGGCTTCCTTTCCAGGTTTTGCTGGCCGTTATTTTTTACCTGTTTGGCGCGCTTGACTCAATACTGGGGCTAATAGCCCTGATCGGCCTTGCCGCCAGCTGGATATATCTCACCTTCAGTGCTGCATCCTCACTCGCCTCCCCGGCTCTGGTCGAAAGAGCGCTGCGAAAAGGTCTGGGTAAAAATTACCTCGACCAGATCGACCCCGCACTCAGGTCGCGTATTGAACTCAAAAATAACATGCGGCACTGGTGGCGGCCCTTCTATATGAAAAGGCCGGGGGTAGAGAAGCTGAAGCATATACCCTATGGCCCGCTCGGTATAAAACACAGGCTAGACATCTACAGGCCCAGCGAGATTCCTCCCGAGGGGTGCCCGGTGCTGTTGCAAATTCACGGCGGCGCCTGGATGGTTGGCTCAAAAGAATTGCAGGCAAAGCCCCTGATGTACCACCTGGCGACAAAGGGCTGGATTTGCGTCGCCATCAATTACCGGCTGAGTCCCAGCATCAGCTTTCCAACCCAGCTTGAAGACTGCAAACGGGCACTGTGCTGGATTCGAACCGAGGGCCGTAAATACGGCATGAACCCTGATTTTGTCGCTGTCACCGGCGGTTCTGCCGGTGGGCACCTGACATCCCTGATGGCACTGACCGAAAACATGCCGGAGTTGCAGAAAGACTTCCCCGATGTGGATACCTCGGTGCAGGCCGCAGTATCCTACTATGGCCTTTACGACTTTCTCAGTCGTCACAACCCGGTTCACCAGAAGCTGATGATTCGGTTTATAAAGAACCGTATCATTTTTGAGTCGCCGGCGGAAAATCCTGAGCTCTGGGAACTTGCCTCACCCGTTGCCCAGATACACCCGGATATGCCGCCCTTTATGATTATTCAGGGCACCATTGACAGCCTGACCACCATCAGTGGTGCCAGCTCCTTTTATGAACAAGTGCGTAAAACCTCGAAAAACCCCTCGGTGTTCGTGAAATTACCCGGTGCGGAGCACGGTTTCGATACTTTCCACTCGCCGCGAACGGATGCTGTAAGCCGCGGTGTGCACCGCTTCCTGGAATGGATAAGGACACAGCACATGGCCAAAAAGCTGCAGCAGACCAACCTCGGGGCAGAAGCTGATCAGGTCACTGCTTCGGCAGATACTGCAGCGGGTTGACCGGCTTGCCATCGCGGCGTATTTCAAAATAGAGTCGGCGGCGATTGGCAGGATCGCCGCCGGCTTCCGAGATTTTCTGCCCGCCTTTCACCGTCTGCCCCTCCCTGACCAGAATTTTCCGATTGTGGGCGTAGGCACTCAAATACTCTTCACTGTGTTTGACAATGATAAGTTCACCGTAGCCCCTGAGGCCGTTGCCGGCGTAAACCACCAGGCCAGGCCCAGCGGCCTCCACCGCCTGTCCAGGCTGGACCTGCAGATCGATCCCCTTGACCAGGGCTGCTTCGTTAAAATGCCTGCTGACACGACCGGGTACGGGGCGCTGCCATTGCCAGCGCCCGGGCAGCGAGGACGGCAATTTGGTTGGCGTCCGGGTTACCTGTTTCGCCACCACCGGTTTTGCGGGCGCTGTTCGACTGGGCGCTGACGTTTTTGTCGAAGTTCCAGGCGCATAGACCCGGGTCTTGACGCGGGTTGTATCGAGTGAAAGTTTTTGTCCAATCCGCAATGTATAGGGTGGCCGCAGCCCATTGGCAGCTGCCAGCTGATTGATATTCTTTTCATAACGCCAGGCAAGGGAAAACAGCGTTTCCCCTTTCGAGACAATGTGGTAATCAATGCGTTCACTGGGAGGCGGTGTTCTCGCGTGAATGGGTGCCGGCGGTGGCGAAGCGCAGGCAGCCAGAAGGCACAGGGAAAAGTTGGCGAGTATGGTTGAAAAGTGTTTCACACCCGCCATAGATATCAGCCTCGCCTGCGCAGCCGGCTTCCGAGATACTCCAGCCCCAGCACAAGTACTATGCCAAACACCATCAGACCGACGGCGGGCAGGGTTTGTGGATCGATCCCGCTCAGGGCCTCAAATTCCCCGGGGCTCAGCAGTCGATGGGAAATAACAATTTCATTGCCGCGGTCGTCAATCATGATTTCCACGGCTTCCTTCCAGGGCCAGACGACTATCAGGGAGCCGAGCAGAAAGCCGGTCAGCAGCGACATGGTGACCGAGTGATAGGTGGCCAACAGCCAGGACAGAAATCGTGCAAACAACAGCAAGCCACAACCACAACCGAGGGCAAATACTGCCAGCAGCGGCCAGTTGTGCTCTGTTACCGCCTGCATCACCGTCGGATACATGCCTATCAGCACCAGTATGAAGCTACCCGAAATCCCAGGCAGGATCATGGCGCAGATGGCGAGCGCACCGGACAAAAAAACCAGCATCCAACCATCTGTCAGCTGCAGCGGCGGAGAGAGGCCGATAGCGAGTGCACAAAGGGTGCCGAGCACCATCGCCAGGATCTCCGGCGACTTCAGGGTGGGAAGTTGCTGGGCGATATAGATCACCGAAGCGACAATCAGTCCAAAGAAAAAGGACCACACCAGAATCGGGTGCTCCGCCAGTGCATAGCTCACCAGGCGGGCGAGTGAGAACACGCTGGTGAGAATACCGGAAAACAACACCAGCAGAAAACTGCCGTTAATATGCCTCCAGCAGGCCCCCACGCCCTCTCTTTTCAACACCGACAAGGCGTTGAGATTGACAGACCGAATGGAATCGAGCAGTTCTTCGTAAATACCGCTGATAAACGCAATCGTGCCTCCGGAGACCCCTGGAACTACATCCGCGGCACCCATGGCGGCACCTTTAAAAAACAGCAGCAATGAGGATTTAGCCTTACTCACCGAGACTCCCCGCCGGGTTAGCGGCTGACACCGCTGAGCATGGGAACGAAACGTACACGCTCGGCGATGGTTTCTTCAAACTCCATGGAGTCGCCCTTGCGGACAATCATGCGCAGATCCTGGACTCCGCCGCCCCCGACTGGAATCACCAGAATTCCGTCAGGTGCAAGTTCTTTCAGCAGGTCTTGCGGCACTTCCTCCGGAGCTGCCGCACTGAGAATACCGTCGTAGGGAGCATATTCCGGCCAGCCAAAGTTGCCATCACTCACCTGCATGCGCACATTGCGAAAACCCAGTTTGCGGATCCGCGAGCGCGCCCGGTCCTGGAGCGGCTTGATACGTTCAACACTGTAAACCTTCTCTACCAACTGGGCGAGAATGGCTGTCTGGTAACCACAACCGGTGCCAATTTCGAGCACCTTTTTCAGTGGTCCTCGAGACAGCAAAAGCTGGGTCATCAGGGCCACAATAAAGGGCTGGGAGATCGTTTGAGAATAACCAATTGGCAGAGCAGTATCCTCGTAGGCGCGGTGCGAGAGTGCCTCATCGAGAAACAGGTGCCTCGGTGTAGTTCGCATCACATCCAGTACCCGCTGATTGGTGATCCCCTGATCCTTCAGTCGCTGGATCAGTCGCTCGCGGGTACGCTGAGACGTCATGCCAATACCACCTAATTCAACCGAATTCACTCCTGCCCCCTATGGTTATTTAATTTGTTATTGACACGCCTGTCAGAAAAAAACAGCGCACACTATAGCACAGCCGAAATTCCCCGAGCAGCCGGTGGCGCGCTAATAAGACCACTCACCTCGCGCAATACCGAGGTGGCGAAACAGCCCGGCGGGAGGCTGAATGCAAGCTCCAGGTCTTCGTCCAGCCACTGCCATTTAAACCCGGCAGGCAACAGGCGCAGTGGACGGCGTTCCTGCTGCAGCCCACTGTACTCCAGCGCCAACAGCCAGTCCCGCCAGTCATCAAGAATCCTGTCTTCAAAATCCCTTACCACCGGCGCTGCCGGACTGCGCCCCCTGCCCCACATTGGCCCGCTCGGGATATCTTCACCGGGCAAGGAATGGTTCCAGCTGCCGTCCCGAACACGCGCTGACAGCACGAGGTTGTAAAGGTAGGCGCGCGCTGCAGACAGGTAGATACCGCCGCGTTGATGGCGGCGTTTGCCACCGCGCCCCCTGTCATTGGCCGAGTTGTTGATTCGGGCCAGTATTTTATCGGCCTCCAGCAGGTTGCCAGCCTCTATGCCAAAGCGCTGTTCTCCAAAGTAGTTGGGGACCCCTGTCCGCCGGATCTGATCCAGTCTTTGCTCCAGCTGTCGCCGGTCGCCGGTCATTTCACGCAAGCGGATAATAAAGTCGTTTGCCTCGTGCATGCCGCGCCGCAGCTTTTTATGGTGAAGGCGGCTGCGGAGTATCTCGATCCCCTCGGGCATTACCTGATCAGGCTGTGTTTGTACCTGGTGAATACTGAACCACTGTGTCGTGACAGCGCGACGGTCTTTCATCCCGCAATAGCCGATCGCCTGTTCAGCAATCGCGTATTTCTCCGCCAGCACTTTTGCTACCCAGCGGGTATTCTGGTCCCGTTTTTTTACCAGCAAACACAGATGTTCACCCTCCCCCGAGGGCTCGAAACCCAGTTGCTCGACAACCTTGAAATCTTCTGGCTCATAGCGGAAATGAGCCACGCCCAGAGGATCACCCCAGGCAGTGGCAAAATCGAGAGGGAAGGTGCGGCTTGTATTCAACTCCGGCTATACCTGGCGGTCTAAAACCAGCACAACCGCATGGCAGGCAATGCCTTCCTGCCTGCCGGTAAAGCCGAGCTTTTCTGTGGTGGTCGCCTTGATATTGACCTGTTCAATATCACAGGACATATCAGCGGCGAGATTGCCCCGCATCGCCGGGATATGAGGCGACATTTTAGGCGCCTGTGCCACCAGCGTTATATCGGCATTGCCCAGTCGGCAACCCCTCTCGCCCAAAAGGGACATCACGTGGCGCAATAATTCACGGCTGTCGGCTCCCTTGTAGCGCGGGTCCGTATCCGGAAAATGGCGGCCAATATCGCCCAGCGCAACCGCGCCCAACAGCGCGTCGCAGAGGGCGTGAACCAGCACATCGCCATCCGAGTGAGCCACCAGCCCCCTACTGTGCTCAATAGTGACACCACCAATGGTGATCTGGTTGCCTTCGCCAAAAGCGTGAACATCGTAGCCGTGTCCTATGCGCACTGGTGCTGCTCCTGAAACCTGATAATTGCCTCTGCCATGGCCAGATCTTCCCTGCGGGTGATTTTAAGATTGTCACGGCTTCCCTCCACCACGAGGGGCCTGTGGCCCAGCATTTCGACAGCAGAGGCCTCGTCCGTTGCGGATTCATCTGCAGCCGCCAATGCTTCGGCGAGCAAACCGTAACGAAATAACTGCGGGGTCTGCGCAGCCCATAACTGGCTCCTGTCCTCGGTGGCACAGATCTCTCCTGAGGTAGCCTCTACCCGTTTCACCGTATCACTGATAGGACTCGCCAGAATGCCGCCGACAAGACTGTTCGCCAGCGTATCAAGCAGCCGCCTGATATCACCAATCCGCACGCATGGCCTGGCGACATCGTGAACCAGCAC
>JBFFTH010000083.1:0-8728 GCA_041571855.1 Porticoccaceae bacterium
CTGATATCAGCCAGGCCTTTGGGGCGATCTGATTCTCTTCCAGGGTCGGAGTCGATCTCGACTTCGACCCAGATCAGATTGTTGCTGAGAGAAATAGTCAGGCTTTTTTGACAAACACGGATTTGAGCTTCATCGCGCCGATGCCTGCCACCCTGCAGTCGATATCGTGATCGCCCTCCACCAGCCGGATGTTTTTCACCCGCGTGCCCACCTTGATCACGGATGAAGACCCCTTGACTTTCAAATCCTTGATCACGGTAACCGAATCGCCGTCCCGAAGAATATTGCCATTGGCATCTTTCACCACTTTCTCGTCCGGCGTCCCCGCCCCGTTCTCTGCCCACTCGTGCCCACACTCGGGGCAGACATACATATTGCGGTCTTCATAGGTATATTCAGAGCCGCACTGCGGGCAATTTGGCAGATCGCTGATTGTCATATCCACCCTTCAGAATACAAAATGCAACACCACCAGGCTGCCGTCGTCTGTAATGTCGGTGACAAAATTCCTGATACTGAAATAACCCAGCTCCACACTTACTCCAGTTGCCACAGGAATAAAAAAACTGGTCTGTAACAAGCCGAACGCGAACCGTTCCTTGCCAATGTCGTAGGCGGGTTCGTAGCTGAGGTAAAACGGAACAGACTTACCCAATATGCGCAGGGAGCGAGCCGCCCTCAACTTGGGTCGATAGCGAACAGCTTCGTCCAGCTGCCCGGAGCGGTATTCCAGCCGCGAGAGATGGGTAAAAAGATTACCACCGGCCGCCCACCTGATACCCCAGCCGGCACGCAGGCGGTGGTCTTCAAGCCTGTTATTGGTCAGCGGCGATCTCGGCAGGAAACCCAGGTAGCCCGCTTGCAAAAACTGGTTGTCCTCGATCGGCAAGCGAGCAGATATTAAGCCAAAGCCACCGTCAGTTACCTCTTCATGGGCCCATAACAGGGTTGATTTGAGCCCCCCCTCAAAAACCCGGGTAAAAGTTACGCCGTAGTACTCGAGGGGCTCTTCCTGGGCAACCGAGGACAGACTGCAAACTGTCATCAGCAAACCAGAGAGTGCTTTAGCTAATCGTGTCATGGCCTGTAAACTCCAACATTAGAATATCCCTGCTCCACCAGCAGTTCGGCGTGAAGCCGGCTCATCACGCCTTTTTCACAATAGAGAATATAGCGTATCTGTTGGTCGAGTTCCTGAAAACGATTTTGCAGGGAGAAAAAGGGTATCGTCCGGATGGTGGCACTACCGGCTTCCAGGGGCCTAAGATCTACTTCATCCGGGTGGCGAATATCGAGGATCACCGCATCCGGTTGCGGCGCTGCAAATATCTCCACCTCGACCAGGGACTCGGCTTCGTCCATGACCTGGTCAATATTCTGTACCCGGCAGTTTGCAATGGCCTGATCCAGGATCGCAAAGTCAAACTTCGCCTCTTCCGCGGCGACAACATCCTCTTTCGCCGCCGTGGTGGGTTTGACCGAAATCACCCCGCAATATTCCGGCATGCTGGCGGCAAAATCCTCGGTGCCAATCTGGCGGGCAATGCGGATGATATCGTTCTTGTCGCTGGTGATCAGCGGGCGCAGCACCAGCTTTGAAGTCACGGAATCAATCACCGACAGGTTGGCGAGCGTCTGGCTGGAGACCTGGGCAATGGCCTCGCCCGTAACAAGCGCCTGCACGCCCATCTGGTCTGCTATTTGGGTGCCGGCACGCAACATCATCCGCTTCAGCACAACCCCCATCTGGGGATTTTCTACGTGGGTGAGAATCTCGGACACCACTGCCTCAAACGGGACCGTGATAAAACGCACCCGGTGAGTAGCGCCAAACTTGTTCCACAGGTAGAACGCCACCTCCTTGACCCCAACCTCGTGGGCGCGACCGCCGAGGTTGAAAAAGAGAAAGTGGGTGCGCAACCCACGCCTGATAGTGAGGTAGCTGGAAACGGTGGAGTCAAAACCACCGGAGATCAGTGACATTACCCCATCCTGGCTGCCAAGGGGGAAGCCGCCCAGCCCCTGCCGGGTATCTTCAATCACAAACAACTGGTCATCGCGGATCTCCAGCCGAACGGTGACATCGGGGTTGCGCAGATTCACGCCACGGGCTGCGGAACGGTGCAGCAAACCCCCGCCCACCTCGCGCTCCACATCTGTTGAATTAAAATCGTGCTCGCCGTTTCGCTTGACCCGCAACACAAAGGACTTACCGGCAAGCTTGTCGGCCCAGACCGAAAGCGTCTTCTGCAGAATGTCCTCGAAATCACCGAGAGGGAAATCCTGCACCCGGGAAAAGTTGGCGATACCGGGTGTCCGCGCCAGCACATCTGTGACCTGGGTTGCCAGCTGTTCGCTGTCCGGAATCACCACCTCAATCCTGTCCCATTCGCGGATTACCCGTATTTCGGGGTCTAGAGGTTGCATCAGCTTTTTCAGGTTATCCCGCAATTGCCTGGTGAAGCGCTTGCGTACCGGGGCGCTTTTAATGGTTATTTCGGGAAACAGTTTGACAATAAAGTGCATGGCGGCTGGCCCTATTACAGTGCGCAGAAAGCGGCGCATTATAGTACAAATCCGTAAAAAACCGGCGTATGATGGGCTCCGCTTGGAATCGTGTCGCCGCCTGCAACGAAAAACGATCCAAAACGGTGCATGTTTTACGTTTTATGCATTAATGCGGTGCAAATATCCTTGAAGAAGAGAAACTTTTACAAAGAATCTGGGGGGTTACGCCCTGTTTTTTCTGGCACGGTCTTTGCTTTCTAATACCGTGCGATGACAACAGCAATAGTTGTTGAAAATAATTTGACTTAAATCTGGATATTCCGACTGGAGGATACAATGTCCGAAAAGACACTGAAACTGATCAAAGAGAGTGAAGCCCGCTGGGTAGACCTGCGCTTTACCGACACCAAGGGTAAAGAGCAGCACGTGACCATTCCGTCCAAAGTTGTCGACGAGGATTTCTTTGAGGATGGCCAAATGTTTGACGGTTCTTCCATCGCTGGCTGGAAGGGCATTAACGAATCAGACATGATTCTCAGGCCGGACGACAGCACCTGCATTCTCGACCCCTTCACCGATGAGCCCACCGTTATCCTGCGCTGCGACATTATCGAACCAGCCACCATGCAGGGTTACGAGCGCGACCCCCGCTCCGTTGCACGACGCGCTGAGGAATACCTCAAGTCAACCGGCCTCGGCGACACCGCTTTCTTTGGACCGGAGCCTGAGTTCTTTGTCTTTGACGACGTCAAGTGGAAGGACTCCATGGGTTCCTGCGGCTATGAAATTAATTCTGAAGAAGCCCACTGGTCTACCCATGGCGAATTCAGCGAAGGTAACATGGGCCACCGCCCGAGAGTAAAAGGCGGTTACTTCCCGGTTCCTCCGGTTGACAGCCTGCACGACCTGCGTGCCGCCATGTGCGCAGCGATGGAGCAGATGGGCCTGGACGTTGAAGTACACCACCACGAAGTGGCCACCGCAGGCCAGTGCGAAATCGGTGTCAAGTTCAACACGCTGGTGAAGAAAGCCGACGAAGTCCAGATTCTTAAATACTGTGTCCACAACGTCGCTCACGCCTACGGCAAAACGGCCACTTTCATGCCCAAGCCTGTTGTCGGTGACAACGGTTCTGGCATGCACGTTCACCAGTCTTTCTGGAAAAATGGTGAAAACCAGTTTGCCGGTGACAGCTATTCCGGCCTCAGCGAAACAGCCCTCTACTATATCGGCGGTATCATCAAGCACGCCAAGGCCATCAATGCCTTCTCCAACCCGGGCACCAACTCCTACAAGCGTCTGATTCCCGGCTTTGAAGCACCGGTAATGCTGGCTTACTCCGCACGCAACCGTTCTGCCTCGATCCGCATCCCCTATGTTTCCTCGCCCAAGGGCAAGCGTATTGAAGCGCGTTTCGCCGACCCGATCGCCAACCCCTACCTGTGTTTTGCCGCCATGCTGATGGCTGGCCTCGACGGTGTTCAAAACAAGATTCACCCTGGCGATGCAGCGGATAAGGACCTCTACGACCTGCCGCCGGAAGAAGGCAAGGCAATTCCAACCGTGGCCGGTTCCCTGCGTGAAGCGCTGGCAAACCTGGACCAGGATCGCGAGTTCCTGACCAGCGGCGGAGTCTTCACCGACGACATGATCGATGCTTACATCGAGCTCAAGATGGAAGATGTTTACCGCGTTGAGCACACCACTCACCCGGTTGAGTTCGACCTGTACTACTCGGTATAACGGTCAACCAGGTCAGAAGGCCGCCGGAGCGATCCGGCGGCCTTTTTTCTCGCCCGTTTTTTGGGCAATGACAAGCTATAGAAAGTCGTCTTTCCGGGCCGGAATCGGTATCTGCCACCCCGGGACTTGAGCGCCAACTCAAGCAACACAGCAAAACCAACCCGATCAGCACCCCCCCCCTGGGCGGCATACGCCTGAACGAGCAGCAGGCAGTCGCTGCACCGAACAAAAACAAGGCGCACCAAATTAGTGCAAAAAAAGCTGCCCCCGGGTAATATCCTATCCTGACTTCAGTTTTTTATGCACTGGCGAAGATCTTTGAACGAGCAGATGTTTGGCGCGAAAATTGCATCACTTTTCTCAGGCTCAAGGGGGGGAGCCTGGCCGGCAATTGCCTTAACCCCCCGTCAACCGCTGGCGGGTTATCTATGACAGAGGAACTGCTACATCAGATGCTACTTGATCATCTCAGCACAGCTATCGTGTTGCTGGACCACCAGCTATCGATCAAGCACCTCAACCCGGCAGCGGAAGCCCTACTCGCCAGCAGCGAGGCGCAGCTTTCAGGCACCTCGGTATACCCGCTGTTTGAAAACCCGGAGTCCGCTGCTGAAATTCTCAGAAATTCACTGCAGAACATGCAGGTTATTACCCGGCGGCAGACAAAAATGCAGCGCTCCGATCAAAGCATGGCAACCGTTGATCTCACCATCAGCCCAATAGAGGCCGATGACGAACTGCTGCTACTGCTGGAAATGCAGCCAATGGACAGGGTTATGCGCATCAGCCGGGAAGAGGCGCTGATATCGGCCAACGACACCACCCGCAACCTGGTGCGGGGATTGGCCCATGAGATAAAAAATCCGCTTGGCGGCATCCGCGGCGCCGCACAGCTGCTCTCCGGCGAACTCTCGAATCAGAGCGACCTGCTGGAATACACCGAGGTCATCAGTGCTGAAACGGACCGTCTCTGCAGGCTGGTTGACCAGATGCTGGGGCCCAATCAGCCAGGCTCCTTCAGCCTCTTGAATATCCACGAGGTGCTGGAACACATTTTTCTTCTGGTGAGTGCCGAGGTGGGCAACGAGATTCACTTCAAACGGGACTACGACCCCAGCATTCCTGAGTTGATGGGCGACAGGGAGCAGCTGATCCAGGCCATCATCAATGTTGTAAACAATGCTATCCGCGCCCTGAAAAGCGAAGCCAACCCCGAACCCACGCTGACATTCAAAACTTCCATCCAGCGCCAGTTCACCATTGGCAAACGGTTTCACCGCGCGCTCTGCAGGCTGGACATTTGCGATAACGGGCCAGGCATCCCTGAAGATTTTATCGATTCAATTTTTTACCCGATGATCAGCGGCTTCGCAGATGGCACCGGACTCGGCCTGCCGCTCGCCCAGTCCGTCCTCAACCGCCATCATGGCCTTATCGAGTGCAAAAGTGAGCCGGGCAACACGTGCTTCTCTCTCTATTTGCCGCTTCAAAACGGAGACAATTTATGAGCCCGAATGTATGGATTATCGACGATGACCGTTCTATCCGCTGGGTGATTGAAAAGGCCCTCGCCAAAGCCGGCTTTGAAACCAGAAGCTTTGAGGACGCCGACAGCCTGTTGCAGGCACTTGAGAGCGCAAGCCCCGACACCATTATCAGCGATATCCGCATGCCGGGAATGAGCGGCCTCGAGATGCTGCAGAAAATCCATACCTCGCGCCCGCAGTTGCCGGTAATAATCATCACCGCTCACTCCGACCTCGACAGCGCCGTTTCCGCCTATCAGGGCGGTGCCTTTGAATACCTGCCCAAGCCCTTTGACGTCAACGAACTCACTGCCGTTACCCAGCGCGCAATCACTTTTGCCAAAGAGCAACGCGTCGAGAGCGAAGCAACGGATACCGCTACGGACACCGGAATTATTGGCCAGGCTCCTGCCATGCAGGAGGTTTTCCGCGCCATTGGCAGACTGTCTCACTCCAACATTACGGTACTCATCAACGGCGAGTCAGGCACTGGCAAGGAACTGGTAGCCAGGGCTCTTCACACCCACAGCCCGAGACGCAGCGCCAGGTTTATTGCCCTCAACATGGCCGCCATTCCCAACGACCTTATCGAATCTGAATTGTTCGGCCATGAAAAAGGCGCGTTCACCGGCGCCAGCCAGCGCCGGGAGGGCAGGTTTGAGCAGGCCAATGGCGGCACCCTGTTTCTGGATGAAATCGGCGATATGCCGGCAGACGCTCAAACCCGTTTGCTGCGTGTGCTGGCTGACCGGGAGTTCTACCGCGTGGGTGGCCACACCCCTGTCAAGGTGGATGTCCGCATCATTACCGCAACCCACCAGAATCTTGAAAAACTGGTGGCACAAAATCTTTTCCGCGAGGACCTGTTCCACCGCCTGAATGTGATTCGCATCCACCTGCCAAAACTGGCTGACAGGCGGGAGGATATACCGCAGCTGATGCGTCACTTCTTCACCCTGTCGGCGAAAGAGCTCGGCGTTGAACCAAAAACGCTATCCGGGGAAGCCGAGGACATTCTGGTCAACCTGCCATGGCACGGCAATGTAAGGCAACTGGAAAACACCTGCCGCTGGTTGACGGTGATGGCGTCGGGTCGGGAAATCTTTCCCCAGGACCTGCCCCCCGAGTTACTGGACAACAGCAAACCGGAAGCGGCAACGGCCACCAGTTGGCAACATATGCTGCGCCAATGGACTGACCAGGCACTGGCGGCCAACGGTGTGCCCATTCTCGATCAGGCCCTGCCCGCCTTTGAGCGCACCCTGATCGAAGCGGCTTTGCAGCACACGGGCGGCAGGAAAAAAGAGGCCGCAGAACTCCTCGGCTGGGGACGCAACACGCTGACACGCAAGTTGCAAGACTATGATATGGATTCCGCCAGAGATTCAGCCCAGGGAAACACCTGATAGCCAGGGGTGAGCAAACACCGTGCCGAGATAAACTGCGGCAGCGGCGACAACCAGCATCAGGTCCTGTTTTAACCCTGCAGGCGACGGCTTATGCCAGGCCCCGTCCCGATGGTTAATGGCCACCATCGATACCAGGGCCCATATACCCATGCCGGCAAACAGGACCAGGGAACGCAACTCGCCGTTACTCAGCAGGTGGGCCACCGCCCACAGAAAAACCCCGGTCAGCTGGGGGTGACGCACATAGAGCCTCAACCGGCTGGGGATAATGGACGCCGTGAAAAGCAGCAAGGACAGCGCCATCAGCGCGCTGGTTGCAATTGCGGACCAGCTGGCGGGTCTGTAGAGCACATCCATGGACGCACCCTTCCAGCCGGAAATCATTGCCCCAAGGGACAGCAGAATCAACACGGCAAAGAGGCCCTTGCTGGGCAACTGGCCAAGCTTCGCGTCCAGTGTCTTGCGGGCTTCGGGAAACACTGACTTGAACAGGTGGAAAAAAGACCACCCCAGCAGACCTGTCAATAAAAGTGTCATATCTAGCCTCCCCTTGAGCTGTTATCTCTCATCAACCTCGAAGTATCCGGCATGGATCTTTTTCTGGCAGACAGGAACTATGGCACACTTTACCCGACACCCAAAAGGTAAACCCCCATGAGTGATCTGATCAGCAGGGCCAAGCAGTGCACCCGATATGTCAGCGAGGAGTTCCTCGGCGGCCCCAGGTGTATCAAGTTCAGCAGCGTAGTCAACTTCCAGAAAGGCGGCACAATGTTCTGGGTTATCGCCCTGATGCTGTACTTCGGGAATTTCTCCACCCAGGCCTGGGTCTATCTCGGCCTGCATGGCAGCTATGGGCTTTGCTGGCTGCTCAAGGACAGGGTATTCCCCGACCCAAGCTGGGAGGTGAAGATTACCGCCGGCGGCGCGCTGATGGCAGTACTGCTCGTGCTTGGTCCCTACTGGGTGATCCCCTATCTACTCATTTCGCCAGTGCTCGGTGAAGCGCACACCGGTGCAAGCTGGGTCTGGATGACCATCGCCCTGTTTCTGCACACGTTGGGCGTTGCCATCATGATGACCGCCGACGCCCAGAAATTCTTCACCCTGAAATATAAAAAAGGACTTATCACCGACGGGATCTTCCGCTATATCCGGCACCCGAATTATCTCGGGGAAATGATGATCTACGGTTCCTACGGTATCGTCGCCTGGCACTGGATTCCGTGGGTGATTCTGCTGTGGGTGTGGCTGGGCCTGTTTGCGGTCAATATCGCGGCCAAGGAGCAGTCCATGTCCCGTTACCCGGAATGGGCGGATTACAAGAAGCATTCCTGGTACCTGATACCCGGGGTTTTTTAGGGGTTCGGGTTCCTGTCACCGGCCGGCCGGTGGAACTCCTGCCATCACATGCTCACTCATCGCTGTGATGGTCAGCGAGGGGCTTACACCGGAGGTGATCAAGATGTCCTTGCAGGCCGTGATCTTCATTAAGCCCCTCATACCGAGTCCCGAAAACCAGGGACAGCTCCACAAATCCCA
>JBFFTH010000084.1:0-8529 GCA_041571855.1 Porticoccaceae bacterium
GCGCTGGCCGAGCGTATCTTCAAGCGTCATAACCAGTGGCAGTTCACCTCGAAAGCTCATCGAAACCCGGGTGTAGAGACTGTCGCTATCTCTTGGATAGAGGTAAAAAGTTTCAGTCCCCTCAGATGAACTGATCACCACCTGGTAGCTTTCGGAGAGACTGACCAGATCTCCGACAAACAGTACTGCCGGTGTCTTTTCGATATCTTTCTGGAAAGAGCGGATAGAGACCTGCTCGAGATCAGGGTCGAAGATCCACAGGGTTTCACCATCAGCCACAATCAGCTGTTCAAAAGGTGCCTCACTGAACCAGCGAACCTTTCCCGGCCTTGCAACCTGGAAACTGCCGCTGCTCTGCTGGATTTCGACACCGTCTTCGGCATAGACCGATTGCTCGAAATAGGCGCTGAAGCTGGCAATAGGTTCAAGTTTCTGCCGAAACAAAGCCGTGCCGTCAGGCAGCGCCGTGGTGACGGCGCCACCGGCAAGAACCATGCTGGCACAGCTGGCCGCAACTAACAGGCACAGGGTTTTCAAAAGCGACATGGTTAATCCTTGTGTGACGGGGCCAGGACCTCGCGATTGCCGTTGGCACCCATCTCGCTGACGACACCGGAAGCCTCCATTTGTTCGATCAGCCGCGCCGCCCGGTTGTAGCCGATCCTCAGTTTGCGCTGTACCGATGAGATCGAGGCCTTGCGGGATTCCAGCACCAGCGCCACTGCCTCATCATAGAGTGGATCAGATTCATCGTCTGAAGATTCACCACCCTCAGAGCCGAAGCCCGGTACCGGAATCCCCGCTGTAGCAGCCTGATCCAGAATCTCGTCGAGGTATTCCGGGTCTCCGCGGCGCTTCCAGTCGGAAACCACCCGGTGAACCTCCTGATCTGCGACAAATGCGCCGTGCACCCGAACCGGCACTCCATGACCGGGCGGCAAGTACAACATGTCACCGTGCCCGAGAAGCTGCTCGGCCCCACCCTGGTCGAGAATGGTTCTGGAGTCGATCTTCGACGACACCTGAAAAGCAATCCTGGTCGGAATATTGGCCTTGATAAGTCCGGTAATCACGTCCACCGAAGGACGCTGGGTCGCCAGCACCAGGTGAATACCTGCCGCCCGCGCTTTCTGGGCAATACGCGCAATCAACTGCTCAACCTTCTTGCCGACAATCATCATCATATCGGCGAACTCATCGATCACCACCACAATGTAGGGCAGCTTTTGCAGCTCTGGTGCCTGCTCCGGGGAAGTTTCTTCGAACAGGCTCGCATCCGGCTGCGGAATCCAGAGTGGGTCAGCGATCGGGCTACCCGATTTATTCGCATCCAGCAGTTTTCGGTTGTAACCGGACAGGTTGCGAACACCCAGCGCCGACATTAGCTTGTAGCGACGCTCCATTTCCCCCACACACCAGCGCAGGGCGTTGGCGGCATCTTTCATGTCGGTCACCACCGGTGTCAGCAAGTGCGGAATACCCTCATAGATGGAAAGCTCGAGCATTTTCGGGTCCACCAGGATCATCCGCACATCTTCCGGGGTCGCCTTGTAGAGCAGGCTCAACAGCATGGCGTTGATCCCCACCGACTTACCCGAGCCGGTGGTTCCCGCCACCAACAGGTGTGGCATCTTCGCCAGATCGGCCACGATCGGGACACCCGAGATATCATGCCCAAGCGCCATCGTCAGCGCCGACTTCGAATGGTCATAAACCTCTGAAGACAGCACTTCACTGAGGCGCACCATCTCGCGATGCTCATTGGGGATTTCAATCCCGACAACCGATTTGCCAGGAATCACTTCCACCACGCGCACACTCACAACTGCCAGCGAGCGGGCAAGATCCTTGGCCAGATTGGTGATACGGCTTACCTTGACACCGGCCGCGGGCTGGATTTCAAAGCGGGTAATCACCGGACCCGGCAACACCTCCACTACCTCTGCTGAAATGCCAAAATCCATCAGCTTCAATTCCAGCTGCTTGGACATTGCCTCCAGTGACTCGCGGGAATAACCCTTACCCGATTCCTTATCAGCCCGGTCGAGCAGACTGATAGGTGGCAGACTGCCGGTCAGCGGCTCCTCAAACAGGGTGGTTTGCTGCTCTTTCACAACCCGCTGACTGACCACCACCTTTTTTGGTTGCTTCTGAATACTCGGCGGCTTGCGCTCCGTGTCTTTTTTGGCACGTCTCTCCGACACCTCGAGGCGCCGCTTTTGTGCTTCTTCACCCTTGAGCTGGTCTTCCCGTCGCGCTTTACGGGCAGCGATGAACGCCAGCAGCTTGTCATTGGCCCGAAGGGCATACTTGCCCAGCGAATCAATCAGGGACAGCCACGAAATATCGGCGAACACTGTCAAACCGAAAAGAAAAATAGCCAGCAATATCAATGTGCTGCCAAAGTAATTGAAGGCGGCTTGTGCAGCATCGCCGACACTATCACCGAGAATCCCGCCCCACCCCATGGGCAAAATTGTCGGCAGGTGGCCGTAGTGCAATGTGACCAGTGCTGTCGAGCTGACCATCACCAGTGCGAACCCGATAACACGCAGAGAAAACTCAACCCCGTCAAATCCGGCAGCATCATCCCGGTGCTGACGAAATACACGCCAGGCCCTGATGCCCAACAGCAGTGGAAACAGGTAGGCCATGCAACCAAAAAGGGCAAAGAAGACATCGGCCAGCCAGGCGCCCGCAGGTCCACCGGCATTACTTACCTGTCCACCCCGACCGGTATGGGTCCAGCC
Source organism: Porticoccaceae bacterium (assembly GCA_041571855.1). GTDB lineage: Bacteria > Pseudomonadota > Gammaproteobacteria > Pseudomonadales > Porticoccaceae > JACKOF01. The sequence goes on from JBFFTH010000084.1 coordinate 2,751, forward strand.
CGGATCAGTTTCGGTGTAGGTGATGAGGGCGACCAGCAAGTAAACACAGACAGCCAGCCAGGCAATCAGCGCACCCTCGCGCAGAATCAACTTGCCGCGCGGCGACAGGCTCTTGCCCTCGGGCTTGTTTTTGTCTTTTTGCTTGACGCCGCTTTTGGCTCTGGTGCTCAAGGTCAGTTTCTCAATCTGTCAGATTGCGGGATACGGTGTGTCTGCGTGGTATTGTAATGACCAAATACTCAAATACTAGCGCCCTGTCGACTAATCTCGTGCTGATAGATTCACTTAATCCAGCGAATTGGCAAATCTTATTTGGCGGGCGATGTGTGAATTCATTAAGATAACGCCAGCTTTAACAAACTCTTTGACCAAGTAGCGGAAAACTTTCAATGTCTGACACAAAACACCACAAGCTGATTATCCTTGGCTCTGGCCCGGCCGGCTACACTGCCGCCATTTACGCTGCTCGCGCCAACCTCAACCCGGTGCTGATAACCGGTATGCAACAGGGTGGCCAGCTGACGACCACTACCGATGTGGAAAACTGGCCCGGTGGTATAGAGCATCTGCAGGGACCGGATCTGATGGTGCAGATGCAGGAGCACTCGGAGCGTTTCGATACCGAAATAATTTTTGATCATATCGAAAGCGTGGATCTGTCCAGCCGACCCTTCCAGCTTAAAGGCAGCGACAGCTACAGCTGCGACGCGCTGATTATCTGCACCGGGGCCTCTGCTCAATACCTGGGCCTGCCCTCTGAAGAGGCTTTTATGGGCCGGGGAGTCAGCGGCTGCGCAACCTGTGATGGTTTCTTCTATCGCGATCAGAAAGTTGCCGTTATTGGCGGCGGCAATACAGCCGTTGAGGAAGCCCTGTATCTCTCCAACATCTGCAGTGAAGTTACCCTGATACACCGCCGCGATGAATTGAGAGCAGAAAAAATCCTGCAACAGCGGCTGCTGGATCGCGCCGAAAAAGGTAACGTTAAAATTATGTGGAGTCACGTTCTTGACGAGGTTCTTGGCGATGATGGCGGAGTAACCGGTCTGCGCGCAAAAAGCACGGTAGACGATTCAACCCAGGAAATTGATGTCGCCGGGGTATTTATTGCCATTGGCCACAAACCCAACACCGACATATTCGAGGGCCAGCTTGAGATGCATAACGGTTATCTCATAATCAAAGGCGGCAGTGAAGGCAATGCGACTCAAACCAGTGTACCCGGCGTATTTGCTGCCGGCGATGTTGCAGACCATGTCTACCGCCAGGCGGTCACCTCAGCCGGATCAGGTTGCATGGCTGCGCTCGATGCCGAAAAATATCTCGACGAACTGGAGTAAGCTGGCCCGACCATTCCAACGTGACCCGACAGAGCCCGAACAGGGTACTCGATAGCGAGGACCCTGTGTTTCCGGCGCCAGAGGATGCCCTGAAAGAGCCCAACGGCCTGCTTGCAATGGGTGGCAACTTGCAGGCAAAAACCCTGATCGACGCCTACAGCAAGGGCATATTTCCCTGGTACGAGCAGGGGCAGCCTTTGCTCTGGTGGTCGCCGGATCCCAGGGGGGTGTTAGCGCCCGGCCAGGTAAAAATTTCCCGCTCTCTGGCCAAATCCCTGCGGCAGCAAAACTGGCGAGTGACAACGGATGTTGCTTTTGACCGAGTGGTCCGCGCCTGCGCGGCAGCGCGCCCGAATGCCGACGGGACCTGGATCACCGATGATATGGCATCTGCCTATTCCACCCTGCACAGGCTGGGCTACGCCCATTCCATTGAAGTGTGGCTTGAAAATGAGCTGGTGGGCGGGCTCTATGGCGTCGCCATCGGTGGCGTCTTTTGTGGCGAGTCCATGTTTAACCGGGTAGATAACAGCGCCAAAATCGCGCTTATCGAACTGGATAAACTGTTACAGGTCGCAGGCTTTGAATTGATCGATTGCCAGCTTATAAACCCCTTCTTGACCTCTATGGGAGCAAAAGCAATCTCCAGGACCGCGTTTTTACAGTGGCTTGGGAAACTGCGACAAAAGCCCTGCCACTGGCCTCAAAAGCTGATTTGAATTAAAGTCGTGGCATGAGCCGCGATATCTCCCCCGATCTCAACAGCCTGCGTCTGTTCCTGACTGAACCCCATCAATGCAGCTACCTGCCAAACCAGATGGCGAGCACCTCGTTTGTCGACCCGGAAATCAATATCGATAACCAACTCTACAGCAGGCTGACAGAACTGGGCTTTCGGCGCAGCGGTCATTACATCTATGCACCCCGATGCGAAAGCTGTAATGCCTGCATATCGGTGCGTATCCGGGTCAGGGAATTCAGACCAAACCGGCGCCAGAAGCGCTGTGCAAAACGCAATAGCGACCTCACTGTCCATGCCAAACAACAGGTGGACAGGGACGAGCACTATCCTCTGTACGAGAGTTACATCAATAACCGTCACATGGATGGGGACATGTACCCTGCCAACAGGCAGCAGTACAACGACTTTATCAGCAACATGATGGATGACAGTCAATTCCTTGAGTTCCGACTGCAGGAAAGGCTGGTCGCCGCTGCCGTCACTGATCGTCTGGATTCCGGGCTTTCGGCGATCTACACCTATTTTGACCCCTCTGCCGACAAGCGCAGTCTTGGCACCTTTGCGATACTGAGCCAGATTTCATTGGCCCGGGAACTGGGGCTGACCTATCTCTACCTGGGCTACTGGGTCAAAAGCTGCCGCAAGATGGACTACAAGACTACTTTCAGGCCCCTGGAAATGCTCTCCCGGGGGCGCTGGGTACTCGTCAACTGATCGTTTTTCGCGCCGGACCCAAGGGGTCACCGGCAAGGCGATGAATCTCTTTGCCTATCCACTGTTTTTCAGGCAGAATTGCGCCCTCTTCAAAGAAGGCAAAAGAGCAGGCAAAGCTGAAACCGGGAAGCGAAAAATATGGCAAAAGAAGACAACATTGAAATGGAAGGCGAGGTCATCGACACCCTCCCCAACACCACCTTTAGGGTCAGGTTGGAGAACGGTCACGTGGTGACGGCACATATTTCCGGCAAAATGCGCAAAAACTATATCCGCATCCTCACCGGCGACAAGGTGAAAGTGGAACTCACGCCTTACGACCTGTCCAAGGGTCGCATCACCTTCCGCAACCGCTAACTGATAATAGAAAAGCTTACTGCACAATAAGCGCTTTTCCGCTTCACCTCAGACAGTTTCGGCAGCAGTTTCCAGCACAAGCTCGCCGTCGCTAACTGTCACCAACACCCTGCCGCCATCAGCAAGGTGGCCAAACAGCACCTCTTCAGCCAGCGGCTTCTTGAGTTTTTCCTGAATCAGGCGCGCCATCGGTCTGGCGCCCATATTGTCGTCATAGCCTTTTTCCGCCAGCCACTCGCGGGCATCCTCATCGACATCCAACTGCACACGCTTCTCATCGAGCTGTGCCTGGAGTTCGGTGAGGAATTTATCCACCACCGTTTTGATAACCTCCCGACTGAGGCGACCAAACTGGATAATGCCGTCAAGTCGGTTGCGAAACTCCGGTGTAAATGCCTTCTTGATTGCCTCCATGCCGTCAGAACTGTGGTCCTGGAGGGTAAAGCCGATTGATGCGCGGCTGAGCTGATCAGCGCCGGCATTGGTCGTCATGATCAGGATCACATTCCTGAAATCCGCCTTGCGGCCGTTGTTGTCGGTCAAGGTACCGTGATCCATCACCTGCAGCAGAAGGTTGAATACTTCCGGGTGCGCCTTTTCAATTTCATCCAGCAACACCACGGCATGAGGATGCTTGGTGACGGCATCGGTCAGCAGACCGCCCTGATCAAAACCGACATATCCGGGAGGTGCGCCGATCAGGCGAGAGACGGTGTGTCGCTCCATATATTCAGACATATCAAAACGGATCAGCTCTATCCCCATCACCTCAGCGAGCTGGCGGGACACCTCAGTCTTACCGACACCCGTCGGACCTGAAAAAAGGAACGAGCCGATTGGTTTATCGCCTTGACGCAACCCCGCGCGGGCGAGCTTGATAGACGTCACCAGGGCATCTATGGCCTGATCCTGGCCAAACACCACCAGCTTCAGTTTATCCGCCAGCGAACGCAGCTGCTCCTTGTCGGAAGCATTGACAGTATTAGCCGGAATACGGGCAATTTTAGCGACAATAGCCTCTATGTCCGCCACATTCACGGTCTTTTTGCGTTTGGATGGTGCCTGTAATTGCTGGTAGGCACCGGCTTCATCAATCACATCTATCGCCTTGTCGGGCAAGTAGCGATCGCTGATGTATTTGGCCGACAACTGGGCCGCGGCCTTCAGCGCATCGCGGGTAAAACGTAAATTGTGATGCTCCTCAAACCGCGATTTCAGGCCCTTGAGGATATTGATTGTCTCTTCAATGCTCGGCTCCAGGACGTCCACCTTCTGGAAACGGCGCGACAGCGCCCGGTCCTTGTCAAAAATGCCGCGGTACTCGTGAAAGGTTGTAGAACCGATGCAGCGAACTTTACCGGCACTGAGCAGAGGCTTGAGCAGGTTGGAGGCGTCAATCACCCCGCCAGATGCCGCACCGGCACCAATGATGGTGTGTATTTCGTCGATAAACAGAATCGCGTGATCACGCTCATTGAGTTCCGCCAACATCCCTTTAAAACGCTTCTCGAAATCACCCCGATATTTGGTGCCTGCCAGCAATGCACCCATATCAAGCGAGTAAACCACGCTTTCTTTCAAGGGTTCGGCCACCTGACCATCGACAATTCTCTTGGCCAGACCCTCAGCGATGGCCGTCTTGCCGACACCGGATTCACCCACCAGCAGGGGGTTGTTTTTGCGACGACGGGTAAGAATTTGCGATACCCGCTCTATTTCATCTGCTCGCCCGATCAACGGGTCGATATAGCCAAGCTCAGCCTGGCGATTGAGGTTAACCGTGAATTGTTCCAGAAGGCTCTTGTCTGCAGGCGTTTCCTGCACCTGCTCATCCTGCTGCAGATTCGGATCGTCAGAGTGCTCTGATTGATTGGCTATTTTTGACACGCCGTGGGAAATGTAATTGACCACGTCCAGCCGACTGATATTTTGCAGACGCAGGAAATAGACGGCCTGGCTTTCCTGTTCGCTGAAGATTGCCACCAGTACATTGGCGCCCTGCACTTCTTTCTTTCCTGAAGACTGGACATGGAATACAGCGCGTTGCAATACTCGCTGAAACCCCAGGGTGGGCTGGGTTTCACGACCGGAACTGTCTTCCGGTATCAGCGGTGTCGTAGAGTCAATAAACTCATCCAGATCCCTGCGCAGGGAGTGCAGGTTTGCGCCGCAGGAGTGCAGCGCACTGGCGGCGGATTCATTGTCCAGTAGCGCCAGTAACAGATGCTCTACCGTCATGAATTCATGACGGCGCTCACTTGCCGACTGAAAGGCAAGGTTCAGACTCACTTCCAGATCACGACTCAGCATGCTCTTTGCCCCCTACCGATATTCTAACGATTAATCCTCATCTTCTGTTGGCTCTATCTCGCACAACAGCGGATGCTCATTTTCCCGAGCAAACTGGTTCACCTGCGCACACTTTGTCTCGGCAATGTCCCTAGTATAGACACCACAGACAGCTTTTCCTTCCCTGTGCACCTTCAGCATCACTCCGGTCGCCTTTTCACGATTCATGGCGAAGAACAGTTCCAGCAATTCCACCACGAAATCCATCGGCGTGTAATCATCATTGTGAAGAATCACCTTGTAGAGAGAGGGTCGCTTGAGCTTTGGCTTAAGCGAC
>JBFFTH010000085.1:0-8394 GCA_041571855.1 Porticoccaceae bacterium
AAGAGGTGTTGGCAGAGGGCAATGATGAGCAAAAAGACAGGGCAAAATCCCTGATTGATGCCATCTCCTAGCGCCCACTGGTGAAGGCAAACAATCCTGCTGTGGATTCCGCTGCCCGCACCCCCGGCAGTTGTTCGCTCCCTGAGGGTGTAAAGCGTATTGCCGCCGCAGTCGAATATGACGGCAGCCTGTTTTGTGGCTGGCAGCGCCAGTCTCATAGTCCGGGGGTTCAGGAGGCGGTCGAAAAGGCACTGTCTGTTGTTGCCGATGAGGAAATCCAGCTGGTCTGTGCCGGTCGAACGGATACCGGAGTCCACGCCACAAACCAGATCGTCCACTTTGACACCAGCGCCGCTCGCGCCCCCCGCAGTTGGCTGCTGGGTACCAATGCCAATTTACCGGATTCTGTCCGGCTTCACTGGGTCGAGCAGGTCGCTCCCCAATTCCACGCGCGCTTCAGTGCGACTGCGCGCACTTATCGTTACATCATTGATAATCGACCCTGTCGTCCTGCACTTTTCTGTCGTGGTATGACCTGGTTTCGCCAGCCGCTCGACGCTGTGCGCATGAATGAGGCAGCCCAGTGCCTCCTGGGTGAACAGGATTTCAGCAGTTTTCGCGCCGCAGGATGCCAATCAGCCTCTCCCAGCCGCAATGTCCATCACGCTAAAGTCTGGCGCCAGGCAGAACTGGTGGTTTTTGAAATCAAAGCCAATGCTTTTCTGCACCACATGGTGCGAAATCTCGCCGGAGCCCTGATTCTGATCGGTCAGGGCAGGGCAGACACAGACTGGCTGGAAAAACTGCTTGCGCTTCGGGATCGCACGCAGTCTCCGGCAACGGCGGCGCCATCCGGCCTCTATCTGGTAGCGGTAGAATACCCGCAAGCATTCAAAATACCCGGCTTCTCACCAGGCCCGCTTTTACTGCGCGAATGATAACTTTTAACAGCAAATGCAACCTCATGCGGTATTACTAGGCGTCGCATATTTGCTACAATCTCGCGCTTTAAGCCGGAACCACATGTGAGCCATACCCGAGTTAAAATCTGTGGCATTACGCGACCCGAAGACGCCCGCGCTGCCGAAGCCGCGGGCGCCGAGGCCATCGGTATGGTGTTTTACGACAAAAGCCCACGTTGTGTTGAAACTGCTATGGCCGCCCAGATAGTGACTGTATTGGGGCCATTTACCAGAGCTGTCGGGCTCTTCGTGAATGCCCCCGAGAACGAGGTGCAAGCCGTGATCGAGGAGACAGGTATCGACCTGCTACAGTTTCACGGGGATGAAGACGAGGCTTTCTGCGCCCGGTTTGATCGCCCCTACCTGAAAGCGATCCGGATGCGGCCGGGGATGGACCCGGTTGCCGCAGCATCGGTATATACTTCGGCTGCAGGCATCCTATTTGATACCTGGAGTGATGATAAGTATGGCGGTACCGGCGTGACTTTTGACTGGGCCCGTGTGCCCGGGGAGATCGACAAACCTATTATCCTGGCGGGTGGACTGACAGCGCAGAATGTTGCGGCTGCGGTAGCGGCGACAAAACCCTATGCAGTGGATGTCAGTGGTGGGGTGGAGTCTTCCCCCGGCATCAAGTCCGAACAATTGATAAACGACTTTATCCGCAGCGCAAGAGCAGCGGATTAAATTCTCGAGCAGCGAGTGACAAGGTGGATACAGAAAACACGATAGATTTTACACATATGCCCGATGCAAGAGGGCACTTTGGTTCTTACGGCGGCCGTTTTGTTTCCGAAACACTGATTTCGGCACTGGATGAACTGGAAACCCTCTACCGCAGGTTGATACAGGATGATGACTTTCAACGCCAGATAGACTACGAACTGGCCCATTACGTGGGGCGACCTTCACCGCTTTACTTTGCCGAGCGCTGGACAAGGGAAACCGGGGGGGCAAAATTGTTTCTCAAGCGAGAAGACCTGAATCATACCGGTGCACACAAGATCAACAATACAATTGGTCAGGCGCTGCTGGCAAAGCACACTGGCAAAAAACGTATCATAGCTGAAACCGGTGCCGGCCAGCACGGTGTCGCCTCTGCCACAGTTGCCGCCCGCTTGGGTCTCGAGTGCCATGTCTTTATGGGTGAGGAGGACATAAAGCGCCAGGCACTTAATGTCTACCGGATGAAGTTGCTGGGTGCTGAGGTGATACCGGTCACGTCAGGATCCAAAACCCTGAAAGACGCCATGAATGAGGCGCTGCGCGACTGGGTAACAAACGTGGATGATACTTTCTATATCATCGGCACCTGCGCAGGTCCACATCCTTACCCGGAACTGGTGCGAAATTTCCAGTCAGTGATAGGCCGCGAGTCGAAACAGCAGTGCCTCGATCAAACCGGTCGTCTGCCCGATGCCCTGGTGGCCTGTGTCGGTGGTGGTTCCAATGCCATAGGGCTATTTCACCCGTTTCTTGCAGATGAGACGGTCGCTATGTACGGTGTTGAGGCTGGTGGTTTCGGGCTTGCGACCGGCAAGCATGCGGCCCCCCTCAATGATGGTATTCCCGGTGTTTTACATGGCAACCGTACCTATTTGATGGAAGATGAAAACGGCCAGATTATTGAAACCCACTCCATCTCTGCCGGTCTCGACTATCCCGGTGTGGGTCCCGAGCACGCCTGGCTGAAAGATATTGGACGGGTGAAATACGTGGTCATAGATGATGATGAGGCCATGGCCGCTTTCCGCAAGCTGACCCGGATCGAGGGCATCATGCCAGCACTTGAAACCAGCCATGCCGTTGCTTACGCGGAAAAACTGGCGCGGCAGATGTCTAAAGACGAGATCGTCATTGTCAATCTGTCCGGGCGAGGCGACAAGGATATCCTGACCGTCGCTGAAATCGATGGCATCCGTCTTTGATCACCAAAGAATAAGGCAGAAGTCCAGTCTGGACACACTATGAACCGAATCAACCAAACCATGGAGCAATTGGCCAGTACAGGTCGAAAAGCTCTGATACCCTATGTTGTGGTCGGCGACCCATCACTGGCCGTCACTTCGGCTACCCTTGATGCATTGGTAGAAAATGGCGCCGATATACTCGAGCTGGGCGTTCCTTTTTCCGATCCTACAGCGGAAGGGCCTATAATTCAGCAAGCCCACGAACGCGCACTTGCCAACAAAACCAGCCTGAGTGATGCGCTGTCGGTAGTCAGCGATTTCCGCAAAACCAATAAAACTACCCCTGTCGTATTGATGGGCTATACAAACCCCATTGAGAGAATGGGTTACGCTGAGTTTGTAGCAGGTGCCGTAGCGGCGGGTGTCGATGGCGTATTAACCGTAGACTTGCCGCCGGAAGAATCTGAAGACTTCACTCGCCAACTGAGACAGGCCGGGTTAGAGAATATTTTCCTCATTACACCGACAACCGTCGTTGAACGACAGAAAATGATTATTTCCCAGGCAGGAGGCTACCTGTACTATGTATCACTGAAAGGTGTGACAGGTGCGGGCAATCTGGACATTGAATCTGTGCGCAAAAAACTCGCCGAGATCAAATCATTGACGGATTTGCCTGTGTGTGTAGGATTTGGTATTAAAGATGCAGAGTCTGCCCGGGCTGTCGCGGCTGTGTCCGAAGGTGTGATTGTAGGCAGTGTTTTAGTGGCAAAGATGGCAGAATTGGAGAAAAATTGTAGCGATGCAGATAAAATTGCTACAGCAACAGCCGCTTTGGTCGGTGAGATGAGGCAGGCAATTGATCGGGACGGCAACAAACCGTGTAGCTGATCGTTAAACAACGGGGCGATAATAAAATGAGCTGGCTAGAAAAAATAAAACCAAGCGGGCCTCAAGCCCAGAGCGAGGAACGCAGCGCGGGAGTTCCGGAAGGCCTTTGGAAGAAGTGCCCAAAGTGTCATGCACCGCTTTACAGACCCGAGCTGGAAAGGAATCTCAATGTCTGTCCAAAGTGTGAACACCATATGCGCATTGGTGCACGTCGTCGCCTCGACATTTTTCTGGATGCGGAAGGACGCGAGCCTATCGCCACTGAAGTTCAGGCCATAGATCGGCTAAAATTCAGGGATACCAAAAAATATAAAGAACGCCTTGCGGATGCGCAGAAATTAACCGGCGAGGATGAAGCCTTGCTTGCCATGAAGGGGACACTCTGCGGCATCCCTGTTGTTGCAGTGGCATTTGAGTTTGCCTTCCATGGTGGCTCCATGGGCTATGCCGTTGGTGAACGTTTTACCCGCGCAGCCCAGGTTGCCCTCGACGCCAATATTCCCATGATCTGCTTCTCTGCTACCGGTGGTGCACGGATGCAGGAAGCCCTGATTTCCCTCATGCAAATGGCAAAAACCAGCGCCATCCTGACCCGAATGAAAGAGCAGGGGACACCCTACATTTCCATCATGACCGACCCGGTGTACGGTGGCGTATCCGCGAGCCTTGCGCTCCTGGGTGATATCAATGCTGCCGAGCCCGGAGCCAGGGCCGGATTTGCAGGCCCGAACATCATTGAGCAGACAATTCGCCAGAAGCTGCCCAAGGGTTTTCAGCGGGCCGAGTTCCTGCTGGATCACGGCGCCATTGACATGATTATTCACCGTCACGAAATGCGTAACCGTGTTGCCAGCCTGCTGTCAAAACTGACTGGACAAGCGGAGCCCCCTGACGAAAATGTCGCAACAGCTGACTCTGAGTGAATGGCTTCAGCTCCTAGAAAAACGACATCCCACTGAAATTGAACTCGGCCTGGCGCGTATCGCTCGGGTAGCCGACAGGCTACAGGCCGGTTCAGTTGCCCCCACAGTAATCAGTGTTGCGGGTACCAACGGCAAGGGCAGTTGCATCGCGATTCTTCAGAATCTGTTGCTGTCACTGGGAAAGCGCGTCGGAAGCTACACCTCACCCCACCTGATTCGCTACAACGAGCGTATATGTATCAACGGTGTACCCGTCGCCGATGAGTCAATAATCAGGGCCTTTGAAGATATCGAAGCAGCCCGCGGCGATATCAGCCTGACGTATTTTGAGTTCGGTACCCTGGCCGCTCTGCTCATCCTGAAGCGAGAAAAAGTCGATGTCGCTTTACTGGAAGTAGGTCTGGGCGGACGGCTCGATGCAGTCAATCTTGTCGATGCCGATTTTGCCGTTGTAACGTCGATAGCCCTTGATCACCAGCAATGGCTCGGTTCGAACCTGGCGGATATCGCCTACGAAAAGGCCTGTATTGCCCGAGCGGGCAAGCCACTGATCTACGGTGACCGGCAGCCTTATGGGACGGTGGAGCAACTCTGCGACGAACTACCGGCGCCACTTTTCTGCAACGGCAAACAGTTTAAGGGCAATATCGACGGTGGCAAGCTGTCAGTGACTTGCCAGAAAGCCGATGGTACCGAGATCAGCTACAGGAACCTTCCGGTCACATCCCTGCCTGACGAAAGCCTGCTCTGTGCACTTCAGGTCATTTCCCTGATGGATTTGACCGCTATTGCCGATTCCGATCTTATTGCCCGCAGCCTGAATACCACCCGCATCCCGGGTCGTTTGCAGCAATTTGATCTGCAGGGCGTCGGGATGATTCTGGATGTCGCTCACAACCCGGCCGCCTGCCAGCGTCTGGCGCATCAGCTACAAAGCCATGCAGAGGAGTCACATGATCAGCGTCGTGTAAAAGCGGTGATTGCTGCAATGTCGGATAAAGACATCGAGGGCATGTTGTCACCGCTGAAACCCCTGGTCGATGACTGGTACGCTGCGGAAATTCCTCTATTGGCGCGGGCAATATCGGCACAGACATGGCGTCAAATCCTGTACAATGTCGCCGTTTTCTCTTCTGTCGAGCAGGCGCTTGAAGCTGCGCTGGACTCGGCAAAAAGCGGGGATGTAATCGTGGTATTTGGTTCTTTTTACGCGGTAGGTCCAGTGCTGGCCTGGTTGCAAGCGAGAGGGAAGTCTCTGTGAATGATGGCCTGAAGCAGCGAATTATTGGCGCATTTGTTCTGCTGGCATTAGCGGCTATTTTTCTGCCTGTGGTGCTCAATTTTTCTGACGAGCGCACTGTTGACACCCGCAGCCGCATCCCGACTGCTCCGGATATCAAGCCGGTAACCATTTCTGAACCTTCGAGAGTCGAGAATGTCGATCCGGCGCCCAGCCCCGATCAAATGTTCCAGTTAGGCGTTAATCTGCCATCCCAGGGGGAATCGTTGCTCGACGAGGCGCCGGGGCTAGATGACGACGGCATGATCAAGGCCTGGCTGGTACAGGTGATTGCATTCAGTAGCGAGAAAAAAGCCCGGGAAATGTCGGAGCAATTAAAAGCCGATGGTTATAAAGCATTCTACAAACAGGGTAGAACTTCCTCCGGCGAGGTATTTCGGGTTTTTGTCGGCCCCAAAGTTGAAAAGCAAAAGGCACTGGAAGCCAAGCAGAATATAGACAAAAAGTATGGTGTTAAAGCCATTATCATTCGTTTCCAACCCTGACGTTCCATGGCCGCTCTGTTACACTGCGCCGATTAATGATGAGGAGCTGAAAATCCTGCGATGAACTGGGCTGATTGGGCAATACTGGGCATTACGCTGATCTCCATTCTGATAGGTGCAGGCCGCGGTTTCATAAAAGAAGCGCTGTCCGTGACTATCTGGGTTGCGGCTATCATCATTGCCTCAGTGTTTGACGAGCGTATGGCCGTCTGGCTGGTTGATGCAATTGCAACGCCATCACTGAGATTACTGGCTGCCTGGGCAAGCCTGTTTGTCGCCGTGTTACTGGTCGGCAGCCTGGTCAATTTCCTGCTCGGTAAACTGGTGGAGGCTACCGGTCTCTCTGGGACGGACAGGCTTCTGGGCGTTTTATTTGGTCTGGCCCGAGGGCTGATCATTGTCATGGTTCTTTTAATTCTGTTGCCGGAAATTCTCCCGGTTCAGCAGGACATCTGGTGGCAGGAATCTACGCTGATACCCTATTTCCTTGGCTTTGAGGATTGGGCGAGGGATGCGGGTGCCGCCATCGCGGACTTTTTTCAGCAGTTTTTTTAATCTGGAGCTTTTCAGCCTATGTGTGGTGTTGTCGGCATCGTCGGTAAAAAAGACGTTAATCTCAAGCTGTACGATGCTTTAACCGTACTACAGCACCGTGGCCAGGACGCTGCGGGTATCATGACCTGTGAGGGCGACAAGTTTAGTCAACGCAAGGACGTAGGGCTGGTGCGCGACGTTTTCCGTTCACGACACATGTCTCGCCTGAAAGGCTCCATGGGCATCGGACATGTGCGCTATCCGACCGCGGGCAGTTCAGGTCCCGCGCTGGCACAGCCCTTTTATGTGAACTCGCCTTACGGCATATGTATGGTGCATAACGGCAACCTCACCAATACCGATGAACTGATGCAGCATCTCTACAAAACCGACCTGCGTCATATTAATACGGATTCCGACTCCGAAGCGCTGCTCAATGTCTTTGCCCACGAATTGTCTCTGCAGGGCAAGCTGGAACCGTCCGCGGCAGACGTTTTTGAAGCCGTGAGGCGTGTGCATCTGCGCTGTCATGGAGCCTATGCCATTGTTGGCATGATTGCCAGTTATGGCATGGTGGCGTTCCGCGACCCCCATGGTATCCGTCCTCTGGTCTACGGCAAGCGGCAAACAGAGCGCGGCGAAGAGTACATGGTCGCTTCAGAGAGCGTCGCTCTTGATGTGCTCGGTTTCGAGTTTATTTCAGATCTCGAGCCAGGGGAGGCAATCTATGTGAGCGTGGATGGAAAACTCCACATCGAGCAATGTGCGGAGAACCCGAAGAAGGTGCCCTGTATTTTTGAGCATGTTTACTTCGCGCGACCCGACTCGATCATGGATGATATTTCCGTTTACAAGTGCCGCCTGCGAATGGGTGACAAACTGGCTGACAAGATCATGGCACAGCGCCCCGATCACGATATCGATGTGGTTATTCCCATACCCGACACCAGCCGTGTCTCTGCCCAGGCGATGGCGGAAAAACTTGGCGTCAAGTTTCGCGAAGGCTTTATGAAAAACCGCTATATTGGCCGCACCTTTATCATGCCGGGCCAGAAACAGCGTAAAAAATCAGTTCGCCAGAAGCTCAACCCGATCAAACTGGAGTTTCAGGACAAGAATGTGATGCTGGTTGATGACTCTATTGTCAGGGGAACGACTTCCCAGGAGATTATTCAAATGGCACGGGAAGCGGGAGCGAGAAAGGTTTACATGGCTTCCGCAGCCCCTGCGATTCGCTACCCGAATGTATACGGCATCGACATGCCCACGGCTCAGGAACTGATCGCACACGGCTGTTCGGATGAAGAAGTGGCTGCCAGGATTGGCGCTGACTGGCTGGTGTACCAGGACCTAGACGACCTGGTAGAGAGCGCCCGAGAGGGAAACCCC
>JBFFTH010000086.1:0-8383 GCA_041571855.1 Porticoccaceae bacterium
ACCAGTTCATCGCCCTGCAAACGTTCAGCCGCCGCGATGATCTGCTTGGTTTTTGCAATCGCCCCCGGTGCACCGCGCAACCCCTCTTTTACCAGCTGGTCTGCCTTGCACTCCAGCGCCTCGGCATCGGCAACCACGAAGTGTGCAAAGCCAAGCCGCGCCGCTTCAGTGCCGTCAAATTGTTGCGCGGTCAACATCAGTCTCTGCGCCTCCGACAAGCCCACCCGCCTGATCACCAGCGATGCGATTTGTGCGGGTGGCAAGCCGAGGGTGACTTCGCTGAGGGCGAAGCGGGCATCCCTGGTGGTCACCACCACGTCGGCCAGGCAGGAGATGCCGAGGCCGCCAGCCATTGCAGCCCCCTCGATCAGCACCAGGAAAAGTTGTGGCGTGTTTCGGATAGCCTCGACCAGCGGTCCCAGGCTGGCATTGAAGCCGGCAATCTGGTCACGACTGGCACCGCCCTGAAAAACCTTGCCGAACAGCTTGAGATCACCACCGGCACAAAATACGCCTCCCCTGCCACGCAATATCACGATGCGTATATCTCGCCTGTCTGGCAGTGCCCCAAAGGTGGCAATCAACTCATCAACCATCTCGGCTGAGAGCGCGTTGCGCACCTGCGGGCGGTTTAGCCAGACCGTCAGCAGCGGGCCGTGTTGTTCAAGTATCAGGTTCTCGGTATCAGCTAACATAAATTCTGCTCACCCTGTATGAAAACGCCCATGCCTCTCATGATGGCGCTCGACATCACATTCTCCCCACACCAAAGGTATTGGGACAGGTTTTGCGGTTGCCTGCCTCCCAGCAGGTTTGCAATACAAAGCCCAGCACCTTGCGGGTGTCGCGCGGATCGATTATGCCGTCGTCGAGCATTCTCCCTGACGTGTAAAAAGCACCCGACTGCCTGTCGTAGTGCTGGATGATTTTTGCCTCCTGGGCGGCGATCTTTTCGGGCGGAATGTCAATTCCCTTGCGCCTCGCTCCGGCCAGGGCGACCACGGTCATGGTTTTTGCAGCCGACTCGCCCCCCATCACGCCGATCTGGGCATTTGGCCAGCTGAAGATAAAGTCCGGATCATAGCCCTGGCCGCACATACCATAGTTGCCGGCGCCGAAACTGGCACCGATCATGAACGTGATGCGCGGCACGCGAACATTGGTCACTGCCTGAATCATCTTGGAGCCATGCTTGATCATGCCGCCCTGCTCCACCGCGGTGCCAACCATGTAGCCGGTGATGTTCTGCAGGAAGACCAGCGGCGTGTTCGACTGATCGCAGAGCTGCATAAACTGTGCTGCCTTGTTGGCGCCGGCGTTATCGATGGGACCGTTGTTGCCGACAATTCCCACCGGCATGCCAAAGACCTTGGCCTGAATGCACACGGTGGCCGCACCAAAGCCGGGCTTGAAATCGAGGAAATCGGATCCATCGACGATCCGCGCTACAACTTCGCGAACATCGTAGGGGGTGCGGTAATCGAGGGGTACGATGCCAGGCAGCTCTTCGCTGCTGTAACGCGGCTCTTCAAACCCGCCTGTCGTCAGCCGTGGACAGTGGCGGTTCCAGTCCAGCTGGCCGATGATTTCGCGGGCAATGGCGATACCCTGGGCATCGTCTTCAGCCAGGTATTCCACCAGCCCGGAAACCCCCGCGTGCATTTCAGCACCGCCCAGCTGCTCGTCATCAGCTTCCTCACCGGTCGCCGCCCTGAGCAGAGCCGGTCCCGCCAGGTAGGCCTTGCCGTTGCCTTTCACCCCCACCACGTAATCGCTCATGCCAGGCATGTAGGCACCACCAGCCGCCGAGGCGCCATGGAGCACCACCAGGGTGGGAATTCCAGCAGCACTGAGGCGTGCCAGCCGCGCAAACACACCACCGGCATCGGACCACATTTCCACCTGGTACTCCATCAGGTTGGCGCCGGCACTTTCGACCAGGTGCACAAAGGGCAGCTTTTTGGCAATGGCGACATCCATGGCTCGCATGCCTTTTTTAGCGCTCATGGCAGTCATGGCCCCGGCGTTGATACCGGAATCATCCACCATCAGCATGCAGCGGGTGCCATTGATATAACCGATACCGGTGATGCTGTTGGCGCCGGGGACAGAGGTTTCCGGACTGGGATCCTCTGCCAGAAAACCGGCCATGTTGTTCAATTCCAGAAATGGCATGCCGGGGTCGACAATGCGCGACAGGCGCTCGCGCGGCAACAGCTGGCCGCGTTTTTCGAAGCGTGGCAGGCTGCGGCTGGAGAGCTCGACCGCACGCTGGCGAATCGCATCAAACTCGGCAATTCTTGCCAGCATCTTGTCGCGGTTTTCGCGAAACTCGTCAGAATCGGTTATCACCCGTGACTGGTATTGCGCCATGACCCCTTAAACCTCTGCAATAATTGGAGTAGAACAGGCTGATGCAACTGCGTCTCACGCACTGAAGCACAATTACCCGACTGTTATTCCATACTAACAATTTAGCATTCTACACATAATGAGCGTCGCTTCAATATATTTGAGCAGCGCTCATTTTTAGTGCTAGACTCGCTTCAACCGCGGTCAAACAGGTATCGGGAATGTCAGAGGCAACACAAAAAACTTCGCGTGCCCGAGGTGAGAGACGAGAACAGGAAATCATCCAGGCCGCTGCCGAGCTTTTTGCCAACCAGGGCTTCCACGAAACCTCCACCCGCAAGATTGCCGAGGCCGCCGGCGTATCCGAGGGCACTGTTTTCAACTATTTCTCCAACAAGAATGAATTGCTGACTGCAATTATCCGCCGCTACTACGACGGCCTGATCAGCACTGCCGAGGAAATCCTGCAGCAGGAAATGGATACCCACCGCAGGCTGCAACTACTGGCAGAAAACCACCTGCGCACTATCTGGGCCGATAATGCCCTGCTGATGCGAATGGTTCAGCTCTACTTCAACACCGATCTTGACATCTACAGTCATATGGAAACCACCGAACTGCACCAGTTCAACCAGCGCTACACCCGCTCCTTTAACAGTATCATTCGCGAGGGTATTCAACGCGGTGATTTGCAGCCGGGCCTCAACAAGCAGGCAATTAGAGACCTGTTTTTTGGCGGTCTTGAATACGGCATGCGCACCCTGGCCATCCATCGCAAACCCAATGACATTGAAAATTACGTCAGTGAACTGGTGGAACCGATCTGGAAAAGCATCTCCAGCAGCGCGAAAATCACTTCAACCCCAGCTTATGACGAACGACTGGAAAAAGCCTGCCGGCGAGTGGAAAAGGCGGCAAGAACACTGGAGAAAAAACTCTAACCCTCCCGTTTACCAGGCGGATGGTAATTATTAGCGGGCGAATAGTCCGGCATCATTCTTTCTTGTGCCACACCACTGAATAGAGGTCGTGACGTCGGTTCTTGAGGTTCTGCACGGTGCCGTTGTAGCGCGCGGCGCGCAGGTCATCGAGTCGCAGGTCGGCAAAGGCGACCATCTCCACATTCGGCGTGGTGTCGGCGGCGATACCATCGCGGGCAAAGGGAAAATCACAGGGCGTCAGGATACAGCTCTGCGCATACTGGATATCCATGTTGGCAACGTTGGGCAGGTTGCCGACATTGCCCGCCATCACCACGTAGCACTGGTTCTCAACCGCACGCGCCTGGCAGGAATAGCGAACCCGCAGGTAACTCTGGCGCTCGTCGGTACAGAACGGCACAAACAGGATATTGGCCCCCTGGTCGATCAGGTGTCGACTCAGTTCAGGGAATTCACTGTCATAACAGATCAACACCCCCACCGGGCCGCAGTCGGTATCGATTACATTCAGGGCATCGCCGCCCTCGATATTCCACCAGTGGGCCTCGCTGGGGGTCGGGTGAATCTTCGGCTGCTCATGGATGCGGCCGTCGCGAAGCATCACATAGGCAATATTTTCCACTCGCCCATTGGGCATCTTGGTGGGGTGGGAACCGGCCAGGATATTGATGTTGTAACGCACTGCCATATCACTGAACGCTGCGCGGAATACCGGTGTATAGCGGGTCAGCGCCTCAATCGATTCCGCGGCGGACAGTTCCTGATCCTCTATCGACAGCAGTTGCAGTGAAAACATCTCCGGGAACACCACAAAGTCCGAGCGGTAGTCCGCCGCCACATCAACAAAGTATTCCACCAGTTCGATAAAGTGTTCAAAACTGTTCACCCGGCGCTGCATATACTGCACGCTGGCGACGCGGACGGTGTCGCTGCTGAGAGTGATACCGAACTTCTTCTGCCGTATCTCTTCGGCTTCGCCGAGCCGCTTGGGATTGTTCCATACCATGTGCACGGCAAGCCCCATGGAATCGTGGTCATTGGGCAGGTAATCCGGCAGCACGCCGATGGGCTCAAAGCCATTGCGCAACTGAAACGACATCACCGGGTCTCGCGCCTGGTTCTTCTGCACTGCATCCATATAGGCCAGCACATCCTGACCGTATTTTTTCGACTGTCTGCGCCAGCTAGGCAGGCGTCCGCCGAAGACAATGCCCTTGAGATTCATCTCGGTGCAGAGCTTTTTGCGCGCATTGTAGAGGCGCTGGCCGATGCGAAGGCCACGGTAACCCGGGTGCACCGCCACCTCCATACCGTAGAGCCAATCGCCTTCGGGGTCGTGTGTAGAAGCATAACCGCCGCCGGTAATCTGGTTCCAGGTATGAGGCCGCAGCGCAATATCCGAAGCGATGACGAAGGTGGCCATATAACCAACCACTTCGTCGCCATAGACGGCGACAAACTGCCCTTCGGGGAACACCGAAATCTGGCCCCGCAACTGGGCAGTGGGATAGGTTGGAATCTCCTCTTCCGGGTAGGCGGTTTCTACCAGGGCGCGAATCGCCCTGATATCCTTTTTCATCGCATTGCGAACAAAGAGTTGTGGTTTCTTCGTATCCGTCTTCTTGGCCATGGGTCACTCCTGCACAATTGGTCACACCGAAGCGGCGAATATAGCCCAGTTCGGGAAATTGAAATACTATTTCGGCTGGTTCAGAGCCAGTAAACACTGCTATGGTTGCTTCAACCTCTCCACAACCCGGCCAAACAAATGGGTTTGAAGCCATCAACCCCCTGGCCCGGCTTTAAACCATACTCGTGCAAGGTAAAACCGATATGCTGCAATTTATCTCAGGCAAGTTTCGATTGCTGCGCAACAATCTCACCACCCTGGACGATCGTCCCGTCAGCAGAACTGCGCTAACGGTTGTGCTGTTGCTGGATTACTTTATCCTGTTTTCCATTTTCCAGGGACTGGCAGACCACACCAGCCAGATGGCAAGCCCGCAGGAGCGTATACCGCAGCACTGCCGGGATATCGCCATCGATGCGGAATGGAGTGAAGCTGACAGCCTGGTGCGCATTGGCCGCATCGTAGCCAGCTATCGGAACAGTTATTATCAGCTGCACGATAAAACGGTTGTCGAGGATCAACACCCCGCCTGCCAGCCCATATCAAAAACAATCCGTGACATCCGTGACGACAAGGCGCTTTCAGATAGCCTCAGCGCCTACCTGCAACTGCGCAACCATCTGGGTCAGGCCCGCACAGAAATGGAAAGAACCCGCAGCGCCTACGACACATCGCTGCTGGAAAACATTGCCGGCAGGGATGTAGAAACCGGCTCCAGTGATGCCCTGCAGAAGCAGGTGACCGAACTGATGGAAAAGATGAATAACCTCGCCACAGACCAGGCAGCGGCGAAAAACAGCCTGTTGCAGAATGAAAAAATTATTCAGCTGCTCGGGGTGGTTGAGTCCTCCCAGGGCCGCCGCGATGAGTTGCTGGAGGAATTGCGCAGCCTGAACTTCTGGTACCCGGTTAAACGGCTGGGCATGGAGATGATCTTCCTGTTGCCGCTGATTGTTTTGTTCTATCTGTGGAATAGCACCAGTACCGCCCGCAACCGGCCCTATCAGTCGCTGATTTCCTCGCACCTGTTGGTGGTTGTTTTCATTCCGGTAATATTCAAACTTTTTGAACTGGTTTACGAAATCATCCCGAAACAACTGCTGCGGGATATTTTTGAGTTTCTCGAATCCTTCAACCTGGTGGCCATCTGGCACTACGTCGTTATCTTCTCCGCAATCATCACCGCACTGCTCGCCATCTACATCCTGCAGAAGAAAGTGTTCAGCCACGATAAACTGATGCAGAAACGCATCGCCAAGGGGTTGTGCCAGGGCTGTGGTGAGCACCTGCCAGCGGAGAGCAAGGCATGCCCCGGCTGCGGCTTCGTCCAATTCCAGCGCTGCGACCGCTGCCAGGAGGAGACATATGTTTACGGCAAATTCTGCCGGGTATGTGGTGCAGTGAAAGAGAACTAGCCGGGCAGCACTACCAGCCGGGCCATCACTTTACAGAACTCATCCCTTTCCTGCGGCGTCAGCGGACCCAGCAGTTGGCTCATTTCCCGATCGATGATTTCGCCGATGGTCTCGACTGCCCGCTCGGCCTTGGGCAAACAGTGGACGCGTATTTCGCGCCGATTTGCCGATGATCGGCGGCGCTCGATAAAACCGTCCTGCTCCAGCCTGCTCAGCACCCGGGTAGTGGCCGCCTTATCCACGCGCAATTTGTCTGACAGGGCCTGCTGGGTACAGCCGTCGTTAAAATACACTGCCAGCAGGTAGGGATAGCTGCCGGCGCCAAACTCAAAGTCGCCCATGGCGGCATCAACCCGCTTGAACATCTCGCGATTGAGAATCACGAGACGACGTGCCAGTGCCATCAGGTCAGCCATTGGGCGCCTCCGGCGTTTGCTGAGACTTTGAATGGCTTATGTACGAGGGCAACAATAACGCCAGGGGCAATGCCAGGCTCATCACCAGGGCACAGGCTGTCATTACATCATTCAAACCCAGAGTGCTGGCCTCCTGGGCAATACGATATTCGATCGCCTGCCAACCCGACAGGTCACTGATTCCAAGCGACTCTATGAGCGAGTCAACTTCGCTGCCAATCAGCATATCGGGGGTCACCCTCTCGACCATCTGGCTGCGGTGAAAAACACTGCGATCCTGCCACGCAGTCGCAGCCAGGGCTGTTGCCATGCTGGCAGAGACCATGCGGAAAAAATTCAGTATACCGGTGGCTGATGCCAGCTGCGCAGGTGGTACATCGATATAGGCAACGGTGATCAGCGGAATAAATAAAAACGGCATCCCGAGGCCCATCATTAAACGGATGTAGACGAGGTGATTAAAATCGACCTGGTTGTACATGCGTCCATGCAGCCACAGCGCGACAGCCAGCAATACTGTCGCCGCCGCTACAGTGATCTTGATGTTCATATGGGGAATTCTGGTGCCGACAATAGGCATCAGCACCAGGGGTACCATCGCCAGCGGCGCCAGCACAAATCCGGCCCAGGTGGCGGTGTAGCCAAGCACTGACTGGAACCAGGTAGGCGGCAGCATCATGTTGACCGTAAAGACCCCGAAAAACACGCTCAGATACAGAGTGCCTACAGTGAATGAGCGGATACGGAACAGGCTCAGGTCAACAATGGGGTGTTTTTCCTCCGGCTCCCAGATAAAGAATACCACCGCCGAAACAATGGCAATCAGCAACATCAGGATTATAAACCCAGAGCTCAGCCAGTCGTGTTCACGCCCCTGGTCCAGAAACACCTGCAGGCAGATAACTCCCACTACCAGCGTACAGAGGCCAACGCGGTCAACCGGCACCTTATGGCGCTCACTTTCCAGGGGCATCAGCCATTTCCAGATGACCGGCAGAATCATGATGCCGGGGCCGATGTTGATGTAAAAAATCCACTCCCAGCCATACCTGTCGGTAATATAGCCGCCGAGCAATGGTCCGAGTACCGGTGCAACCGCCGCAGTGATACTCCACAGCGACATGGCAACTGGCGTGTTATCGGGCAGCACACGCATCAACAAGGTCTGGGAAAGCGGCATCATCATGCCAGCGGCAAACCCCTGCAGGGCCCGGAACAAAATCAGCAGCTCAAAATTTGGTGATATTCCACAGAGCCATGATGTCAGGGTAAACCCGATGGCCGAAAGCAGGAAAACACGCACTTCGCCAACACGCCTGGTCAGCCATCCACTGAGGGGCAGCATCACCGCCATACAGACCGCATAGATGGTGTAAATCCAGGTCCCCTGCACCGGAGAAGCCGACAGCCCACCGGTAATCGACGGCAGCGCCACTGCCACGATAGTGGTGTCAAGAATAAGCATGAAATTGCCGACACAGATGGCACCGAGGGTGAGAACCAGCGGTGCACCTGTTAACCGGTCAGCAGGCAGGGCGTTCATTTCGACTGGGGTAGGTTTTCCCTGATGATCTGCTCGGCAAGCCGAGCGCCCTCTTCATCCAGCTCCGCGTAGATATTGGTTTTCGC
>JBFFTH010000087.1:0-8320 GCA_041571855.1 Porticoccaceae bacterium
AGCACTGTTTTTGCAGACCCAGCGGTCTCCCTCGCTATCGAGGTGGTAACCGCCCGACCTGGCTGCAACCCAGACCTGCTGCATCGCTGGCTGACGGGAAATAATCACTTTGGACCCGTCGCATTCCAGCGTCAGCGTCATCACGCCGGCACTGGTTTCATAATCGATATCCACGCCGCAGTCATCTATCGCCTCTTCCAGTGCAATCATCACTGCATCGACGCGGTCATTAAATTCGCTTTCATTCATTGAGGGTTCTCCATTGGGGAGGGCAAGTATATACTCTGCGCCTATTTGATAAATTAAAACAAACAGGTTTCACATGCGACGACTCTTCGTTTTGTTCGCCATCTTGGGCACTCTCTTCGCCATCAGTGGTTGTGGCAACAAGGGGCCGCTGTATCTGCCGCCCGAGCCGGTGGAACAGACTGAAAGCAGCACCCCCGACGCAAACCAGGGCTAGCCCGAAAGCCACCTATAAATGACAGCATTTAACTATCGAAACGGCGAACTATACGCCGAGGATGTGGCATTGTCGGCCGTGGCAAAAAACTACGGTACGCCTACCTACGTTTACAGTCGCGCAGCATTGACTGAGCACTTTTGCGCCTACCAGAACGCCCTGAAGGGATTCCCTCACCTGCTTTGCTACGCCGTCAAGGCCAACTCCAACCTCGCTGTGCTGAATGTGCTGGCGCGACTGGGTGCCGGATTCGACATTGTCTCCGCAGGCGAACTGGAGCGGGTGCTCGCTGCCGCTGGCGATCCGGCAAAGGTGGTTTTCTCCGGGGTCGGCAAGCAACCATGGGAAATGGCACGAGCCCTGGAAGCGGGCATCCACTGCTTTAATGTGGAATCCGAAGCCGAGCTGGAAGCACTCAACCGGGTCGCTGCGGACATGGGCAAAGTGGCAAGGATCTCTCTGCGGGTGAACCCCGATGTAGACGCCAACACCCACCCCTATATCTCCACCGGCCTGCGGGAAAACAAATTTGGCATTGATATCCAGCACGCGCAGGCGGTTTATCTGCAGGCGCAGCAAATGGCCAATATCCGCATTGTCGGCGTCGATTGCCATATCGGTTCACAGCTCACCGAAACGGCACCCTTTCTGGATGCACTGGACAGGGTGCTCAGCCTGGTCGACTCTCTCGCCTCTTGTGGTATTGCGCTGGAGCATATTGATCTGGGCGGTGGGCTCGGCGTTCGCTACAAGGATGAAATACCGCCGCACCCGTCTGAATATGTCAGTGCCATCCGCGAACGGGTCTCCGGCAGGAACCTGACCCTGATCCTGGAGCCCGGCCGCTCAATTGCCGCCAACGCCGGCGTGCTGCTGACGCGAGTCGATTACCTGAAAAGGGGACAGGAAAAAAACTTTGCCATTGTCGATGCGGCGATGAATGACATGATCCGCCCGGCACTTTACCAGGCGTGGCTCAATATCGACCCCGTCCGCCCCACTGAAGGCCATGAGGAACTGTGGGATATCGTCGGGCCGGTGTGCGAGACCGGCGACTTTATCGGCAAGGATCGCCGGCTCTGCCTGACCCAGGGTGAACTACTGTGTGTGGCATCCTCCGGCGCCTATGGCTTTACCATGAGTTCCAACTACAACAGCCGCGGCCGGGCGGCTGAAATCATGGTAGACGGCGAGCAGATGCACGAAGTTCGCCGCCGCGAAACCTTTGCCGACCTGATCCGCGGTGAATCACTGTTACCTGGAGACGAAAAATAACCATGCTGCTGCGCTTTAGCAAAATGCACGGCCTGGGCAACGATTTCGTCGTCATCGACGCCGTCAGCCAGAACGTCATTGTCAGCCCGGAACTGGCGCGAAAGCTGGCTGATCGCCGTTTTGGCATTGGTTGCGATCAGGTACTGGTGGTTGACCCCCCGAGCCAGCCGGATATCGATTTTGGCTATCGGATTTTCAACAGCGATGGCAGCGAAGTACAACAGTGCGGCAATGGCGCACGCTGTTTCGCCAAGTTTGTTCGCGATCGCAGGATGACCGGCAAAAATAAGCTACGGGTGGAAACCGCCCGCGGCATCATTGAACTGCACCTGGTGGGAGGCAATCAGGTAAAGGTCGACATGGGCCCTCCCGT
This sequence comes from Porticoccaceae bacterium, assembly GCA_041571855.1. Lineage (GTDB taxonomy): Bacteria > Pseudomonadota > Gammaproteobacteria > Pseudomonadales > Porticoccaceae > JACKOF01. Next base: position 2,112 of record JBFFTH010000087.1, read on the forward strand.
TCTCGAGCCGGCAGCAATACCCTTCCGCGCCGACGCCAGGCAATTGTGCTACTCCCTTGTGGTTGACAACCAGGCTCTCTCGATCGCCGCTGTTTCCATGGGTAATCCCCACGCTGTGCTGCAGGTGGAGAATACAGAGCGGGCACCTGTCGAAAGCCTGGGGCCCGCCATCGAAAGTCACCCCGACTTTCCGGAGCGGGTCAATGTGGGCTTTATGCAGGTCGTCAGCCGCAGCGAAATAAACCTGCGCGTCTTTGAGCGGGGTGCAGGTGAAACCCTGGCCTGCGGCAGCGGCGCCTGCGCGGCGGTGGTGGCAGGCAGGCTGCAAGACCTGCTAGACTCCGAAGTCAAAGTAAATCTCCGGGGCGGAGACCTGAAAATCAGCTGGGCGGGGGAAGGCAGCCCGGTAATTATGACAGGCCCAGCCAGCACAGTATTTCACGGGCGAATCCGAATATGAGCGATAAGCGTAAAACCATTATCAACGGTAGCGACCTTCAGGAGGCACAGGTTACCACCTACCTGGCGGAACACCCTGACTACTTCGAAAACCACCCCGACATCCTGGAACAGATGCGACTTCCCCACGAGCGGGGGGCGGCCGTATCGCTGGTGGAAAGACAGGTCTCTGTATTGCGTGAGCGCAATATGGAAATGCGTGCCCGGCTCAACAATATGCTGGATACCGCCCGCGCCAATGACAAGCTGTTTGAGAAAACCAAGCGCCTGGTTTTGCGGCTGCTGGATGCGGAAGACCTGCAGGCCGTTCTGGACATTCTCAACGACAGCCTCAACACCGATTACGAAGTGGAGCACTTTTCACTGATCCTGCTAGGCAACCAACAACAAATCCCCGCCACGACGGCAAAGGTAGTGGGTATTGATGAAGCGCAGAGCCAGATTGGCACCCTGCTGCGCAGCAACCGCGCCATCTGTGGCATCCTGCGCCAGGAAGAACTCAATTTTCTGTTTGGTGAACACGCCTTCCAGGTGGGCTCTGTAGCCGCCGTACCTCTCCATCGCGGCAACACCTTTGGCATCCTGGCTATTGGCAGCAGCGACCCGCAATACTACCGCAGCAGCATGGGCACCCTGTTTCTAAGCTATATCGCAGAAATCCTCAACCGCATTATCCCGCGCTTTCTTTAATGCACGGGCATCCGGGCCGGTATGAACTGCAAACCAACCTTGCAACAGGCCACAGCGGAATTTGAGCAACACCTGCGATCGGAACGCCAGCTTTCGCCACATACCGTCAGCAACTATCTTCGCGATATCAACAAACTGCTTCTCTGGTGCGGCGATCAGGGCATCGATCAGCTGTCACAGCTGCACAGCCAACATATTCGCCAGCTACTGTCACAACTGCACCACGGCGGTATCGGCGGGCGCAGCTTGCAGCGCTGGCTTTCATCCCTGCGCGCCTTTTTCAAGTATGGCCTGAAACGAAACTGGCTGAAAATCGATCCCAGCAGCGGCATTCAGGCACCCAAGGCACCAAAAAAACTGCCAAAAACCCTGGATGTTGACCAGGTCAGCCAGTTTGTTTCCCTCCGCGGGTCGAGCTGGCTGGACTGTCGCGATCACGCCATTATCGAACTGCTTTACTCCTCCGGTCTGCGGCTGGCCGAGCTGGTGAGCCTCAATATCGCCGATCTCGACCTCAAAGATCACTCAATGACCGTCACCGGCAAGGGTAACAAAACCCGCAAACTGCCCATCGGCACCCACGCCATTGAGGCCATTGAAAGCTGGTTGCAGCGGCGCAGCGATATCCAGGCCAGCGATGTTGACCCCAACGCGCTGTTTATCAGTCAACGCGGTCGCCGCATCTCTCCCCGTTCAATCCAGGACCGGATGAAACAAATCAGCCTGCGCCAGGGCATGCACGGCAAGGTTCACCCCCATATGCTGCGCCACTCGTTTGCCAGTCATATACTGGAATCCAGCGGCGACTTGCGGGCAGTACAGGAACTGCTGGGGCACGCCAACATCACCACCACCCAGATTTATACGCATCTCGATTTCCAGCACCTGTCCAAGGTGTATGACAAGGCCCACCCCAGGGCGCAGAAAAAGCCCGAGCCTGATTAGCAATAAACTTTTTTCGGCAACCCTGCTCTAACCTGGCCATATCTCGACAAAAAGAAACCCAAACACCATGAAAAAACTGATGCTTTCCCCCCTGCTGACCATTGCCCTGCTGATGTTATCCCTTGCCAGCTATGCCCATGACACGCCCCTGCGGCGCATCATCTCTACCAACGGTTACGGCGAAGTAAAAGTGAAGCCGGACATGGCGGTGCTCGATCTCAGCGTGCGTGCCACCCACAAATCGGGCAAAGCCGCGAAACAGGATGTGGACGACCGAATCAATAACTTTCTCGATGTATTAAAAACACTCGGCATTAAACAGGAGGATATCGTTGCCTCCAACCTGCAGGTTCACCCACGCTACGAGCACAGCACAGGGCAGCGCCTCTTTCAGGGCTACCAGGCCAGCCGCAATCTATCGGTGAAAATCCACAGACTGGAGATGCTAACGGATCTGATGGACAAGGCGCTCGAGCAAAAGCTGGAGGGTATCGATCGAATCCAGTACGACAGCAGTGACGCCGACAAGCACCGGGACGAGGCTCACCGGCTCGCCATCGAAAATTCAAAGAAAAAGGCCAGCGCACTGGCGGCTGCCTACGGTGCGGAACTGGGGCCAGTGCTCACCATCAATTACCACAACAGAACACCCATTTACGGTGGCATCAAGGCAGAGGCTGCTGATGCAATGCCCGCCTCGCTCCGCGCCTCAAGCCCGGGCACCTATATCACCGATGAGCTTGTGTTCAGTGATAACATTCAGGTGACATTCGACCTGATCATCTCAGAATAATATCGTGGAGATTCATTCCGGCTGGCAGAGGCAGAGAAGCTTACAACCCAGGGTTGGAGTCAGCGCCTGCCTTCTGGGCGAAAACGTCCGCTACGACGGCGACCACAAACGACAGCCGCTTATCGGCCGATATCTCTCCCCCTGGGTAAACCTGCTCAGTTTCTGCCCCGAAGCCGCTGCCGGCCTCGGCATTCCCAGGCCACCGGTTAACCTGGTGCAGACAAGCAGCGGGACAAGGGCCCTGGGGGTCGAAAATTCGGCCCTTGATGTGACCCATGCCCTCACCCGGACCGCACGGAATTTTTGCTCCGGGGTCGCCACCGGTCTCTCGGCCTATATTGTCAAATCCCGCTCACCCAGCTGTGGAGCGGGAACCACGCCACTCTACAACGGCTCAGGCCAGGCCTTCGACACGACCGATGGCCTTTTTGTCAGCACACTCCGGGAGAGCAACCCTGCGCTGTTGATTATTGATGAAGAAACGCTCGAGACGGAGGCCGCCTGCCGGCATTTCATCAATCAATGCTACGACGCCCTGAAAGGAAAAGAAAAAGGGAGCGTGAGCTCCCCTTCAAGGTAAAAAAATACTTTCCCGACTGCTGTTTAAAAAGCAGCCTCTATTAATATGTTTAAATCGCTTCCCTGCCGGTTTCACCGGTGCGAATGCGAATAATCTGCTCGAGGCTGGTGATGAATATTTTACCGTCACCAATCTTGCCGGTATTGGCACTACTGGTGATTGCTTCTACCACACCATCGACCATGTCATCATCAACGGCAATCTCCAGTTTCACTTTCGGCAGGAAATCGACAACATACTCCGCACCGCGATAGAGCTCTGTATGTCCCTTCTGGCGACCAAAGCCTTTGACTTCGCTGACAGTAATCCCCTGCACGCCGATTCCGGCCAGCGCCTCACGCACATCATCCATTTTGAACGGCTTGATAACAGCTGTAATCAGCTTCATTTACGAGTCTCCGCTTTTAAATTCAAATCAATTTAGCCCGGCTGCGAAAGATACACCCTCTGTCGTAAAATTGCACCTTTTCACCGGCCTGCAAACGCAAAAACAGGGAGCATTTGCTCCCTGTTCTCGCTTACCGAAACCCGGTTTTACTTGCTCTGAGTAAATTCCGGATAGGCTTCCATACCACACTCGGTGAGGTCGACACCGTCGTATTCTTCCTGCTCGCTGACACGGATACCCATGACTGCCTTGAGGATACCCCAGACAACCAGGCTGGTAACGAAGACCCATACAAAGATGGTCAGCGCACCAATCAGCTGGCCGGAGAAACTGGCGCCGCCGTCTTCGGTGAGCGGGTTGGTCACAGGCACCAGCAACAAGCCCAGCAAGCCGACAACACCGTGAACCGAGATTGCACCAACAGGATCATCGATCTTCAGCTTATCCATGGTCACGATGCTGAACACAACCAGCGCACCGCCCAGGGCACCAAACAACGTTGCTTGCAACGCGGTAGGTGTTGAAGGCTCAGCAGTAATTGCAACCAGACCGGCCAGCGCACCGTTCAGCGCCATGGTCAAGTCAGCCTTGCCGAACATAAAGCGGGCAACAATCAGTGCAGCGATCAGACCACCTGCAGCTGCGGCATTGGTGTTCATAAAGACCACCGCAACGGCATTTGCACTCTCGACACTGGCTGTTGCCAGTACGGAACCACCGTTGAAGCCGAACCAGCCCATCCACAGGATAAAGGTACCCAGTGTTGCCAGCGGCAAGTTGGCGCCGGGAATCGCATTAATTGCGCCACTGGCAGAGTATTTACCCTTACGTGCACCAAGCAGCAGTACACCAGCCAATGCAGCGGCAGCACCTGCCATGTGAACGATACCCGATCCAGCGAAATCAGAGAAACCAAGGTCTCCCAGCGTGTACATACCGAACACTGCGTTTCCGCCCCAGGTCCAGGAACCTTCCATGGGATAGATAAACCCGGTCATAACGACAGCAAATGCCAGGAATGCCCACAGCTTCATCCGCTCAGCAACCGCACCTGAAACAATCGACATCGCAGTTGCAACGAACACCACCTGGAAGAAGAAGTCTGCCGAGGGCGCATAGGTCGCTGGCTCTTCTGCACCGGCAACTCCATCACCTGTAATGGTGCTTAAGAAAATGTCACCACCGTACATAATCGCGTAACCGCAGATCAAATACATGGTACAGGCTACCGCATACAGCGCCACGTTTTTGGTCAGGATTTCAGTGGTGTTCTTGGAGCGAACCAGGCCCGCTTCCAGCATGGCAAAACCTGCTGCCATCCACATCACCAGTGCACCACAGATCAAAAAGTAGAACGTATCCAGTGCGTACTGCAATTCAAAAATGTTATTTTCCATTGTTCAATACCTCTTTCATTTCCGCTAATGGTTAGACGGCTTCGTCACCGGTCTCACCGGTACGAATTCGAATAACCTGCTCCAATGGAGAAATAAAGATTTTTCCATCACCAATCTTGCCCGTGTTTGCCGCACTGACAATCGCATCGACAGCTACATCGACCTGATCATCCGGCAACGCCAGCTCAAGCTGCACCTTGGGCAGGAAGTCAACAACGTATTCCGCTCCGCGGTAGAGCTCGGTGTGACCTTTCTGACGCCCGAAACCCTTGACTTCGGATACGGTGACACCCTGAACACCAATGTTGGCCAGCGCCTCACGCACATCGTCAAGTTTGAAGGGCTTGATAACCGCTGTAATCATTTTCATAGGGGACTCCTTAAAACTTCTTAAAAAAAGAGCGTGGCGGCGGGGGGAGAAAAACCGCCACGCTCAGAGGGTGAGTTAGTTACATGCTTTTTGAAACTGAGAAGAGCACGGTACCGTCAGCCAAATCACCAGCGTCATAGTACGAGTCATCGTCCAGGTCTGTTTCAACCCAGCTAACCGCCAGATCCAGTCCGGCAACGGTTTTGCCCAGGGTTATCGACCAGTCGGAATAGCTATCTTCACCATCACTCACGTAAGAGCGCTCAGCATCTGAGTCACCATCATCGCTGGCAACATCAAAGGAGTTATAACCATAGTGCAGATCAAGGGAGAACTCTGCCGGCAGGCTGAAGCTGTAATCGGCGTAGTAATACTGAAACTCGCCCGACTCCAGCCAGTAATCGTCTGAGTAGGCGAAACCGACAGTCAGATCACCAAAAGACAGGCTGGCGTAGATTTCCTGGAAGTCATCTCTCGCCGTCGAGTTATCAAATTCAGTATCAGTAGTGCCCGGATAGTCGTAGTAGATGTAGCCGACGTCATAGGATACATCTTCCGAGATATCACCGGCGTAACCGACGTAGTAG
>JBFFTH010000088.1:0-8210 GCA_041571855.1 Porticoccaceae bacterium
CTACGCTGATTGCCTGCGCGCTGCATTTGAAGAACTGAAATCGGCCGCAAAAAAAACCAGTATCAACAGTGGCAAAAAAGGAAAGGCTTCCGGCCAGGGTCCCCGCTAGCAGTGGTTTATATCGGTTGAAACAGGGGGCGTATCGGTCAAGGTTCTCAGTTTTATCCTCCCCGCTTGAGCCCTGGGCGCCATCGCAGCAGCGCTGGGACCGCCTCTCCGGACGACCGGTGTCAACTACACTGCAAGAAGCCCTGCATAAGAAGCTCTGCATAAGAAGCCGAACATCATTCTAAAGAGTAGCGCCAGTGCCCGCGGCAGTCATTGACTGATCCATTGACTGGCACAATAATCGATACCACAAATCATGCACTGATGCCGTGGAATGATCACAACAGGGGATAAATAATGCGACAAATTACTGGTGGCGATGCCTTTTGGATATGGACCGAAACAGAGACCGTACACCAGCATCTTTCAATCGTTTATATCTATGACCAGTCTGAATTGGAAGAACCCCTGCGTTTCAAGACCATTCTGCAACACGTCGAAGAAAGGCTGGGGGCTTCACCTATCTTCCGGCAGAAACTGCTCAATGTGCCTTTTAACCTGGACTATCCCTACTGGGTCAATGATCCAAATTTTGATCTTGAGTTTCATGTACGTCATATAGCCCTGCCACAACCCGGAGACTGGCGACAGCTCTGCATACAGCTCTCCCGCCTTCATTCCCGGCCCCTGGACATGCGACGCCCGGTCTGGGAGATGTACGTCATCGAAGGACTCGACAATGTGGAGTTCCTTCCCAAAAACTCCTTTGCCCTGATGCTGAAAGTCCACCATGTCGCCATGGATGGTGTTACCGGTGCAGAGGTGAGCTTTGACCTGCACGACACCGAGCCCCAGCCCGGTAATCCGAGGAGAAAGCGGCACTGGCGGCCCACACCTCAACCCAGGACATCAGAGTTGCTGGCCAGAGCCGTGACCAACAATGCCCGCGCCCTGTTCAGAACCGTTGAACACCTCGGTGAGCAGGTGACCAATAATTTCCGCGGCCAGTTTAGCGACAATAACGCCGAGCAAAAGCCTGCCGAACTGGCTCCCCTCACCCGCTTTAGCCAGGATATAACGCCCTACCGGGTGTGGGATGCCGTCAGTTTTGACTTGTCAGACTTTAAAATCGTCAAAGACAGCATTCCCGGGGCCACCATTAACGATGTGGTACTGGCCATTTGCGGTGGTTCGGTGACGCGCTACTTGAAAAGCAAGAATGAAGCGCCGGAAACATCTTTGACCGCAATGATACCGATCAGCATGCGAGCGGCCGATGAAATCGATACAACGGGTGGCAACAAGGTTGCACTGGTCAAGGTCAGTCTCTGCTCGCTGGAAGCCAACCCGTTAGAGCGACTTCGACAGATCAGTGCTCAAATGCAGCAGATCAAGGAAGAAAGCGCTGTGAGTGCAAGGGATATGATGCAATTTCAGGCTGAAATGCCCGCAACCACAATGTTGATGGCTATGAAAACCCTCAGTGCGCACTTCGGACCGGGAAAAAAATTCCGCGAACAACACAACATGTTGATTACCAATGTACCGGGGCCGCAGCAGCCGCTGTATTTCTGCGGTGCGAAACTGGCGATGTTTACCGGCATGTCCCTTATCTCTGATCAAATAGGACTGAGCCATGCCATTGTCAGCTATAACGGCAAGGTCGTGATGTCGGCACTCTCTGACCGGGCGATGATGCCAGACCCCGCATTCTATGCCGATTGCATCCGAAGCTCGTTCGAGGAGCTAAAATCCGCGGCAACAAAAGCCGTGACCGGCGCAGGCAAACCGAGGAAGCCTGAAAAGAAAGCTCACCCCGCCGCCAGTTGATGCACTTTTTGCCGGTTGAATACTGGAATGATTGAAGTGGTCGAAGGACAACAGCTGCAGGCGCTGCATCCGGGTCTTGCACGGCATGGCTATATCCTTGGCGTGCAGGCCCTCCCTTTCCAGACTTCTAACACTGATGGCAGGCAGAAACAGACAATACCATCCGGTCTATGAAAAACCATAGAGGACAACGGTCCTCTGCGGTGTAAGCGAAAATTATCGTGTATGATTAGTCGCTTAGCACTAACATAATGCGAATTGCAGAAAATCAAAAACCGCATAACTACTTACAGATTACAGACGGATCGGGCCACCCGTGCCGCCCTGAAAATTCCTCTTCTGTAGCCATCTGCGGTTTGATTTTCAGCAGTACAGACAACAAGACCCTTACCATTCATAAAACCATTCCTGCCATGGACTGGTCACAAAAAGGAGCAAACAATGAGGCAAATTACCGGAGGTGATGCTTTTTATCTTTTCAGCGACAAGCAGAACCGTCACCAGCATATTTCCATGCTGTATATCTATGACCAGTCAGAGATGAGTGAGCCAGTCCGCTTCAAAACCATACTGGATCATGTCCAGGAGCGACTGAGCGCTTCTCCCATCTTCCGTCAGAAACTGGTCGAAGTGCCGCTGAATCTAGACTACCCATATTGGATTAACGATCCGGACTTCGATCTCGAGTACCATGTGCGTCATATTGCCCTGCCAAAACCGGGCGACTGGAGACAGTTCTGCATCCAGGTCTCCCGCCTTCATTCCAGACCCCTGGACATGACGCGACCCGTTTGGGAAATGTACGTGATCGAAGGCCTCGATAATGTGGATTTTCTACCCGAGGGCTCCTTTGCCATACTCCTGAAAGTCCACCATGTGGCCGTGGATGGCGTGTCCGGAGCAGAGCTCTCTATTGCGCTTCACGATACCGAAGCAAACCCTACCACACCGCGCAAAAAACAGCGCTGGCGCCCCTCACCTCCTCCCAATCCTGCAGAACTGCTTTCTCGTGCTGTGGCCAACAACATCAGAGCCACGCGCTCCACCGTTGGCAGATTGACCGGAAAACTTTCGCACAAGGTACGCGAAATCTACACCGGCGAAAAAGCCGAGACCTGGGAGGTAGAACCCGGCGCCTTCACTCGCTTCAGCCAGAGAATATCTCCCCACAGGGTATGGGATGCTGCACGATTTGAACTGCAGGATTTCAAAGACATTAAACAAGCCGTTCCCGGCGCAACCATTAACGATGTGGTGCTGACCATCTGCGGCGGCGCGATGATTAGATACCTGAAGAGTAAAAATGAAGAGCCTGACAGGTCGTTAACTGCAATGGTACCCATCAGCGTCAGAGACTCGAGCGAGATGGGATCGGCCGGCAACAAGGTTCACCTGGCGAATACAAGCCTACGGACAAAAGAGTCAGACCCATTACAAAGGCTCGCCCTGGTCAGCCATGAGATGAAACACGTCAAGGCGATGAATGCCCTGGGTGCGCGAGAGATGGTGGAAATGCAGGAAGATATGCCGGCACCGACGATGCTGCTGGCCATCAAGGCGCTCGCCGGCGCCTGGGGCCCGGGACGCCAGTACCGTGAACAGTTCAACATGGTCGTAACCAATGTGCCAGGGCCTCAAGAGGCGCAATACCTCTGTGGCGCAAAGCTGGCGATGTTTACCGGCATGGCCGTCATCTCTGATCAAATGGGAGTAAGCCATGCGGTCACCAGTTACAATGGCCAGCTGGTGATTTCGGCACTTTCCTGTCGGTCGATGATGCCCGACCCAGCTTTCTACGCCGATTGTCTGCGCAGCACATTTGAAGAACTTAAATCTGCCGCCCTGAAATCAACTGCCGGCAACACCAAGAAGAGGAAAAAATCGTGAGTAAACTAAGCCCCGCAGATGCCATTTTTTTGTGGGCCGAAACGCCCGAGATGACCAATCATGTGGCAGGCCTGCAGATCTTCCGCCTGCCTGAAGGCAAGGGCACAGACTGGCTCTATGAACTGATGAGCGAACTCCGTACCTACGAGCCCGGCCCGCCCTTCAACCAGCGCCTGAATTTCCGCCTCGGCAGAACCCCGGAGCTGGTCGAAGACAAAGAGTTCGATATTGACTATCACTTGCGTCATACGGTGCTGCCAAAACCGGGATCCGACAAGGAGTTGAGAAACCTGGTCGCCAGGCTTCACAGCCACCTGATGGATCGGGACCGCCCGCTCTGGGAGTTTCACCTGATTGAGGGGCTCGAGGGTGGACGCTTTGCTATTTATCTGAAGATTCACCACGCTATCTGTGACGGCGCTACTTTTTCCAAGTGGATGGCAGAATCAACGGTGGCCGACCCTGAAGCCAATACTCCACCGCCCTGGTCGCGCCCCCGGCGCTACAAAAACCATGATGCAAAAAATTGGCGCGAATCTATCTTTAACCCTATCCAGTTTTTGGAAGACACCTCTGATGTGGGCAAAGGGCTGTTGGAAATTGCAAACCGGTTGTTCAAAAAACGTTTTGTTGAGCTCGACGACGATATTGCTCTTCCGCTGTCAGGCCCCAGAACAGCACTGAACGCTGAAGTCGCTGCTTCCAGAAATGTCGACTTCACCTCTTTCTCTGTCGACGAACTGAAGGCCATGGGCCGCCCGTTTGGTGCGACCCTCAACGATGTTGTGCTCGCCATCTGCGACCTGACCCTGAGCCGCTACCTGGAAGAACAGGGCGAGCCAGTAAATAGCCGGCTTATTGCAGCCGTTCCGGTTAACCTGCGTCTACCGGGAGACACCCGGGAAGGCAACCTTGTAACCAGCCTGCAAATCAAGCTCGGCAAGCGAGACATGAGCCCCGAGCAGAGAATTGAGAAGATTTCGCAAACTGTTCAAAAAGCAAAAGAGCTCTATGAAGGCATACCGGCAGCCAGTACACAGATTTATACCTACTCTACCGTCATCCTGGCATCCCTGGGGCAATCGCTGCAACTGACGGGCATCGTCCCGCCGCCGCTGAACCTGATTGTTTCCAATGTACCCGGCCCGCGCGAAACCCGCTATTTTGCAGGCGCAAGGCTGGAAGAAACCTACCCGGTTTCAGGTATTGCGCCCATGACCGCTCTCAATGTCACCCTCTACAGCTACGACGGTACGCTCTTTGTCGGCTTGACCGCCTCAAGGCGAACCGTGCGTTATCTTGAGGATATGAAGGAGTGCATGGATGAAGTCTACAGCGAATTCAGGGACACACTACTGCCCAAAGTGAAGCCCCGGAAGGAGCCTGATAAAGAAGCTGCATCCTGATCTTTCCCCGGGTCCGGTTTTAACCAACTGGCCCCGGGGGGGTTATCACTCCGGCTTATCCTCGATACTTTGCAGTTCAATCTCGATCGCATCGCAGGAGATATGTATCTCGTAGAGGGATGTCAGCAGGGATGCTGCCAACAGACAAAGGCTGATACCAAACAGCCAGATACCAAATTGCTGGTGGTGCACAAACAGGGAAAACATCGCCAGCGTGCAGAGCAGGAAGGACGCAACGCCAAATGATTGCATGGTCCGGACCAGCCGTATTCTCCACCTTAAATTCTTGATCTGGTCTTTGACGAAAGGCCTCACATGGGCTCCCTCTCGGGCATTGAGTTCCCGTATCAACTGGGCGAGAACCAGGAAGCGGTTGGTGTAAGCCAGCAACAACAGGGAGATTGCAGGGAATAAAAGCGCGGGAGTGGTCAGTGTCATCGGTTAATATCTCGCTCCATTTTATTGGACTATTACCCCTATTCGGGGAAGAGCTAAATCCTCGGTTCCCAGAGAGGGAATGCTGCTCTTTTCTTTTTCGCCTTTAGCCTGGCCGGTAACCAGGCTTTCATAATAATACCCAATCTCGCCAGCAGTTCACTGTCAGAAAGCTGACAGTGAATTGTGGGTCTATCCCGTATATTCTGACCCTATATGCTTACAAAACAAAGGCTATCCAGGATCCGAGATGAAAAAACTTTATATCGAACTTCATGCCAACGATGACGTACTTATTGCACGTCAGGATATCCCAGCCGGCACTGGTCTGACCAGCGGTATACAGACCTCAGCGGATATTGCCGCCGGCCACAAGGTGGCGCGAAAAGCCATCGCAAAAGGCGCGCCGGTTCACCGCTACAACCAGGTAATTGGCTATGCCACTGTCGATATAGCCCCGGGAGAGCACGTTCACTCCCACAATATGGAGATAGGCGCAGTGGAGGTGGATTACGCGTTCTGCCGTGACGCCAAACCGGCACCCCGCGATCAGGAGCAGCGCACCTTTATGGGCTACCGGCGAGCGGACGGTCGCGCAGCGACTCGCAACTATATCGCCGTAATCTCCAGCGTCAATTGCTCGGCGACAGCGGTCAAGATGATTGGCGACCACTACCGCAACGCGCTGGCTGATTACCCCAACGTCGATGGCGTACTGGCGCTTACCCACAAGAGCGGCTGCGGGCTGGACCACCCGATCGAGGGCATCAATACCCTGAAAAAGGCACTGGCGGGGTACGTGCAGCATCCGAATATTGCCCACGCTATCGTGGTTGGCCTCGGTTGCGAAATCGCCAACCTGGGCGATGTGCTCGCCGGAGCGCCAGGCGATTCGTACTCGATCCAGACCGAGGGTGGGACGGTCAAGCTGGTGGAAAAGGTGACTGCACGCATCGACGAATTGTTGCCCGAGGTGAACGCCGCCCGGCGCGAGCCAATTCCCCTGTCCGATCTCAAACTGGCCATGCAGTGCGGTGGCTCTTCAGGGATATCGGGCATCACCTGCAACCCCGCTCTGGGCTACGCTGTGGACATGCTGGTGCGGCAGGGAGGCACCGCGATCCTGTCGGAAACCACCGAGTGCTACGGCGCCGAACACCTGCTGACTGCCCGCGCCGCCAGCGAGGAGGTTGGAAAAAAACTGCTGGAACGCATTAAGTGGTGGGAAACATTCAGTGCCAGGAACAACATGGTGATCAATAACAATCCATCGCCGGGCAACAAGGCGGGTGGACTGACCACCATCATCGAAAAGTCGCTCGGCTCCATCGCCAAGGGCGGTTCCACCAGCCTGAATGAAGTCTACCAATACGCAGACCAGGTGGAAGCGGGCAAGGGCCTCGTGTTTATGGATGCTCCTGCGTTTGATCCGGTGGGCGCCACCGCCCAGGTTGCCGGCGGTGCTAACGTGATGGTGTTTACCACTGACCGGGGTTCCGCTTTCGGCTGCAAACCGGCGCCTTCCATCAAGCTTGCGGGCAGCACTTCACTCTATGAGCGCATGCCCGACGACATGGACATCAACACCGGCACCATTGTTGACGGCAGCGAGACCGTGGAGGAAGTCGGCAGGCGTATCTTTGAACGGATTATCGAGGTAGCCTCGGGCGAGCATTCCAAGAGCGAGCAGATGGGTTACGGCGAGGAAGAGTTCTGCCCCTGGGATATGGGTGTGATTCTTTAACTGTTGTGTTCTGCACCTGCATTAAAAGGCCACCCCCGGGGTGGCCTTGCTGGTTTGGAACCTGACTGATCGCGCCATTTGCCCGGCGCGACTCAGCCCAGCTACTTTTTGTTTAGCCGCTGTTTCCGTTATCAGGGGTCTCCGCGCTGCCCTCCTGGGCGCTGTTGTGCCTGATCAGCTCCTCTCGCCATTCGTGGCTGCGCTTGATGATGTACTGGCGGATTTTCTCCACCTCTTCCGGTTTCAGGATTGTGCCGAAGGGCGGCATACCCATGTTGGAGCGGGCGCCGTAGACAATAGGCAAAAACATCTCGTGTTTCTCCGGCGTCAGGTAGCGCAGGTCGGGAATGATCCCCGCGCCCATGGCTTCGAGGCCGTGGCACACGCCGCAGTGATTCCGGAACAAAAGTTTACCCTCCGCCACGGTAGCTGCGTCGGCGGTCAGCGGTGGCGGAGAGGGCGGCTCCCAGTAATCCAGCCGGCGCACCTCTGGCATGTCGGCCTTGCCGTCCAGTTTGAACACGTAGAGCCGCGAATCCGGTACCACTTCGGTGCGACGGGCCAGTGCGCCAAACGTGATCGGGAAGGCGCCACCCCAGCCGACATTGAAGGCCACATACTGCTCACCATCGATGGCGTAAGAGATCGGGCCGGCAACGACACCGCTGGAGACTTCCTTCTGCCACAATTTCTCCCCGCTGTCGGCGGCATAGGCCACCACGCGACCGTCAGCGGTACCCTGGAACACCAGGTTGCCGGCGGTGCTCAGCGTGCCACCGTTGTGGACGTGGTCGTGGGGCACGGTCCAGCGGGCTTCCTGTTTTACCGGATCCCAGGCAACCAGGTTGCCGCGATAGGTC
>JBFFTH010000089.1:0-8152 GCA_041571855.1 Porticoccaceae bacterium
GCATGGTCAACGACCACCTGTTGAACTGCTTCCGTTATGCAGAATGTGCGAACCATGGTTCCGGGTCGGCGTAGACAGCGACTGCTGCGAACCTGGCTGGCAGGTTTCCTGCTGCCGCTGGCTGCCGCCCTGCTCTGTTCGATCTTGCTGATCCCGACCGCAGCGGGCTCTGAAATTGACAACATCACCACACACAGGATGCCCCTGGACGATGCCCTCGCAATACTGAATGCAACCCTCAACCAGCGTATAGCCGAGGGCGTAGAGAATGCCAACCGCAAATCCGGGGACGAGTACTGTGACGAGGAAACGCTCTATACCGAGCTGAGGAAATCAATCTTTCAGTCCCTCACGGCCTCTATCGGTCTCAAGGGCTATGCCCTGGACAAACAGCTGCGTGATCTGCTGCAGCCCTACAGCTTCTCCCTGTCCCTCGACGACTCCATATACCGGGACCTCAATTACCTGGAGGCATTTTCCCTGAACCTCAAGGAACTCACCGACCTGGTCAATGCCGATGGCCATCTTATTGGCCTGGACAAGATCGGACATTTCTTTGCCGAGGGCTGGGGCTATTTCGAGCTCACCACATCAGAGAGCCAGTCTCTGGAGCAGGCGATGGGATGGGGTGGTGAACTGGAAAGCGGGCTGTTCGGCTATACCACCACCGGGATTCATTCCTATGCCGATTTGACCGCAAATTTTAATGGCTGGATTTTCTGGAACAAGGTGCTGGCGAAACAGCCCCACCCGTTAAAAGGGCCAATTGGCAACCTGTTCAATCGCCCCTATGTCCGCTGCAGCGTGCGGCCGCTGAAATCAATCAAAGCACTGCGCGTCGTGCGGGAATGGCGCTACAACAATACTTTCGATCTTTCGGACTACATTGATGGCGCCTGGGATGAGGGCAATAACTGCAACAGTTATAAAAACCCGGTGATCGAGGAGAAGGTAAAATCCAGGATCAGCGAGTTAGCGCCCCAGTTGGAGTGCCCACTTTCCGCTGCAGACTGCCGGGCGGCGGTTAAAAAGTATGACGCCTATGCGAGCCTTCTGCTCCACCCCGCCTGCCTGCTGGCAGACGACTAAACTGCTCGCAGCTATCGTGGGAATTTAACCGCTTGCTTATGCATCCGGCGGCGAAAACAAACCCGCGATCCAGCTCTTAATCAACAGACGCGCTCTGCCTCTGGCGATATTCGACCGGGGTTTGCTGCACATTGCGCTTGAACAGTTTGCAGAAGAAAGCGATATCTTAAACACCCATCTTTTCCGCGACCTCGCTGAGAACCGGAGGCACGGGCCCGTGAGGCAGGCTGGAGCGGAAACCATCTTATCGGGACAGTTGGTCAGCGGAAATCGCTGTGCGGAATTTGTCCTGCAGCCACTGGTAGGCCGCATAGGCTTCTGCGCTTTTGCGCTGGAACAGGTGCAATTCCAGGTGGCTGACCCGAAACGGCAGTTCAAGCTGGATCAGATCGGGAAACAGGGTGCCAAAAAGCTGCGGCACACAGAGCACCAGATCGGTCTCGCGCACGATTTGCGGGGCCACCATATAGTGTTGTGCGCGCAGTGTGACCCGGCGCGTATGTCCCAGTTTGTCGAGGGCGATATCCACCAGGCCTCCGCCCGTGCGCCTGGATGACGGGTGAACATGCTCAAGTTGCAGAAAGGTCTGCAGGTTCCAGCTTTGCTCCAGAACCGGATGCCCGGGGCGAACCAGGCAGATATAGCGATCCCTCAGCAGCCGCGAGTGACTGACCTGGGGGTTGGGACTGCCGGGCGTGTCTATCGCCATATCCAGGTTGCCGGCTATCAACTCGTGGGCCAGTTCGCCACGGGAAACGGCAATGCTCTGAATCGAGACATTGGGCGCTTCTGCACGCACTATCTGCAGCAATCGCGGCATCAGGATCGCCTCGCCGAGGTCGTTGAGACCGATGCGAAAGTGATGACTGCTGGTAGCCGGGTCAAAAGCGATATTCTGCTGAACACTGCTCTCCAGCAGTTGTAGCGCCCGGCGCACCGGGTCGATCAGCGATTGCGCCACCGGTGTTGGCGCCACGCCGCCGCCGGCGCGGTAGAAAAGCTGGTCACCGAGGCGATCCCGCAATCGCTGCAGCGCATTACTGGCGGCTGGTTGGGTGATGTTGAGGAAATTCGCGGCACGGCTGATATTTCTCTCACGATAGATGGCCTCGAAAACGCGAAACAGGTTCAGGTCGATGTGCTGAAGACTCATTGCCGGCAATCATTTAATTAATTAAATGAATATTACATTATAAAAATAATAAATTTTAATAATATTAAGCGCGGGGCTATGATGGCTTCCTGTTCACCCGAGACACGGACATAAAATGAGCGAGCTGTACCTTATTCGCCACGCCCAGGCCTCTTTCGGCACCGACAACTATGACCAGTTGTCAGCCCTCGGCGAAAAGCAGTCGCGCTGGCTGGGAGAGTACTTTGCCGGGCGCGGCATTGTTTTCGATCAGTTTATTACCGGAGACATGCGCAGGCATCAGCAGACAATGGATGCCATTGTTGCCGGGATGGGCGTGACTGAAAACCGGCGGCATATCCACCCGGGGCTCAACGAGTACGACTTTCAGCACCTGGTAGCGCGGTTTGGCGCTAGTTTCCCGGAGGATGAACTCTACCGTGCTGTGCGCCAGAACCCCGCCGACAAAACTGGCTACTATCGGCTTTTAAGGCGTGTGTTAAGTGCCTGGTCATGCGGCCAGCTGTCTGATTGCAGTGAGACCTGGCAGGATTTCTCAAACCGCGTCGAAGCGGCCTCGGGACTGATCCGAACCCTGGCGGAGCCCGGCAACAGGGTACTGGCGGTCAGTTCCGGCGGCGCCATCAGCGCATTTATCGGCCATGTGCTGGCGCTGTCGGCGGAAAAGGTTTTCGACCTCAACCTGCAAACCAGGAATACCGGGGTGAGCCACTTTTTTTTCAACCGGGAAAAGCTCAACCTTTCCGGCTTTAACGCAGTGCCCCATCTTGAAACCAATGGCCGCAGTCAGCACATCACCTACGGCTAACCAGGAGGATACCCATCATGAACTTTGAACACAGCGAAAAAGTACTGGAGCTACAGAACAGACTGACCCGGTTTATGGATGAGCACGTCTATCCCGCGGAAAAGGAAATGGAGCACTGGAAGGCCAACACCGAAAACCCCTGGACAACGCCGCCTGTAATGCAAGACCTGAAACAGCGGGCGAAGGCCGCCGGGCTGTGGAACCTGTTTCTGCCAAAAGCGCACTATCAGCCAGCGGAGGGCGAAGCGGAGCCGCTGACCAACCTCGAGTACGCGGCGCTGGCAGAAACCATGGGTCGCGTTTTGTGGGCGCCGGAGGTATTCAATTGCAACGCCCCGGACACCGGCAATATGGAAACGCTGATCCTGTACGGTACCGAGGCGCAGAAGGAGCGCTGGTTGAAGCCCCTGCTGGCGGGCGAAATCCGCTCCGGTTTTGCCATGACCGAACCCCACAATGCCTCATCCGATGCCACCAACATTTCCTGCTCCATTGTTCGCGATGGAGACGAGTATGTGATCAATGGTCGCAAGTGGTTTACCACCGGTGGCATGCGCGATAACTGTGAGATCCTTATCCTGATGGGCAAGACTGATCCGGGCAACCCCAACCGCCATATCCAGCAGTCAATGATTCTGGTTCCGAGGGATACGCCAGGGGTCAAAACCCTTCGCACGGTGAAAACCCTGGGCTATAACGATGCACCCTACGGTGAACCGGAGACGGAGTTCACCGATGTGCGGGTGCCGGTTGAGAATATCCTGCTCGGCGAGGGTCGCGGCTTTGAGATCGCCCAGGGCCGCCTGGGGCCGGGTCGCATCCACCACTGCATGCGCCTGGTGGGCTGCGCACAGCGGGCACTGGAGCTGGCCTGCCGGCGCGTGGAGGAACGTTCGACCTTTGGCAAAAGGCTCAGCCAGCACCAGTCCGTGCGCGAGGAGATCGCCCAGATGTACTGCAAGGTCGAGCAGGCGCGCCTGCTGACGTTGAAAGCCGCCGACCAGATGGACAGGTACGGCAACAAGGTAGCCCGTGACCTGATTGCCGCCATCAAGGTGGTGGCGCCGAAAATGGCCTGCGAAGTCATCGATATGGCCATGCAGATACACGGCGCGGCGGGGCTCACCGAGGATTACTTCATGGCCGAGGCCTACTGCTATGCCCGCCAGATTCGCCTCGCCGACGGGCCCGACCAGGTGCATATGATGGCACTGGGCAAGCAGGTTATCGGCAACCACAATCGCTAAGCTGTTGTTGAGTAAAGAAAAGGAGGATTTAGCATGAATACTGAATTTGACATGAACGGCAAAATCGCCATGGTAACCGGCGCCTCGAGCGGTTTCGGGGTGCACTTCAGCAAGATTCTGGCCGCACGGGGTGCTTCCGTCGTCTGTTGCGCCCGTCGCATCGATCGCCTGGAGAAGCTGGTTTCAGAAATTGAGTCGAGCGGCGGCAAAGCCATGGCGGTCGCCATGGATGTGACCTCAGCTGAGAGTATCGCCGCGGCTTTCGATGCCGCCGAACAAAACTTTGGTACGGTCAGCGTTGTCTCCAACAATGCCGGCGTTGCCGAAACCAAAAAAGCCGTTGAAATCGATGAGTCCGGCTATGATTTCGTTATGGACACCAACGTCAAGGGTGTCTGGCTGGTGGCACAGGAGGCGGCCAGGCGCATGATGGCAGCGGGGATTGCCGGCAGCATCGTCAATACGGCGTCGGTCCTGGGCCTGCGGGTGGCACCGATGCTTGCCACCTATGCAATCTCAAAGGCCTCGGTGGTACAACTGACCAAGGCCCTGGCGCTGGAGTGGTCTCCCAGCGGCATTCGCGTCAACGCCCTTTGCCCCGGGTATTTCCCCACTGAAATGAACCAGGGTTTTTTCAGCACGGAAAAGGGGCAGGCCTATATTCGCACCACACCGGCAGGCCGCACCGGTGAAATGGAAGAGATCAGCGCCCCCTTCCTGCTGCTGGCGAGCGATGCCGGAAGCTTTGTCAACGGGGTGGCACTGCCGGTGGACGGCGCCCACTGCCTGGCCAACCTTTAATCTATCAAGCGAGGGGGAGACTCGAAGTGTCGAGCAGTGTCGATAAGCGGAGGCATTTACTGCGTCTACAGGAGGAAGTTTCTCCCCTGTTACCTGTGAGCGATATTGACCAGGTACCTCCCGCAGCTAATCCCCGGAGTTAAACCATGAAAGACTCTGTTTCAAAACTGGATATCGAAAAGCTCGGTCGCTACCTGGAGGGACAGATACCCGGGTTTAAAGGGCTGCGCGAAGCGAGCAAATTTCCCGGCGGCCAGTCAAACCCGACCTTCAAACTGGTTGCCGATTCCGGCTTTTACGTGCTGCGACGCAAGCCTCCGGGCAACCTGCTGCCCTCGGCCCACGCTGTTGATCGGGAGTTCCGTGTCATCAGCGCCCTGGCGAACACAGAGGTGCCTGTGGCTCCCGCCCTGCACCTGTGTGATAACGACGAGGTGATCGGCAGCATGTTCTATGTCATGGGCTTTATGGAGGGTCGCGTGTTCTGGAACCCGGCCCTGCCCGATTGCAGCAATACTGAGCGCAGCGCCATCTACGACGAGATGAACCGGGTACTGGCTGCGTTGCACAGTGTCAATGTAGAGGCAGCAGGCCTCGCGGATTACGGCAGACCGGGCGATTATTTTGCCCGCCAGATCAGCCGCTGGGGCAAGCAGTACCGGGCCTCGGAGACAGAAACCATCGAGGCGATGGACTTTCTGCTGGACTGGCTGCCGGCCAACCTGCCAGCCGATGACGGGCAACAGAGTGTCAGCCTGATCCATGGTGACTACCGGCTCGACAACATCATGTTCCATCCGGCCAGGCCAAGGGCAATAGCCGTGCTGGACTGGGAACTCTCTACCCTGGGCCACCCCTACGCCGACCTCGCCTACCAGTGCATGCACTGGCGTATTTCCAATCACGGGGTTATCGGCGGACTCGGCGGTATTGACCGAAAATCGCTGGGGATCCCGACCGAGGAGGAGTACCTGCAAAGTTACTGTCAGCGCAGGGGCCTTGGCAAAATAGCCAACTGGAACTTTTATCTCGCTTTCAGCTTCTTCCGGCTTGCCGCCATTTTGCAGGGAGTAAAAAAACGTGCGCTGGAGGGCAATGCCTCCAGCCGGAAAGCGATGGATTATGGGGCTATGGCCGCACCTCTGGCTGTGCAGGGCGCAGCGTTAATCGCCGACAACTGAGGGGCTAGCGGCGGGCCCTTATCTGGTTGGCTCTACCGATCACCCGCCCGATCAGGAAGAGCACGGCAGGCGGTCCAAAAAAGTAGAGCAGAAAAAGCGGGCCATTGAATTTAAGCTCGACATTGTACTGGTAGGGTATCTGGCTTCCAGGCACCGAGACATCATCCGTATCCAGCGTCAGCACCGTCACCTCGCGACTGATAAACGGGGTGAAAATCTCTTCCTCAAGAGGATTTCGCTCAATACTGTTCCAGTCGAGAATGGTAACCAGAGCAAGAACCATGCCCCATGCAATACTCATGTTGTTGGTCACATTCAGTATGGGTCTGCTCATTACTATCCGCCAGCGTTGATAAGGGAGTGCAGTATCCCCTCTCGGGTCACAAAAAGAAAGGCACAGCGACAGACTTTGCTCAGCAGCAACAGCGCAAATCACCAGTTGCGATATCCGCAGGTATCAATATGGAAGCGAACCCCGGAGTAGAGCCCCATGCCCATGGAATTTTCGCGCCCCACCCTGAGGTAGATATCCCACAATATCTTATGCAATTCCTTCCTGTCGATGTCCCGCACCGGCACCAGATCCAGGGCGCAAAAATCCAGGTGCTTGCTACGGGGGGCCCCGCCGGCATTTGTGTTGTAGTAATCATCCCGGTCCCCGGAAACAGGTATGAGGGGACCCGTCAGTGGCTCAACATGGGTCTGAACAAACTTTAACGTTCTGACCATCATCGGCACCTGTTTCTTGTCCGGCAGGGTGAATATCGAGGTGCCCTTCAAGCGCCAGTCTGTCCCCTGCAGCAGAATGAGATGTAGCGGCATGGTTTCCAGTGGAACTTCCTTGACGCCGGCTGCGAAGAGTTCGTTGGCCAGGGTCTGCACCTGGTCCTCGGCCCGGTTCATTAACATCCAGCCGCGAAAAGCCGCCCTGGTGGGCACCTTGTAGCCTTTAACATCAATGACCAGGTCCGGGTAAGCTATATTTTTTTGCGGCTTGTAAAGCTTCATCAACTCATTGCTATTGGAAAACTCGTCGGCACTGGCAAAAAAAGGCAGGATATACACCAAAAAGATCACGATTCGAACCATAGCCGTCTCCTATGAGTTTATCGATAAGTATAGTGCGCTTGAGGGAATGTGAAATAGCCGATGCAAAAACTGTTCTTTTCCAGGCTGGCACCGGAAAGCCCCGATCCAGGGGATAAACGCTAAAAAAAGCCCCGGCCAGTCGGCTCGGGGCTTTTGGGGACGGTGAAAAGCGCGCTGGCGTGCCAAAATGCACAACCAGAGGCCGGGGCAACAGTTATTTTGCCCGCTTGCGCTCGGTCTCGGTCAGCAGTTTTTTCCGCAACCGCAGGTGATTCGGTGTCACCTCGACCAGCTCATCATCCTCGATGAATTCAAGCGCCTGCTCCAGGGTATGGCGCACCGGCGGTGTCAGGGTCAGCGCCTCATCGGTACCCGCGGCACGAATATTGGTCAGTTGCTTGGCCTTGGTGGGATTGACCGGCAAATCATTACTGCGGGAGTGCAGGCCAACGATCTGCCCCTCATAAACCTCCTCCCCATGGCCCAGGAACAGGCGGCCTCGATCCTGCAAGTTGAACAGCGCATAAGCCAGGGTCTTTCCCTTGACCATCGACACCAGCACGCCATTCTGCCGCTTCGCCACTTCGCCCTGCTTTACCGGACCGTAGTGGTCAAAGATGCTGGTCATGATGCCGGAACCACTGGACAGGGTCAGGAAGTGGGAGCGAAACCCGATCAGGCCGCGGGAGGGGATGATAAAGTCCATCCGCACCCGGCCCTTGCCATCCGGCACCATGTTGGTGAGTTCGGCCTTGCGCGCGCCGAGCTCTTCCATCACAGCGCC
>JBFFTH010000090.1:0-8070 GCA_041571855.1 Porticoccaceae bacterium
GACGGACCTGCACCAGCAAACCACAGGCGACAGCGTACCCGCCCACCCGGCGGCCACCGTTATTCTCCTCAGGCCGGCCCAGAACGGCTTTGAAGTGTTATTGCTGTTGCGGAACCAGGCGGTGAAATTTGCCGGCAACAACTGGGTATTCCCCGGCGGCAGAATTGATCAGCAAGACTACCGGGGTGACCCGGATGATGAAAAAACAGCCGCCAGAGTTGCCGCGGCCCGGGAAAGCAAGGAAGAAGCCAGCCTTGATCTGTCACCCGAAGAGTTCCATTTCTTCTCTCACTGGACAACACCGGTGGTCGAAAAGAAACGCTTCGCCACCTGGTTTCTGCTGGGCGCCGTGCACGGTCAGCAGGACATCACCGTTGATGCCTGTGAAATCGTCGACCACCTGTGGCTGCATCCTTGTGAAGCACTGCAAAGGCATCGGGCTGGCGAACTGCCGATGTTTCCGCCAACATTCCTGTCGCTGCTTGAACTGTCAAAGATCAAAAGGATTGTCGAAGTGATCAAAGCTATCGAAAGCAGGGAACCGCCCAGTTTTTTCCCCAAGCTTGTGCTTGATGGCAAGGCGCCAGTCGCGATTCTGGAAGGTGATACAGCTTATGCCAGCGGAGACCTGAAGCTGCCGGGCACGAGGCATCGAATGGTGTATAGCAGCAACGGCTGGGAATACATCAAAATATAACTTTTCCCAAGGTATATAAAGAAAAAACCCCGCTGCAAAAGAGCGGGGTTTGTCAGGATTATCGAGGCCGGCCCTTTCAAAATGGCGGCCCCAGAAAGATTTTTCGGATCAGTTTTTCTCCTGATCAACAATCTTGTTGGCAGTAATCCAGGGCATCATGCTGCGCAACTGCTCGCCGACCTGTTCAATCCCGTGGGCCGCATTATTGCGACGGTAAGCGGTCATTGACGGGTAGTTGTGCGCGCCTTCGCTGATAAACATCTTGGCGTATTCGCCGTTCTGGACACGCTTCAGGGCATTGCGCATGGCAGCGCGGGATTGGTCATTGATAATCTCCGGACCCGTGACATATTCTCCGTACTCCGCGTTGTTAGAGATGGAGTAGTTCATATTGGCAATGCCACCCTCGTACATCAGGTCGACAATCAGCTTCAATTCGTGCAGGCACTCGAAGTAGGCCATTTCCGGCGCATAACCCGCTTCTACCAGCGTCTCAAAGCCGGCCTTAACCAGCTCAACACAACCACCGCAGAGCACTGCCTGTTCGCCGAACAGGTCAGTTTCGGTCTCATCCTTGAAAGTGGTTTCCAGAATACCGGTGCGACCGCCGCCCATACCGCAGGCGTAGGAAAGCGCCACCTCTCTGGCCTGGCCGGAAGCATCCTGGTAGACAGCAATCAGGTCGGGGATACCACCACCTTTGACAAATTCATTGCGTACGGTATGGCCCGGCGCTTTTGGCGCAATCATGATCACGTCAAGGTCGGCGCGGGGAACCACCTGGTTGTAGTGGATGGCAAAACCGTGGGCAAAAGCCAGGGTCGCACCCTGTTTAATGTGCGGGGCGATTTCGTCGCGATACAGTTGTGACTGAAATTCGTCCGGGGTCAGCACCATCACCAGATCGGCACTGGCAACTGCTTCCGGTACAGATTTCACCGTCAGACCCATGGCTTCCGCCTTGGCAATGGAAGACGATCCTGCACGCAGGCCGACGGTAACATCCACGCCGGAGTCCTTCAGGTTACAGGCGTGGGCATGACCCTGGGAGCCAAAACCGAGGATGGCCACTTTTTTGCCCTGAATAATGGAAAGATCACAGTCTTTATCGTAATAAGCTTGCATTGGTTTCACCTATATTTTGCAATTCAAAAATTAAAAACTTATACCCGCAGCGATTTTTCACCGCGCGCGATACCCGAGACACCGGAACGAACGACCTCCAGAATACAACTTTCACCCAGTGCCTCGATAAAGGCGTCAATTTTCTGGCTGCTGCCGCTGATCTGGATCACGTAAACGCTGGTGCCCACATCCACAATCTGAGCGCGGAAAATATCGACACAGCGATTGATTTCCGCCCTGTGCTCACCCGTCGCCCTGACCTTGACCAGCATCAGCTCGCGCTCGATATGCGGGCCATCGGTAAGATCCGTCACCTTCACCACATCGACAATCTTGTGCAAATGCTTGGTGATCTGCTCAATCACCGCATCTTCGCCGTGGGTTGTCAGCGTCAGGCGCGACAGGGTCTTATCCTCTGTCGGCGCCACCGTCAGGGTATCAATGTTATAACCACGCTGCGCAAACAGTCCCACGACGCGCGCCAGCGCACCCGGCTCGTTTTCGAGCAATACTGAAATTATTCGTCTCATCAGGTTCGCTCCGTCTTGCTCAGCCACATATCGCGCATGGATCCGTTCGGCGCCACATGCATCGGGTAAACGTGCTCTGCGCGATCGACGTAGATATCCATAAACACCACGCGATCTTTCATGGCGAAGCACTCTCTCATTTTCTCTTCCAATTCATTGAAGGAAGTGACTTTCATACCCACGTGACCATAAGCCTCGGCCAGCTTGATAAAATCAGGCAGCGAATCTTCGTAGAGGCTTTCCGAGTAGCGGCTGCTGTATTGCATATCCTGCCACTGTTTCACCATACCCAGTGCCTGATTGTTCAGGTTGATAATTTTTATCGGCAACTTGTACTGGGTACAGGTGGAAAGCTCCTGGATACACATCTGTATACTCCCTTCCCCGGTTACCACGGCCACATCTGCATCGCGGTGGGCCATCTTGACGCCCATCGCCGCCGGCAAGCCGAAGCCCATGGTGCCGAGACCACCGGAGTTGATCCACTGACGCGGTCGCTTGAACGGATAGTATTGCGCGGCAAACATCTGGTGTTGGCCCACATCGGAGGTAACAAATGCCTCACCGTTAGTGACTTTGTACAGGGCTTTAATCACATCCTGGGGTTTGATGATGCTGCCCTGGCTGGGTTCATAGCGGGGACTGGTGAAAAGGCCGTGACGCTCCCGCCACTCATCAATCTGCCCCCACCAGTCCGCCAGAGCTTCCTCATCCGGCTTGCCGGCACCGGCCTGAAGCATATCCAGCATTTCCTGCAATACCGCGTCACAGGGACCGACGATGGGGATATCCGCACTCACAGTCTTGGATATGGATGTGGGGTCAATATCGATGTGTATGATTGTTGCCGAGGGGCAGAACTTCGACGGGGTATTGGTCACCCTGTCATCAAACCTGGCGCCAACCGCAAAAACCACGTCTGCGTGATGCATGGCGGTATTGGCCTCGAAGGTCCCATGCATGCCAAGCATACCCAGGAACTGGCGGTCATCGCCCGGGAAAGCCCCCAACCCCATCAGCGTGTTTGTCACCGGGTAGTTCAGGGCGCGAGCCAGTTCGGTCAGCTGCGCCGAGGCATTGCCCAGCACCACCCCGCCCCCGGAATAGATAACCGGGCGCTTGGCAGCCAGCAGGGCTTTCAGCGCACGCTTGATCTGTCCGCTGTGGCCTTTCTGCGCAGGCTGATAGGAACGCATATTGATTGTGTGCGGGAACTCGTAGGGAACCTTGTGATTGGGATCGGTCACATCTTTCGGTATATCAATCACTACCGGGCCGGGTCGACCGGTGCTGGCGATATAGAAAGCCTTGGCGATAATACCGGCAATATCTTCGGCTCTCTTGACCTGGAAGCTGTGCTTAACCATAGGCCGCGAAGCGCCGAGCATGTCGGTTTCCTGAAAGGCGTCGTCGCCCACCTTGTCACTGGTTACCTGACCAGAGACAACCACCAGCGGGATGGAATCCATGTACGCCGTGGCGATACCGGTAAGGGCATTGGTCGCACCGGGGCCGGAGGTTACCAGCACCGCGCCCACTTCGCCGGTGGAGCGGGCATAGGCATCAGCAGCGTGTACCGCCGCCTGCTCATGTCGCACCAGCACATGGTGAATGCCTGACTGCTGAAACAGCGCATCATAGATATGAAGCACTGTTCCACCGGGATAACCCCAGAGATGTTTAACTCCGGCATCCCGCAGGGCACGCATGACGATTTCACCGCCGGAGAGCCGCTCCTCCGCCGGACTGTCTTTCACTGTATCCGCTTTCTTTGAATCTGAAGCCACTGGGCTAACCCTCAATTATCTTGAACACATAAAAACGAGGTTTGCCAGCAGGACAAAACCTCGATTACCGTGCATCACAGATAAAAAATTGGCCGGCAGGGCCAGTACCGGAACAGATCTCCGGTGTTTCAAGATCCAGGGATAATGGATCTATCTGGATACCCAGTGTGCGCTGTTTACGCCGCTGGCAACCGAAAATTGCAGTTCGCAATCTCCGGGGCGAGTACTAGACCCGCATGAGGCGCGAACTTTAGCAGATTTCTCAGCGCCGTCAAGCAGTTATGCAGAATCGCCACTGCTGCTGTTGTCAAATTTGTTGCCTGATGCACACCCAAAACAACTGAATATCCGATATGATGACGAGGTTATTTCGAGGACAGAAAGGTGAATGGATATGAAAAAAGCTTCTATACGAGGGGCTCTCTTTGCAATGACTCTGGCTGCCGCCATGGCAACCAGTGCCGAAATCTACAAGTGGCAGGATGAAGAGGGAACCTGGCATTTTTCAGAAACACCACCCAACAACCAGGCGGTGGAAAAAATCGACGTCAGAATCACACCACCGTCTGCCGATCAGCCGGGACGGAACGATTCAAACAAGCCTGCCGCTGAAGCAGAAGGCAGCAAAGCCGACGACCAGCCATTGCCGCTGTCACCCGAAATCGCCGCTGCTGAAAAAGAGCGCAAAGCGCACAACTGCAGAGTAGCCCGGGAAAACCTGGCCAATCTTCAAACCCGTGAACGTATCCGCTACAGAGACCAGGAAAAGGGGGTTGAGCGCTACCTGACCGCTGATGAGCGAAACCAGTGGGAAGAAAAAAGCCGCAAGGAAATTGCGGAGAACTGCGAGTAATTCGAGAAATACCGGGGCCGGCCACTGCGACCGGCCCCGCAAGATCAAAAAGCGTGGCGCCTAGGCCGGGCTAATCGTCTTAAACATCACCCTATCGCCAACCAGGCTGGCATGAATCGTATCGCCCGGCAGAAATTTTCCAGACAGCACTTCCTGCGCCAGCGGGTTTTCCAGCAACTGTTGAATCGCCCTTTTCAGGGGACGCGCGCCATAGACCGGATCGAAGCCCGCTTCACAGATTTTTTCCAGTACCGCGTCGTCGATATCCAGGCCAAGATCACGCTCAGCCAGGCGTTTGCGCAACAACCCCAGCTGTATCGCGGCGATGCCCGTTATCTGCTCCATGCCCAGGGGATGGAAAACAACGGTTTCGTCAATCCGGTTAATGAACTCCGGCCGGAAATGTTGTGACACCACCTCCATCACGGCATCTTTCATGGCCTGGTAACGGTTTTCATTGGTAACCGAATCATCCGTTGCCGCGCTGCCATCAAGGCTGATGGCATCGTAACTGTGATCCTCCACCAGCGCCTGAATCCGGTCGGAGCCCAGGTTGGAGGTCATCACCACCACGGTATTGCGAAAATCCACGGTGCGACCGTGGCCATCGGTAAGCCGGCCATCATCCAGCACCTGCAACAGGATATTGAACACATCCGGATGCGCCTTCTCGATCTCATCCAGAAGCAATACTGCATAGGGACGACGGCGCACGGCCTCGGTCAGATAACCACCCTCTTCATAACCCACATAGCCGGGGGGCGCGCCAACCAGGCGGGCAACCGAGTGCTTCTCCATGAATTCCGACATATCAATGCGCACCATGGCGTCTTCACTGTCGAACAGGAAAGCCGCCAATGCCTTGCACAGCTCGGTTTTACCGACACCGGTGGGGCCCAGGAACAGGAAGGAGCCGTTGGGTCGGTTGGGGTCCGACAGTCCGGCACGGGCGCGTCGCACGGCGTTGGAAACCGCCACCACCGCTTCTGTCTGACCGATAACCCGGGCGTGCAACACCTCTTCCATGCGCAGCAGCTTTTCACGCTCGCCTTCCAGCATTTTGGCCACGGGGATCCCGGTCCACTTGGAAACCACTTCGGCGATTTCTTCCTCCGTCACCTTGTTTTTCAGCAGCTGTACCTCTTTTGCCTCAACATCAGTGACTGATGAGAGCTGTTTCTCCAGCGCCGGAATAACGCCGTATTGCAACTCGGACATTTTTTCCAGGTTGCCCTCGCGGCGGGCGGCATCCATATCCAGCTTTGCCTGCTCCAGATCGCTTTTGATCTTGGTTGAGCCCTGCATTGCCGCCTTTTCCGCCTTCCAGATTTCTTCCAGGTCGGCGTACTCCCTGCCAATTTTCTCGATATCCTTTTCAATCTTTTCGAGTCGTTTTCTGGACGCCTCATCGTCATCCTTGCGAACCGCCTCCCGCTCCATTTTTAGCTGGATCAAACGGCGCTCGAGGCGATCCATCTGCTCCGGCTTGGAGTCAATTTCCATGCGAATCCGGCTGGCGGCCTCATCGACCAGGTCGATGGCCTTGTCAGGCAACTGCCGGTCCGTGATGTAGCGCTGGGACAGTTTGGCCGCTGCGACAATGGCAGAGTCCGTAATATCCACCCCATGATGCACTTCGTAGCGCTCCTTCAGGCCGCGCAGAATCGCGATGGTATCTTCCTCGTTCGGCTCATTGACCAGCACTTTCTGGAAGCGGCGTTCCAGTGCTGCATCTTTCTCGAGGTTCTCGCGGTACTCATTCAGGGTCGTGGCGCCGACGCAGTGGAGCTCGCCCCGCGCCAGTGCCGGCTTGAGCATGTTGCCCGCATCCATGGCACCTTCGGCCTTGCCGGCACCAACCATGGTGTGCAACTCATCGATAAACAGGATAATCCGGCCCTCCTGTTTACTCAGTTCGTTGAGCACGGCTTTCAGGCGCTCCTCAAAATCACCGCGAAACTTGGCTCCGGCCAGCAGTGCGCCCAGATCGAGTGCCAGCACCCGCTTGTCTTTCAGGCCTTCCGGCACTTCTCCGTTGACAATGCGCTGGGCCATACCTTCGATAATGGCCGTCTTGCCGACACCCGGCTCCCCGATCAGCACAGGGTTGTTCTTGGTGCGGCGCTGCAGCACCTGGATGGTGCGGCGAATTTCATCGTCGCGTCCGATAACGGGGTCGAGTTTGCCCTGCTCCGCCCTTTCGGTTAGGTCAATGGTATATTTTTCCAGCGCCTGGCGGCTGCCCTCTGCTTCCGGGTTTGTCACTTTTTCACCTCCTCTCAGTTTCTCCACCGCAGCCTGAACACGTGCCTTGTCGGCGACCTTTTTCAGTAAGCGGCTGACGTCGCCACTGTCATCAAATATCGCCAGCAGAACCGTTTCACTGGAAATGTACTGATCGCCCTGCTGCTGTGCCTGCTTATCCGCCAGGTTGAAGAGGCGGGCCAGGTTTTGCGACAGGGTCACCTCACCTGTGGGAGACTGAATAACGGGGAGGCCGGCCAGGATCTCTTGCAGTTGCTGATTCAGGTTACCCAGGTCCACCCCGGCCTGGACCAGGATCGGCTTCGTAGAACCCCCATCCTGACCGAGCATTGTCAGCAACAGGTGAACCGGTTCAATGGAATTGTGGTCGCGTCCAACAGCCAATGACTGGGCATCTGCGAGGGCACTTTGCAACTGGTTGGTTAAACGGTCAAACCTCATACTTACCTCTCTTACTTCACCGGTAACCGGTTGATTACCAAGAAAGTTGGGGCGGCAAAGCGGGTTTTCAAGTTAGTCGTCAGCCATCCAGATCAGACTCGCCATGCGACCGGTATCGCCATCCCGACGGAAAGAATAAAAACGCGCCTGCTCTGTATAGGTGCAAAAATCACCGCCGAACACCTGCTCCACGCCAACAGCCCTGAGGGCCAGCTTTGCCAATCCATACAGATCTGCGTGCCAGTGATTTTGAGTCGTCGGGAAAAAACAGGCCGCGATCTCCGCGGAACTGCCCCACACCCCGCTGTTAGCCTGAAAGGCAGCGTAAACATCGCTTCCCACTTCAAAACTTGAGGCACCAATTGCCGGCCC
>JBFFTH010000091.1:0-8041 GCA_041571855.1 Porticoccaceae bacterium
CATTAGCGTCGAGGCAGTGGCCGCTGCCACCACGGATAATTTCAATGCATTATTTTTTCGGCCCTAGCGAAGCGACCCTCGCGACATCCCATTGGAGGTAAAGAAATTCTTGTCCTTCGAGAGGGTAAAGTCTATGCCCTGGGGGACGGGTTTGCCTGACAGGTAATAGATACCGCTCAGCAGGTCATAACCCGAGGTGGCCAGGCTATATGTCAGCCCTTTATCCCAGAGAAAGGTTGGGTGCAACAGTTGCACACGCCAGAGCTGCCCCATCTGGTCATAGGACTCGGAGGACAGGGCAGACCAGCTATCCTCGTCCAGGTAGAAGCGACGTTTGTGGTACAGGTGTCGCAGGCCCTCTTTCAACTCTGCCTCGACAACCCAGACCCGATGTTTTTCCCAGCGCACGTAATCGGGTTTCAGATTTCGCTTGTCAAACAAATCCAGCACCGGTGTTTCATACACCAGTTTGAATTCATTGTAGGGGAAGTACATTTCCTTTTTGCCGACCAGTGTCCAGTTGTACTTTTCCGGTGAACCGTTAAAGATTCCGGCGTCGTCGTAGGTGGCTGAGCCGGCTACACCCGGGTTCGGCGTGTCAAAATTCACCGCCGGCGCCAGTCGCACTCGCCTCTGGCCAGTGAGGTATTGCCAGGCTTTGCGGCCTTTCTCCTTGCTATAGTCGCCAGCCGGCTCATGAATCAGGGTGATTTCTCCGGCCCGGCGTGCGGGTGCAGTGTAATTGATACGAAGCTTGAAAGAGGGCAGAGTCGATATATCCTTGTCCCGGTTCTCCGCTTCCAGTGCTTCTACCCAGAGATAGGCGTCTGCCTTGGTTGCCAGGATAGGCGTGCCATCAGAAGTGACATAGTAATTGTGATAGGTGATTTCATGGCTTGGCAGCGGTCGGCGCAGGTGATTCCAGATGGCCTCTATGCCTGAATTCGGCACCGGGAAGGGGTAGCCCACCAGGCTGTTTTCTATTTTGAGGCCGTCGGTCACCAGTCGGGCCTTTTCTGCATTGCTGCGTGTGTTCCTCACCAGGAAATCTGCGGGAACGAAGTCCCGGTGGGTGGGATATACATCGAGCCGAAAGCCGTCCGCACTATTTTGCTTCAGCAGCGCCCTGACACCCTCCGAGAGATTGCTCTCGTATTGATTCATGTTCTCGGCTGTGATTGAAAACAGCTTCTTCTCATCCGCATAGGGGTCCGGGTAGAAACCCTCAGCCGGGTCAAAATTTGCCGGAGGAGTGACGCCGTCCGGGTTCCAGGCCGAAATCGAGCCATCGTCGCTGGCATTGGGGTTGGCGCCGATGGGTGATAACTCCGTGCCGAGCTTCACAGCATCTGCACTGTCAGCCATAGCGGTGTGGAGGATGGCTGTGCCAATGAAAAAGATGAATAGAGTGTAAGTGTTTTTTAGCATGTAAATTCTCCACTGGGCCGGAAGCGGATGGCGAGAAAGACTACAAAGAGTCTAGCAGCAAAGGATAAGCAGATACCAGACAGGACAGCTTATCTGTCAGGCGAGTCAGCGTATCCGCCTGCAGCGTTTTATCAGCGCATGTGCTAGTATCTGGCGCCCGATAAATACTAGTTTTAAAGCAGGAATCTATGTCAGACAGCGATAAGCACATAGTGAGAACATTTCCGGCCGGTCCCTTGCAGTGTAACTGCTCGATTATCGGTGACCCGGTAACAAAAAAAGCGCTGGTAGTTGATCCCGGTGGTGATGCCGATAAAATTCTTGCACTGCTGACCGAACTGGATTTAAAAGTGGTGGCGATCGTTCACACCCATGCACACCTGGATCATATTCTGGCGGCTGGCGAGATCAAAAAGGCCACCGGCGCGCCTATTTACCTGCACAAGGAAGACCAGTTTCTCTGGGATATCCTCGACCAGCAGTGCGCCATGTTTGGCATCCCCTATAGTCCCATTCCAGATCCCGATCACTATCTGCGAGATGACCAGGATCTCGATTGCTGCGGAGGCGTTGCTATCCATACGCCCGGTCACACCCCGGGTTCTACCAGCTTCTGGTTCGAGGACAGCAAAACACTGATCGCCGGAGATACCCTGTTCAGGGGCAGTATTGGTCGCACGGATCTCTGGGGCGGTGATTTCGGCGCCATAGAAAAGTCGATCAGGGAAAGGCTCTATGCGCTGGATGACGATGCCGACGTCATTACCGGCCACGGCCCGAACACAACAATCGGGCTGGAAAAAAACACCAATATGTATGTGAAGGCTTAGGCGGGAAGAGAAACATGAAACAGCAGCTGCTGACGATGCTCGATTTGCAGGACGGAATGAACACTAAGGTCAGTGACCATTGGCGCGCGCAAGGTTTTGAGTGGTACCGCGCAATCTGGATCGAATGCGCCGAACTGCTGGACCACTATGGCTGGAAGTGGTGGAAAAAACAGACCCCGGACCGTGAACAGGTTGTCCTGGAGCTGGTGGATATCTGGCATTTTGGACTTAGCATTCTCCTGCTCAGCGGTGAGGACAGGAATACTATCGCCGCTTGCGCCGAGTCCCAGTTGGCACTGGATCATTCGACGGGAGATTTTCGCGCTGATATCGAGGCCTTCGCCCTGACCACCCTGCAAACAAAAGGTTTTGATGTGGCCGGTTTTGCAGCAATGATGAAGGGTGTTGAGCTTTCATTTGATGAGTTGTACACCCGCTATGTGGGAAAGAATGTGCTTAACTTCTTTCGCCAGGACAATGGCTACCAGGATGGCAGTTACCACAAGCAGTGGGGCGGAAAGGAGGATAACGAGCATCTGGTTGAAGTCATTGATAGCCTGGATCATGCCAGTCCGAACTTT
Organism: Porticoccaceae bacterium; assembly: GCA_041571855.1. GTDB lineage: Bacteria > Pseudomonadota > Gammaproteobacteria > Pseudomonadales > Porticoccaceae > JACKOF01. The sequence continues at coordinate 2,840 of JBFFTH010000091.1, forward strand.
GGCGATGAAGTCTACCTGTCTTTACAACAGCGTTATCAGCGCCTCAATACTATTGCGCCTTGATATAATCGCTATTCATATTTTCTATAGGTTTATTGATCCGCAATCAGTGAAATTTGGGCTTATATCCTTATAATGCCCGTCCTCTAACAACACTACTCAAGTTATCTAAATCGGAGAATTACTGTGAAAGCACCTGTTCGAGTTACCGTCACTGGCGCTGCCGGGAATATCAGCTATGCATTGTTGTTTCGTATAGCTGCCGGCGAGATGCTTGGCAAAGACCAGCCTGTAATCCTGCAGATGCTGGAAATCACCCCGGCCCTGGATGCCCTGAAAGGGGTTGCAATGGAACTGGAGGACTGCGCCTTTCCGCTGTTGGCAGGCATGACCTGTACAGATGATCCCAGCGTGGCTTTCAAGGATACTGATTATGCACTGCTGGTCGGTGCTCGCCCGCGTGGACCGGGCATGGAGCGCAAAGATCTGCTGGAGGCCAACGCGGCGATCTTCTCCGTTCAGGGCAAGGCGATCAACGACCATGCCTCACGGGATATCAAGGTACTTGTGGTTGGCAACCCTGCCAACACCAATGCACTGATTGCCCAGCGAAATGCCCCGGACATCAATCCGCGCCAGTTTACTGCCATGACGCGCCTCGACCACAACCGTGCGATGACGCAGATCGCGCTGAAAACCGGCACCTCCATCAATGATGTGACCAACATGACGATTTGGGGAAACCACTCGGCTACACAGTTCCCCGATCTCCATCACGCCAAGGTAAACGGTCAGAAGGCATCCGATCTGGTTGACCAGAGCTGGTACGAGGAAGAGTTTATTCCCGTGGTACAGCAGCGCGGCGCTGCAGTTATCAATGCCCGCGGTGCCTCTTCTGCCGCTTCAGCGGCTAATGCAGCAATTGCTCACATGCGCAGCTGGGCGCTGGGAACAGCTAAGGGCGACTGGGTCAGCATGGGTGTCTACAGCGATGGCAGCTACGGTATCACCGAGGGCCTGATCTACTCTTACCCCTGTGTCTGCAAGGGTGGTGACTGGGAAATCGTCCAGGGGCTGGATGTCAATGAGTTCTCCCGTGGCAAAATGTCTGCGACCGAACAGGAGCTCTGCGAAGAGCGGGATGCTGTGCAGGATCTGCTTCCCTGACAAACAGCGGTATCCGTATGGAAAAGGGCGCGTGATGGCGCCTTTTTTCATGGTTTAATTTGCTTTGTTAAGAACTGTGGAGGTACACCAAATGTCTTTCCCTAATGTCGGCGATCTGGCCCATGATTTTGCGCTTAAAAATCAGCGCGGCGAAACCATTCGCCTCTCGGATTACAGGAACAGCAAAAACGTTGTTTTGTATTTCTACCCCAAGGCCATGACCCCGGGATGCACCGTCCAGGCCTGTGGTATTCGAGATACCCGCGATGCATTTGACAAGCTGGACACGGTGGTGTTGGGAGTAAGCCCGGATCCGTACCCCAGGCTCGCCCGCTTCGAAGAGAAGCAAGAGCTTAATTTTGACCTGTTGTCGGATGAAGACCACGCGGTGACAGAGGCCTACGGCTGCTGGGGCCTGAAAAAGTTCATGGGGCGTGAGTTTATGGGTGTCCTCCGCACCACCTTCGTCATTGGCAAGGACGGCAAGGTCAAGCTGGTAATGAACAAGGTGAAAACCAAATCACATCACGATGATGTCCTGTCATGGCTGGAGGAAAATCTCGACTGATTGAGTATTTGTCGAGAACAGGATAAAGTCGCGCCCCTCTGTACATTTTGAATCATCACTTTTGAGGTAATTATGTCTTTCGATCCATCATTGATTGTCGCTGCCAGCGCAGCGCCTGCCGCCCAGCAGCCGAGCCCGTGGGGCTCTCTGATCATGTTTGGTGGTCTCTTCCTGTTTATGTACCTGTTGATCATTCGTCCGCAGCGCAAGCGCCAGAAGGAACACCAGGCACTCGTCGACAGTATCAACAAGGGCGACGAGGTGGTCATGACCAGTGGCCTGCTGGGTAAGATTACCAGGGTTGAAGAAGGCTATGTCACCGTCAAGGCCGCTGACAATGTCGAGCTCAAATATCAGCGTTCGGCGATTCACGCCGTATTGCCCAAGGGCACGATTAAAGCCGTTTGAGTTGTATACTTCAGCAACCGCAGGAAGGGCCGCATCACTTCGCGGCCTTTTTTGTGGCAGTATAAAAAAACAGAAAGCAGCTATCGTTACGCCATGATGAAGTTTCCTCCGAGGCTGACACTGGCCCAGCGGCCAACGCCTTTACAACCACTCGACCGTCTATCCAGCGAACTGGGTGGCCCCAGAATCTGGGTAAAACGGGACGATCTGACCGGTGCCGTCACCACCGGCAACAAGGTTCGCAAACTGGAGTTTATTCTTGCCCGGGCCCTGGATGAGGGTTGCGATACCCTCATTACCTGCGGTGGCATTCAGTCCAATCACTGCCGCGCAACGGCCATTCTCGGCGCTCAGCTGGGTATGAAAGTACACCTGATTCTGCGCGGTGAAAGAGGCGAAAGTGTTCCAGAGGGCAACCTGTTTCTCGATTACCTGGCCGGTGCCGAAGTGAGTTGCTACCCGCTGCGGGAATACCGCCAGCTTGATCAACTGTTTGCCCACTGGCAGCGACACTATCAGTCACAGGGCCGCAAGCCCTGCAGTATTCCCGTTGGAGGCAGTGATCATACCGGGGTCTGGGGGTATATCGCCTGTGCGGAAGAACTGGTCAACGACTTTCAAGTCGCGGGAATTTCTCCCGCAGCTATCGTTCATGCGACCGGCTCCGGAGGCACCCAGGCCGGATTGACGGCAGCCATGCAATTATCTGGACTGCCGCGGGTTATCGGCATGGCCGTTTGTGACGACGAGGCCTATTTCACCGCCAAATTCCGGGAAGACCTGGCCGCATGGCGAGAGTTCTATCTGGACATCCCCCAGGTCGCAGCCTTTTCGCCGGATAAAATAACCTGCGAGGTGAATGACAGCTATATTGGGCCGGGTTACGCCATCGCTACCGATGAAGTATTTGCCACGATCAGGCAGGCGGCTTCACTTGAGGGTATCGTGTTGGATCCGGTCTACAGTGGCAAGGCTTTTCACGGCATGCTGGAGGAGATCCGCAAGGGCAATTTTGCCGCTGCCAGTGATATCGTGTTTGTCCACACTGGCGGCGTGTTCGGCCTGATGGCACAGCGTGACCGGGCCGGCATTCGCTAACAAAAGGGATAATTAAATGTTTGAAACTATCGTCAGCCAGGTCAATGGCTTTATCTGGGGGCCTGTTATGCTGGCCCTGATTCTCGGCACCGGCATCTACCTGACCATCGGCCTGGGCGGAATGCCTATTCGCAAGCTGGGCTATGGTTTCAGGCAGTTATTTGTCGGTCGCAAAGGCCTGGGCGATGGTGATATCACGCCTTTCAATGCGCTGATGACGTCGCTTTCAGCCACCGTGGGTACCGGTAACATTGTCGGCGTGGCCACAGCCATTGGCATCGGTGGCCCGGGGGCCCTGTTCTGGATGTGGTGTACCGCGCTGGTGGGTATGGCAACCAAATATGCCGAGGCAGTACTGGCCGTGCAATACAGGGAAACCGACGAGCGCGGCAAAAAAGTTGGCGGCCCCATGTATTACATCCGCAACGGGCTCGGTAGCCACTGGGCATGGCTGGGAGGGGCGTTTGCCCTTTTTGGCATGCTGGCCGGGTTTGGTATCGGCAATTCGGTACAGGCACACTCGGTCGCCGATGCCATGCGCAGTGCCTTCGGGATTCCGGATATTGCCAGCGGACTGGTTATGATGACGCTGGTTGGCCTGGTTTTGCTGGGCGGAATTCACCGCATAGCCAGTGTCGCGGGCAAGATTGTTCCCTTTATGGCGCTGCTCTATGTTTCGCTGGCGCTGCTAATATTGATCATCAACATCAGCGCCATCCCCGAGGCCCTGGTACTGGTGATCAAGAGCGCCTTCAGCCCGGTTGCCGCAGGCGGCGGCTTTGCCGGGGCAACAGTTATGCTGGCAGTCCGCATGGGGGTGGCTCGGGGGGTTTTTTCCAACGAAGCAGGGCTCGGCAGTGCGCCTATTGCCCACGCCGCCGCAGAAACGGATAACCCGGTTCGCCAGGGCACTGTGGCGATGCTGGGCACCTTTATCGATACCCTGGTGATCTGCACCATGACCGGCATGGTGCTGATTCTGACAGGTGTATGGAACAGCGGCGGTGAGGGGGCGGTGCTCACCACGACGGCGTTCAATTCAGTGCTGCCGCTGGGAGACAAGCTGGTTTCTCTCTGCCTGGCACTGTTTGCTTTTACGACCATGATTGGCTGGAGTTACTACAGCGAGCGTTGTGCCGAATTTCTTTTTGGCGTCCGGGTAATCATCCCGTTCAGGCTGTTGTGGGTCGCCGTGATCCTCGTTGGCGCCAACATGGAACTCGGCATTGTCTGGGGCATTGCCGATGCGTTGAATGGCATGATGGCGATTCCCAACCTGGTAGCACTGCTGATGCTGAGCCCGGTGATCTTCAGGCTCACCCGGGAATATTTTGCCGGGGACCACTCAGCCAGGCCCTGATTCGGCAGCCCAGCTGAGCCGGCCGCTTGTCCTTATACCGGCTTTCATGCGGGCTGCTCAGAGGTAACTGCGGACGATTGACATAACACGACCGTGATAACTGCTGCCAAACAGGTTGAGATGATTCAGCAAGTGGTAGAGGTTATAGAGCGGCAGGCGATCCTGCCAGCCCGGTAGCAGTGGGTTCACTTCCAGGTAGGCGCTGTAAAAACTCTCATCGAAGCCGCCAAAGAGACGGGTCATGGCGATTTCAGCTTCCGCCCAGCCCCGGTGGGTTGCGGGATCAATCAGCACCGGCAGGCCGTCCTGTCGGCACAGGTGATTGCCCGACCAGAGATCACCGTGAATCAGCGAGGCTGGCTGCTCCGGCAGCAATCCGGGAAGCCTGTCAATAAGCCGTTGCAGGCTGTTTCTTTCGCCGGCGTCAATCAGCCCCTGTTTTAAGGCCAGGTCGGCCTGATAGCCAATCCGGAACTCGGCAAAAAAATGAATGCCATCTTTTTCCGCCGGGTTGCGCTGCCGAGTCCGGCCGCAGTAATTATCACTTTCAAACCCGAACCCGGTTTGCGGCAAACTGTGCAATTGCGCCAGCCGTTGGCCA
>JBFFTH010000092.1:0-7961 GCA_041571855.1 Porticoccaceae bacterium
ATCCTTACCGGACAACAGGCGCGTCTCATAGCCGGCGACCACATAGGGTGCAGCCTCCAGCACACCCTCATCGACAATTCGGGTTCGGGAGAGGAAGTTGTTGATTGCCTCCAGCGGGATTGCATCTATCGGTTTGTCACTGGGAAGCTCTCTGATTTGCGGAGACAGCTTGACCACCCGGTCACCGCGCTGAAGCATCAGGCGTGGCTTGCCGTCGATATAGACCAGCTTGATGATGTCGCCGGGATAAATCAGGTGCGGGTTGCGAATTTGCGGATTGACATACCAGATTTCCGGCCACAACCAGGGTCTGCTAAGAAAGTAGTCGGAGATATCCCAGAGAGTATCTCCTTTTTTGACCGTATAGGTATCCGGGACATCATTAAACGGTTCATCTGCGGCAATTGTTGCAAGAGCAAACATCCAGATGCTTAAAAATGCCAACAGTGCTTTTTTCATTGTGGTCGTCCTGTGTACAGTTTTTCTTGGTGTATAATCACCGGCCCCATGCGAATTACGGTCAAAATACCATCATCCGCACCAATGTTAACAGTGGATTATCGCAGATTGCTAGAAACTCGTCACAAACACAATGGCCATATTAACCATCCTTGAATACCCCGATCCCCGCCTGAGAACCATAGCCAAGCCGGTTGCAGTGGTGGACGACCGCATTCGCAAGCTTGTCAGTGATATGCTGGAAACCATGTACGATGCGCCCGGTATCGGCCTGGCTGCGACCCAGGTGGATGTCCACGAACAAGTGGTGGTGATGGACCTCTCTGATGACCAGAGCCAGCCCATGGTTTTTATCAATCCGCAGGTAGAGGTGCTGGGCAATGAATGTAGCAGCTATGACGAAGGCTGCCTGTCCGTGCCCGGCTTTTACGAATCTGTCGAGCGGCCTGAAAATATCCGTGTCAAGGCGCTGAACGAGAAAGGTGAATCCTTCGAACTGGAGCCCGACGGACTGATGGCGGTGTGCATTCAACACGAACTGGATCACCTCAACGGGAAACTGTTTGTAGACTATCTGTCGCGGATGAAGCGCGACCGCATCCGCAAGAAGCTGGAAAAACTTCACCGCCAGCAAAAATAGTCCAGCTCAACCTGAACCGAATCCTGTCAGAGAGCCCAGAAGAGAATTTTTATGACCAGCGCGCAGAACCGATTGCGGATTGTCTTTGCAGGAACCCCTGATTTTGCCGCTCTGCACCTGCAAGCGCTGCTTGAAGCCGACAACCACGATGTTGTGGCCGTCTATACCCAGCCCGACCGTCCCGCCGGTCGCGGCAAAAAAGTCAGTCCTTCGCCAGTCAAATCCCTGGCCCTTGCGCACAAGCTGCCGGTGTTCCAGCCAGAAACACTGAAAGGTGCCGAGGCGCAACAACAGCTGGCTCAGTTCGGGGCTGATATTATGGTGGTGGTGGCTTATGGTCTGCTGTTGCCCGGGGCTATTCTCGAAACACCCCGGCTTGGATGCATTAACGTGCACGCCTCACTGTTACCGCGTTGGCGCGGGGCCGCGCCCATTCAACGCGCCATTGAAGCAGGCGATACCGAAACCGGGATCACCATCATGCAGATAGACGAGGGACTCGATACCGGCGATATGATAGTGTGCGCTCACATACCCATTGAAGCACGGGAAACAGGGGGATCGCTGCACGACAAACTGGCCGCCATCGGTCCGGGCGCGCTTGAAAAGGCATTATCGGAGCTTGCCGAGGGTTCTGCCGTTGCTGAAAAGCAGGATGTTGCCCTCAGCAATTATGCACCAAAAATTAGCAAGCAGGAGGCGGAACTGGACTGGCAGCAGGCGGCCGATGCGATTGATCGCAAGGTGCGCGCCTTTAACCCCTTCCCGGTCGCTTATAGCTCACTGGACCAGACCAGAATACGCATTTGGGGCGGTCACACGGTTTCCGGCGATGGCGAGGCCGGTGTTATTCTCCGGTCCAGTCCCGAGGGCATTGTTGTTGGTTGCGGGGAGGGCTGTTTTGCTATCACCGAGCTGCAGCTGCCCGGCAAAAAACGTCTTGCTGTCGGGCAGGTTCTCAACGCCTACGCCGACACCTTTACGGTGGGCACACGCTTCCGCCAACACGTTAAGACCCGATGAGTGCTCGCACAGAAGCGGCCCGCACCATTTCCGGCCTCCTTCGCAAGGGGGAATCGCTGAGTACCCTGTTGCCGCAGAGCCTTAAGCGCGTGCCTGAAAAGGACCGGGGGCTCTACCAGGAGCTCTGCTACGGCACCCTGCGCTGGTACCCGAAACTGGAATGCTACCTGGCGGAGCTGCTGAATAAACCATTCAAGCCGAAAGACTTCGACATTCAGGCGCTGCTGGCCTGCGCACTCTACCAGCTGTCCGCTACGCGCATTCCACCCCACGCCGCGGTCAACGAGTCTGTTACCTGCTGCGATGAATTGAAAAAACCGTGGGCAAAAGGTTTGGTCAACGCTGTCCTGCGCCGATTTCAGCGGGAGCAGGTCAACCTGGACAGAATTCTCGCCGCCAGACCCGCTTTCAAATACGCTCATCCCGATTGGTTGCTGGAGGCATGGCTGGCAGACTGGCCCGAGGCCTTCGAGTCCCTGATTGAAGCCAATAACCAGCGCCCGCCCATGACCCTGCGAGTCAACCGTCTGCAAATCAGCCGCCAGGACTACCTGCAGAAGTTGATCGCTGCGGGGATCGGTGCCACGGAAACCGAATTCAGCCAAGATGGCCTGCTGCTTGATCATCCTCAGGATGTATCCAGCCTGCCGGGGTTTGCCGAAGGCATGGTCAGCATCCAGGATGAAGCGGCACAATTGGCAGCCCAACTGTTGCAGTTGCAACCGGCGCAGCGTGTACTGGACGCCTGCTGCGCACCGGGTGGTAAAACCTGCCATATTCTCGAGCAGCTCGGCAGGTGTGGCGAGGTAACGGCTGTCGACGTTGATGAATCCCGACTTGGCCGGGTCGAGGAAAACCTGCAGCGGCTGCAATTGTCCGCCAGACTGATCGCTGCCGATGCCGCCAGCCTCTCAAGCTGGTGGAACGGTGAGCCGTTTGACCGGGTGTTACTGGACGCCCCGTGCTCGGCCACCGGCGTGATAAGGCGGCATCCTGATATCAAGCTGCTGCGCAAGCCGGAGGACATTCCGCGGCTGGTGGAAACCCAGCTGCAGCTGCTGAAAATACTCTGGACCACCCTGAAACCCGGAGGCATTATGCTCTATGCCACCTGTTCTACCCTGCCGCAGGAGAATGATGGCGTGATCGAACGCTTCCTCAGGCAGACAAAGGATGCCGAGCTGCACCATCCACTATTGCGGTGTGGCTTCAGAACGGCAGCCGGGCAACAACTCTTGCCCCAGGTCAATGGACACGACGGCTTTTACTACGCTAGGCTTTCAAAAGCAGAGTACGGTGTAGCCACCAGCCACCAGACAGGGCCATACAGAGAATGAAAATAATCATTGCCGGCGCGGGAACCGTTGGTGCAACGCTGGCCGAACACCTGGCCAGGGAGTCCATGGATATCACGGTCATCGACGCCAATTCGCAGCGTCTTGCCGAGCTGCAGGACAGGCTGGACATACGCACCGTCGCCGGTCACGCCGCACATCCCGATGTGTTGATACGCAGTGGTATCGAGGACGCCGATATCCTGGTTGCCGTCACCAATGTAGACGAGATCAATATGGCCGCCTGCCAGATCGCCTATTCCCTGTTTCGGACACCTACCAAGATTGCCCGCGTTCGCGACGAAAACTACACCACAAAAAAACATGCCGACGCGCTTTTCAATGAGCAGAACATTCCTATCGACGTGCTGATCACCCCGGAACAGGTGGTCACCGATTTTATCTATAAGCTGATCGACCAGCCGGGTGCATTACAGGTGATGGACTTTGCCGATGGCAGGGCCCAACTGGTCGCCGTTCGCGCCGTTGAGGGCGGGCCGCTGATCGGCCAGGAACTGCGCCACATCCGCGAGCGCCTGCCGAAGGTCGATGCGCGGGTTGCGGCTATCTTCCGACAGGATCGCCCCATTGTCCCGGAGGGCGACACGATTATTGAACAGGGCGACGAGGTTTTCTTTATTGCCGCAACGGGCAATATCCGCACCGTCATGGGTGAAATGCGCAAACTGGAAACACCCTACCGCCGCCTGATCATTGCCGGCGGCGGCAACGTCGGCCTGCGGCTTGCGAAAGCGCTGGAACAGAATTTCAACGTAAAGCTTATCGAATACTCCAAACCGCGCTGCGAATTGCTGGCGGAGCAGCTGGACCACACCGTGGTGTTGAACGGGTCGACCACTGACAAAGAGTTGCTGCTGGATGAAAGTATCGACAAAACCGATGTTTTCCTGGCTCTGACCAACGACGACGAAATCAACATCATGGCCTCCATGCTGGCCAAGCGACTGGGTGCCAAAAAAGTCATGACACTGATCAGCAACCCGGTCTATGCCGATCTCATGCAGGGCGGTGAAATCGATATCGCCTTCTCGCCTCAAACAGCCACCGTGAGCCTGTTGCTGGCACACGTCCGGCGCGGCGATACGGTCAATGTTCACTCCCTGCGTCGCGGCGCCGCAGAGGCCATGGAAATTATTGTCCACGGCGATTACAAGAACTCAAAAGTGGTTGACCGGGCAGTGGAGGACATCAAGGCGCCGCCGGGGACAACCCTCGCTGCACTGGTGCGAGGTGAGGATGTCATCATCTGTCACCATGACACCATCATCCGGGAAGGCGATCACGCCATCGTCTTTGTGGTCGACAAGCGCCGCACCCGTGATATCGAAAAGCTGTTTTCAGTCAGCTTTCATTTTTTCTAGGAGTCCGCCTCACCATGCACGCTTCGGTCATCGCCCGTGTACTCGGCTTGCTGCTGATGGTGTTCAGTCTCACCATGTTGCCGCCAATCCTGGTGGCCTCCATTTACGAGGAAAACACCAGCCAGGTTTTTTTCCTGGCCTTTGCCCTGACCTTCTCCACCGGCATCATCATCTGGCTGCCATTTAGCCGCAAGCGGGCAGAACTGCGCACCCGCGACGGCTTTTTGATTACCGTGCTGTTCTGGCTGGAACTGGGACTTGCGGGTGCCATCCCGCTGATGCTTTCAGAGACACCGCACCTGTCACTTCCGGACGCGGTTTTCGAATCCATCTCGGGGCTCACCACCACCGGCGCCACGGTGATGACCGGGCTCGATGACCTGCCCCGATCCATTCTCTACTATCGCCAGCAATTGCAGTGGCTGGGCGGCATCGGGATTGTCGTCATCGCCGTCGCCATTATGCCGATGCTGGGCGTGGGTGGCATGCAGCTTTACCGTGCGGAAACACCCGGGCCGGTAAAAGACAACAAGCTGACGCCGCGAATCGCGCAGACCGCCAAGGTGCTGTTCGGCATTTATCTCACCCTGACGTTGATTTGCGCCATGAGCTATTACTACGCCGGCATGTCACTGTTTGACGCGATCTGTCACAGTTACGCCACCATTGCCATAGGCGGCTTTTCGACCCACGATGCCAGCATTGGTTATTTTGACAGCCATGTCATCATGATGATCTGTATCGTCTTTATGATCATCTCCGGTATCAACTTCGCCCTGCACTACTACACGGTGCTGCGTCATTCCGTGGGGCATTATTGGCGCAACCCCGAGGCGCGCATGTATCTTTCGATGATGGCCGGTGGCTGCGTCCTGGTTTGCGGCTATCTGTTCTTGACCGGCACCTACAACGGCGAAGACAGCCTCTATCACGGGGTTTTCCAGCTCGTATCCCTGATGACGACCACCGGCTTTGCCACACAGAACTTCAGCCAGTGGCCAACCTTTCTGCCGATGCTGATGCTTTGTTTCTCCTTTTTCGGCGCCTGCGCAGGCTCGACAGGTGGCGGCATCAAAATTGGCCGCATGCAGATTCTGGCGAAAGAAAGCCTCAGGCAGATCAACCGGCTGATCCACCCCAATGCCGTGGTGCGAATCAAACTGCGCAACAAGACCGTACCCAACAGGGTGGTAGAGGCGGTCTGGGCTTTTTTCGGGGTTTACCTGGCGGCCTACTACATCATGGTGCTGCTGATCATGGCAACCGGGCTCGATTACACCACGGCCTGGTCCGCCACCGCGGCTGCCATGAACAACCTGGGGCCCGGCCTGGGAGATGTCTCCGCCCACTACGGCGATATCAGCGACTTTGCCAAATTGATTCTGTGTGGCGGCATGTTGCTGGGTCGGCTGGAAATTTTCACCCTGCTGGTGCTGTTTTCACCGGCCTTCTGGCGCCATTAAAAAAACCGGCTGCTACTGGTCCTGGTCCAGCTGACTGCGAATGTTGTAATAAGCCTGTTCGGAAATCCGGTGATAATTCACTGACTGGGCCAGAAATGCCTGCTGGGATTCGTAGACTTTCCTGAACAGCGGGTTCTGCAGGTTTTCTGCGATGACTTCGTCCGTGAGTCGCTTGAGCTCTCTCAGGACATCGTCCGGCAGCGGGCGAACTTCCACCTGGTGCTCGTTGATCAGGGTATTCAGCGCCGCATTGTTGTGGGCGGTGTAATCGTCCAGCATGTCACTGTTGGCGGCCCGGGCAGCAACCTCCACGATCAACTGCAAATCCTCTGGCAGCGATTCGTAGGCCTGCTTGTTGACCACCAGTTCCAGGGTCGGGCCGGGCTCGTGCCAGCCCGGGTAGTAATAGTATTTGGCGATCTGGTGGAAACCAAAGGCCAGGTCGTTATAGGGACCGACCCACTCGGTGGCATCGATCACCCCCGTCTGCAGCGAGGTATAAATATTGCCACCGGCAATATTGATTGACTCGGCCCCGGCGCGGGAAATCACTTCACCGCCGAGGCCCGGAATGCGCATTTTCAGGCCTTTCAGGTCGTCGACGGAATTGATCTCGCGATTAAACCAGCCCGCCATCTGGACACCGGTATTGCCGCCGGCAAAGGGTATCAGGTTGAAGGGTGCATAGACCTCGCGCCACAGCGCCAGCCCACCCCCGTGATGCAGCCAGCCGTTCATTTCCTGGGCATTGAGACCAAAGGGGATCGAGGTAAACAATACCGCTGCCGGAATTTTTCCCTTCCAGTAATAGGCCGCACCCATGCCCATTTCCGCCGTGCCCTGGGAGACGGTGTCAAACACCTCCAGGGCCGGCACCAGCTGCCCGGCACCATAGACCTTCACTTTCAGGCGGCCGGCGCTCATCTTCTCCACCAGCCCGGCAAAGTACTCCGGCGCTGTTCCCAGGCCGGGAAAATTCTTCGGAAAGGTGGATACCATTTTCCACGTATAAACCTGCTGTTTGGCAGGTTCAGAGGCCTGCGCCACTGCACCTTGCTGTTCACCGCCACAACCCGCCAGCAGCAGTGCCAACACTGTCAAAACCAGAATTAAGTTTTTCATATGCAACCTTATTTCGTCCCTTCCAGTGGAATCAATGATTGTCCTGTCACAGAGGCATCAGTTTGGCGTAAGCCAGCACCAGCCACTTACTGCCCTGACCGTCAAAATTTACCTGCACCCGAGCATGGGCACCATTGCCCTCGAAATTGAGGATCACGCCTTCACCGAAATGGGCATGGCTCACCCGCTGCCCCAGGGCAAAGCCGGTATCACGGCCCTCATCGCCAAAACCCGGTCGCGAACCGGTGCTTGCACCACGGGCATAACTGGTCGGCCTGTGAACCTGGCTTTGAAGCCTGACTTCTTCCACCAGGTTTTTGGGAATGTCAGCCACAAAACGCGACACCGTGTTGAACTTTTCACTGCCGTGCAGCCGGCGACTCTCGGCAAAACACAGGTACAGTTTTTTCATCGCCCGGGTTATGCCCACGTAGGCCAGTCGACGCTCTTCTTCAAGCCCACCGGGATCGTCCAGGGAGATTTTATGCGGAAACAGGTTTTCTTCCATTCCGGCCAGAAATACCAGCGGGAACTCGAG
>JBFFTH010000093.1:0-7956 GCA_041571855.1 Porticoccaceae bacterium
CACTGCCAGGAAAGCGATATCGGGGATGCTCCTGAGAAATCCGGTGCCTAGCTGCTGCAGGGGGTCCAGCACCAGTGCGAAGATGCTCGCCGCCAGTGGGCGTGTCCAGGGATACAGTCCGAGCACGGTGTTGGCCCAGGTAAGCACGATGCTCACCACGGCAACAAAACGCAGCCCCCTCGCCACCCCGCCAAATATCGCCCACAGCAGGCGGCGGCTGATCAACCAGCGGGAGGCCTGTTCAAGCCGCTCGATCTGGCCCTTGATACGCCCCTCCACCAGGCGAATAACGGCGCCGAGCAAGGTCAGCACCAGCCATAACAGCAGCGCGGCGGCAATGGTGAAAGCCAGAAGCAGGCCGGTGCTGCGCACCAGTCGCTGAGGGGTGCGTGCATCCCGGTATTCAACGATAACCTCTTGCATGCGCTGCGCGGTCGCTGCGGCCAGGATGTCCAGGGGTACATCTTCCAGGGCGGCATCGACTGCAAACAGGGTCGCCACGTGCTCGCCGCCGAATAGCAGCTCGATACCGCCTCCTTCACGGGTCACCAGCGTCACGTCGTCCGGGTCGATCGCCGGGTTATCAGCGACCTCAATGAGGTTGTTGGCGATATTTTTGGCTCGTGTTTCGGCGGGCGCCGCGGCCACACCGCGCACCTGCAACAACACATGACCATCGACCGTCACCGCTGCGGAGTGGGTTGAACTCTCCTCCGCAAAGGCATTGCCGATCAGCAAGGATATCAATAGCAACAGGCCCTGCATCATGACGAGTGGTCTTGCCATCTTTCAGCCCTTAAATGCCAACCCACGATTGGGTAAAGAAAGAATAGATCCTCTCCTGGGCATACACAAGCAAACACTGACCCTCAGCGTTGAACCCACGCCCGTCTCTTTCGGGTCACTGCGGGAGAGCAACCTGGCCGAGTCCTGTGCACTGGGCTAAGTGAGTAAAGTTCACATAACCAGGTGAACCATAAAGTAACAGGAACAACATTCGCTGAAAGTGGCAGTCATCCACGGCAAGCCATTAATCAAGCGGGATAACCTGCCTCCGGCTGTGTCTGGATAGATTGAGACTGATTACAATCGTCAGTTCAGTGTGTGCTCTGGGTTGTTTCAGTCCCGAGAGCTTTGAGAGGCGCAATATCGTTGAGCAGGTCTCCAGTTTTGGTGGTGCAGATTATTTAATGGCAGCAGGCCATCTCCGGGTAATTTTTGCTAGACTTGGTGCTCAATTACGCTGTTTACTCGTTACTGAACTTATCTACCAAGAATAAGTGTTTTTAATATTGACTATAACTTTAGTGATACACGATCAGGTTAGTGATACACGATTAGGCTGGAATTTCTATTATGAGCATGTTTAAGACTAGTAAAACCATAAGTTTGATCAAGGCAAAGACAGCATCATTTTTTGTCGTATTTTTTTTAACAGCCATATCGATCTATGGATGTGCCTCACAAATACCTAAGGATTATCCGCGCACAGAGACGACTGCAATTACGGATTATGCAACAACCAGTACTGGCCGCATATTCGAAAAATTTTCTGCACAAAACAATTCAAGTTCCGGTTTTCTGCTCCTGAAAAAAGGCAGGAATGCATTTACTACCCGTGTTGCCATGGCTGACCTCGCTGAACGTACTCTTGACCTTCAGTACTACATTTGGTCAGCAGATAAAACGGGGCGAATTCTTGCCGAGAGACTGGTTCGCGCTGCCGATCGTGGTGTCCGCGTAAGAATCTTAATCGATGATAATGGCCTCGGCGGCAGTGACTCGGCTATTGCTGCCCTCGACGCGCATGAAAATATCGAGATACGTATATTTAATCCATTTGCCAATCGAGAGTTTACCTTGCTGAACTTCATCACCGACTTCAACCGGGTCAATCATCGCAGCCATAACAAGATGATGGTGGTTGATAATGCGATCACTATCGTGGGTGGGCGTAATATCGGGAATCACTATTTTGACGTGGATACCGAGGCTAATTTCCGCGATCTGGATGTTATGGGTGTGGGACCTGTGGTGAGAGACGTGTCATCAGTGTTTGATCTTTTCTGGAACGGTGAATGGGCCATTCCGATAACCGCTCTGGTTGACCGCCGCTACAGCAAAACCGATATGGAGACCCAGGTAAATTTCTTGCGGGCACAAATAGCCAGCGATGATTACCCCTATCCGCTCGATCAGGACCTGGAAAGTCAACGGCAACATTTTTCAGAACTGGAAAATGAGCTGATCTGGGCCAATGGTGAAATTATTTATGATGACCCGGCGATGGTTGGCGTGAAGAATGACAACACGAATATCATATCTAAGCTCTACAAAAAGTTGTCGCAGGCAAAAGAAGAGGTCCTGATCGAGTCGGCTTATTTTGTCCCGGGCGATCGTGGCGTCAGCACGGCGACAGAACTCGTTGAAAGAGGCGTTAAATTGCGCATCCTTACCAACTCGCTGGCGTCAAATGACGTGGTTGCAGCACACTCCGGTCACGCAAAATTTCGAAAACAGTTGGTGGAGAATGGCGTTGATCTGTATGAACTGCGACCGGACCCCGGCTCTGAAAAACAACCTTCAATAGTGACACTGGGCGAATCCGAGGCGTCATTGCACACCAAAGCGCTCGTATTTGATCGTGAGTCGGTATTTATTGGAAGTTTCAACCTCGATCCCCGTTCTGCAAATATTAATACCGAGGCGGGGTTGTATGTAGAAAGCCCCGAGTTGGCGAAACAGGTTGCGGAATACATGGACATAGGTGTGTTGCCCGAGAACAGCTACAAAATAATGCTGGAAGAAGACGGCCAGCTGTATTGGTTGACAAAAGAGAATGGCCAACAGGTTCGTTATGATACCGAGCCGAAGACCACCACTTGGCAGCGTTTTATGTCCGGTCTTATACAACTGCTACCCATCGAATCACAGTTGTAGCCGACTCTTTATGAATTGCTGATACACCAGCCAGGTATCAACAGGCCTGCAGCATCAATGGGAAAGATTAACCCGACAGCAGTACCAGCCGCGGAGCACGCTCCTGCGACAGTGCACGGGGCTGGGTGGCGGCTTGCAGGCCTTGCTGTTGTTTCACGCGCTTTTGAACAGGTTCGATCAAAACCGGGGCATGCGTACTGGCCATGCCCCCATTCCCGGTCGATGAAAAAACTTGATCAAACGTCCCCACTTTCAACAGTGAGCTTTCATCTCAGCCAAAAACTTCCGCAACAGCGGGTGACTCAGAAGCGTTGCAGGTAGTCGTTCATCGTGATGCCGATACCGAACCGCTCCATGTCGTAGTCGTAGTCGAGCAGGCTCTCCCCGTAGCCATTGTAGTATTGAGCATAGATGCGAAACACCTGGCTGATCGGGTAGCTCCAGGTCAGCTCGTAAGAAGTCTCCTCGGTACCGGGGCGCAGCATCGCGGTAAACGTATTGCGGTTGGGCGCCCAGACTGCGCGCAGGTCACCGTATCCCAGGTAGCGGTGCATGCCGGGGTTGTCATCATCCTCGTCGTCTTCCGGGATCCTGTACCAGGCACGGGCCAGCAGGGCAAGATCGTCGGTCAGGGAGATCGCGGTCTGACCCAGAATGCGGTTCCAGCTCCGCGACAGCAACTGGGTCCGGCCGTTCGACTGGTGATTGAACCCAAGGGCCCAGCCTGAAATCTTCACGCCCAGAACATCGTAGTCGGTAAAGTCCCGCACATAGACCTCCGGTTCGTAATTGGTCTCGCGGAAGGGCGCGGAGAAATCGTCATTGAACAGCTGCCAGTAGGACCTGGCGGTATAGGAGACCATCATGTCCATATTGCTGCCAAACATGTTGCGCCAGACCGGGGCCTTGATGCTGACCTGGAACTGAATTTCCTCATCCTGCGCCGGTTCACTGTCGCCATTTCCGAGCTTAAAGGGCGCCTGGTTCGCCTCGTCCATGACCGTATGCATAATGTAGTTGGGGCGCTTCGCTGTGATGGCGAACGGCCGTTGCTCGATCTCCGCCTCGGCGGCAAACCGCGTGGTGAGTAGATTCTGCTGCTCGTAGACAGGTGCCGAAGCGACGACCTCCTCCTGCACGGCTGCCGTTTTATCGCCGTCCTCAGTTTCGCAGGACCGGCGAAGTTCACCCACGGTGACGGCTTCTCCCGCCGAGGCGATTGCCTCCAGCAGACACGCATCCATGTCAGTCGCTGCACGGGTTATGGGTGAGAACAGCAAGGGCAAGGCAAAAAAGATTGGCGCTGAACCGGCGCGCAATACACAGTGAAATTTAATCATCATCACCTACTTCTGAAGTTTGATTACTCTGGAACGGGGCAAAGCTAAAGAGCGCGGCAGCTGCTAGCCGAGTGCCGCGCCCGAGTGCCGTGCCTTGAGGGGCAATCGACAGGGGCAGTCGACCAGCCAAACAACCCATACGCCGTGATTATCCACCACGGCCGCGTGTTTTAGACTGTCAACAATCAATACTACGCTTGAGGCCGGCGCAGAGTTCGACAAAGTTGAGGAGACTCCGCGTCAACGCGGTTAACTCAATCGTCCTTGTTGCGCTTTAGTAATCCGTCGCCGTCATCTTTCCTGTCTTTTTTCCCGTCGCGATCGAGGTCTAGATCGACCTTGTCGTCGATCCCCTCTACCAATCCTTCCTTCTTGTCTTCAACCAACTTTTCCGGATCACAACGTCCGCTGACACCCACAGTGGCATCCATCGCGGCATTTCGTGCGGCTTTCTTGGCATCACACTCAAACAGGTCTGCATGAACCAGCGGGGCTGACAGGAGCAGTGCCAGAGCTATTATTCGCATCATCAATCTATCTCCAGGGAAAAAGGTACAGCAAGAATAAATCCTCTCCTGGCCATAGACAAGTAGAGTCTGATACCAACTTTTGGTCGCCTTCCAGTCACCCTGCCTGGAGGTCGGGCGGATGTTCAGCGACCAGCCCTCGCCTTTCAGGAACCGGGTAACACGCTGACTCGGCGTGTGCACGAAATGGAGCAACTCCTGCTGCGTCAGTGCCTTCAGCCGGTATAAGCACCTCTTCCGCCGGCATGTTCGGATGTCTATGGCATCGAGAAACAGACTGTGGAAATGGACATTCAGGTGACTTGCCGATAATACTCATATATTTGCCGAACCCTCTGGCAATAGGGCATCAACTTGGGGCCAGGGCCGATCCTTCACAGCTGGGCGAGCATTCCCGCAGTCAATTCTCTCTACAAAACTATACCTCTGAAAACCTAGCCGGTATTTCGCATCCCCGCGGCAACGCCGGCAATGGTCACCATAAGCGCCTGTTCGATGTCGTCATTGCGCTGCTGTCGGTCGCGCACCAGCAGTTCAGCGTGCCAGACATTGAGCGGATCTGTGTAGATATTGCGCAAGCCAATGGATTGCGCGGTCCAGGGCTGACCCTCCAGTAATTGCTGCTTGCCAGAAATCGTCAGCACAGTCTCAATGTCGCGGGCCAGCTGGGTGCGCAGGCGCTCACCGATCGGTAGCAAGTCTGCGTCTACCAACTTGCTGTCGTAGTAGGCCGCAAGCCCCTTGTCGGCCTTGGCAAAGACCATCTCAAGCAAAGACAGGCGCGCGGCAAAAAAAGGCCACTGGGTGATCATTTCATCCAGCACTTCGCCGTGTCCGTCTGCAACAACTTCCTGCAGCGCGGCCCCGGCACCGAGCCAGGCGGGCAACATCAGGCGATTCTGGCTCCAGGCAAATATCCAGGGAATGGCGCGCAGGCTCTCGATGCCGCCGCCGGCCTTGCGCCTTGCAGGCCGCGAACCCAGGGGCAACCTGGCCAGTTCCTGCTCTGGCGTCGCCTGGCGAAAATATTCCACAAAGCGCGGCTCTTCCCGCACCACGGCGCGGTAGTGCCGGCATGCGCTGTCGGAAATACGATCCATAATGGCGCGCCACTCCGGCCTCGGAGCGGGCGGTTCCAGCAGGTTGGCCTGGAGAATGGCGCTGGTGTAAAGCGCGAGGGTTTTAATCGCAATCGACGGCAGTCCCAGCTTGGCCCGAATCATCTCGCCCTGCTCCGTCACCCGCAGGCCACTCTTTAAACTGCCGGGCGGCTGCGACAAGAGCGCCGCGTGCGCCGGGGCACCGCCACGACCAACAGTGCCTCCGCGACCATGGAACAGGGTCAGACTGACGCCATAGGCATTGCAGACCTCCAGCAACGACTCCTGGGCGCGATACTGGGCCCAGGCTGCAGCCATCACGCCGGCATCCTTGGCAGAGTCTGAGTAACCGATCATCACCATAAGCCGATTGCCGATCTGTTGACGGTACCAGTTATTTTCAAGCAGGCTGCCGATCACCTGCGGCGCGCGATTGAGGTCATCCAGGGTTTCAAAAAGGGGCGACACAGGAAGACTGAAACTGCAACCGGACTCCTTTAACAGCAGTTGTACCGCCAATATATCCGATGGCTGTCGGGCCATGGAAATCACATAACCACCCAGCGCCTCCGGTACCTGTTCCGCAGCCACCACACAGGTGTCCAGCACCTCCTGGACATCCTCGCTGGGTTGCCAGCTTTTCGGAATCAGGGGCCGTCTGCTTTGCAACTCGGCAAAGAGGAAATCCTGCTTCTGCTGCTCGCTCCACTGCTCATAGTCACCCAGTCCCAGGTAGCAGGTCAGTTCCGACAGTGCCTGGCTGTGACGGCCGGATTCCTGGCGAATATCGTGCCGCACCAGATGCACCCCAAAGCAGCGCAGACGTCGCAACAGGTCGAGTAGCCGCCCATTGGCAATCACCTTCATACCGCAGCTGACCAGCGACTGGTAACAAGTGTGCAACGGCTGCCAGAGCTGGTCCATATCAGTCAGTATTTCAGAGCCGCCACGCCCCTTCCCGGAAATTTGGCCAGAGATATCGGTGAGTGTATTGCGCAGCAGGTCACGGAGGGACTTGAGGACAGCGCGATAGGGTTCGTGGGCTCCTGCAGCCAGTTCTGCGAGTTCTTCATTACAGGCCGTCATTGACAATTCATCGATCAGGCAGGTCACATCGCGCAGATAGAGATCTGCAACCATCCAGCGGCTTGACAGCAGAACCTCCCGCGTAACACCGGCAGTGACATTGGGGTTGCCATCGCGGTCGCCGCCCATCCAGGAGACAAAACTGACCGGTGCCGCCGTCAGCGGCAGGTTGACACCACAGGCCTGGTGCAGACAGCCATCGAGGCGTCGCAGAAAATCCGGCACCGCCTGCCAGAGGGATTTCTCCAGGACAGCAAAGCCCCACTTGGCTTCATCGACCGGCGTTGGACGCTCAACGCGAAAATCATAGCTGTACCAGATCTGGGTAATCAGTTCACGAAGGCGGCCAAATATTCTCTCCCGCTCCCGCTCGGTCAGGCCCTGCAACTCAAGCTGGCCGAGGCAGGTATCAATCTCGCCGTATTTATGGATCAGGGTGCGACGGGTAATTTCAGTGGGGTGCGCGGTCAGAACCAGTTCAATATGCAGCGACCCAACCGCATCGACTACTGCCTGCCGATCGATGCCTGATTTCTCTAGCTGGCTGAAAACATCTCGCAGCGTATTGGTGGCGGAAAGCTCGTCATCCATTCCCCGCGATATCATATGATGCTGATCGGCAATATTGGCAAGATTCAGAAATTGACTGAAGGCACGTGCAACCGGCACCAGCTGGCCAGTATCGAGTGAGTCCAGGGTATCCCTGAGGGATTCCCGATCCGTGGTATCGCCTCCACGTGCCGACTTCGAGAGCAAGCGGATCTGCTCAATCTTGGCCAGAAACTCCGGGCCTTCAGACTCGGCAATAATATTGCCCAGCAACCTGCCCAACATGCTGACATTGCGCCGCAGCGGCGTGTACTTTGGTTCGCTCATGGATAGCCCTGTCTATTTCTATGCCCAGCTGATCATTTGCAGCGGATAAATTCACTTCGCGTCCATAGCAACTGGAGGCTGAACAAC
>JBFFTH010000094.1:0-7909 GCA_041571855.1 Porticoccaceae bacterium
TATTTGGCGGGGTGGCGAGGGGGCTGCGATTTGTTGCCGTGGTGAGCATCGTGCTTACCTGGGCCAACACCGTGCTCGGACTCTATCCCTGGACACGCCCTCTGGCGGCGAGCATCTTCGCACTGGTGCTGGATCCCTTGCAGCAGCTAGGCACCGGATTTCTCAGGAGCATCCCCGATATCGCTTTCCTGGCAGTGCTCTTTTTTGTCGTCCGGGTGCTGTTACAGGCCCTGCAGACGTTTTTCAAGCGGGTTGAATCCGGCTGGATCAGGCTGGAGAAGTTCGATGCTGACTGGGCCATGCCCACTTATCGCATTATCCGTGTGGGGGTTGTCGTGCTGGCTATCGTTGTGGCGTATCCCTACATCCCGGGGTCGGACTCGCAGGCCTTCAAGGGTATTGGTATCTTCATGGGTGTGATCCTGTCGATAGGGTCGACCTCGTTTATCTCCAACCTGATTGCCGGTTACAGCCTCACCTACCGGGCCGCTTACCGTGAAGGCGACCGGGTTCGCATCGGCGATCATATCGGGGACGTCGTGGATATACGCGCCATGAACACGCGCATGCGCACACTGAAGAACGAAGAGGTCAATATACCCAACTCGATTGTCCTCAACAGCGCCGTGGTGAACTACTCGGCCTACGCACGCAAGGGCGGCCTGGTGCTGCACACAGAGGTGGGTATCGGCTACGACACGCCGTGGCGGCAGGTGGAGGCCTTGTTGTTGATGGCCGCCGGGCGCACGCCCGGGATGATGCGTGATCCTGCGCCCTACGTACTGCAAAAGAGCCTCGGGGATTTCACCGTGATCTACGAGCTCAACGTGTACTGTGATGACGTGGCGCAGATGAACCAGAAATACTCCGAACTGCACGCCAACATCCAGGACGTATTCAACGAATACGGTGTGCAGATCATGTCGCCCAATTATGAGCATGACCCGGAGCAACCAAAACTGGTCAGGCCGGAAGACTTTTATACTGCGCCGGCCACGCCTCCTGCGTCCACGGCCGACTGAGCAGGCTCAGTCCCCCAGTCCCGGCACCATTTTCCGCCAGGCGCTGCGGGAGGTCTTGTAGCAGGCGAGGCAGGTGGTCACCAACGGCGTGTCGCGGATTTCCGGTTACGCCAGCCGGCGGGTGATTACCTTTACCCGCTATAGCTTGATGAAGTTTCTCGCGCAGACACCAAAAACCGGCGTAAAGCCCGGGGCTGTCGTGCTATTGCCGGGTAGAGTTCGGGACATATCAATGGAGTTGCCGGCAAGTCAAAAGCACAGCTTGTCGCGGTGTCGACTTTCCAGTCAGAGGTCAAACGCTTTGAGGGGAAGATGGTGCCCAGGAGAGGACTTGAACCTCCACGGCCGTGAAGCCACTAGCACCTGAAGCTAGCGTGTCTACCAATTTCACCACCTGGGCAAGACAGGGCACAATGTGCGACTGACGTTGAGGGTGCGCACTTTACTGTTACAATCCCCCCCTGTCAATTCTTGCGGCCAATTTTCAGCAGCAATTGAAAACTAAAATTTCACAACAGAGAGTGTATGGTGTTTGAAAAAGAAACATAAGAATAAAGATCCTTTTGCAGCGCGTGAGACCGCGCGATATGAAAACCCTATTCCCAGTCGTGAATACCTGCTCGACCTGTTGCGGGAAAGCATCGGCCCCCTGACTCACAAGGAAATTTGCGGCGAACTCGGGCTCTCCGACGAGGACTCCGTAGAAGCATTGCGCCGTCGCCTGGCGGCGATGGAACGAGATGGCCAGGTGGTGAAAAATCGTCGCAATGCCTATGGCACCCTGGACAAAATGAACCTGATCAAGGGGCGTGTCATCGGCAATCCGCAGGGGTTCGGTTTTGTGGCCTCAACCGAGGGCGGTGGAGACCTGTATCTTTCCAGTCGCCAGATGCGAAGAGTCATGGATGGCGACGAGGTGCTGGTCAGGCTGACCGGGTTTGACCGGCGGGGCCGCCAGGAGGGCTCCATTGTCGAGGTGCTGGAGCGACGCACCAAGACTCTTGTCGGGCGCTATTTCATCGAAAGCGGCGTTCATTTCGTGCGCCCGGAGAACCCGCGCATTGTGCAGGATATTGTAATACCTCCGGGAGAGGGCGGTGTCGCCGGCAGCGGCCAGATTGTGGTAGTGGAGATTACTACCCACCCCGATCGCAATACATTGCCGGTTGGCAGGGTGGTTGAAGTTCTGGGTGAACATCTGGCTCCCGGGATGGAGATCGATATTGCCATCCACAATTACGGCATTCCCAATCAATGGTCGCCCGCCATTGATGAAGAGCTTGCCGCTATTGCCGACGAGGTTGGCGACGCTGAAAAGTCGCACCGGGTCGATATCAGGCATCTGCCCTTTGTCACTATCGATGGGGAAGATTCAAGGGACTTCGATGATGCTGTCTACTGCGAGAAGCGCGGTCGCAGCGGCTGGCGGCTCTCCGTGGCCATCGCAGATGTTTCTCACTATGTGGCGCCGAACAGTGCGCTCGACAAAGAGGCGTGGCTGCGCGGCAATTCGGTTTATTTTCCACAGCACGTGGTGCCCATGTTGCCGGAGAAGCTATCCAACAACCTCTGCTCCCTCAACCCGCACCTGGATCGCCTCTGTATGGTTTGCGAGATGGATCTGGACAGCAAGGGTGAGGTTGTCTCTTTCCGGTTTTTTGAAGGGGTGATGCACTCCCATGCGCGCCTGACCTATACCCAGGTGGCGGCAATGCTTGCCCAGCGGGGAGACAGGCAGAGCGGAATACGCAAACAGTTTCACTCTATCGTCGAGCAGGTAGACGCTCTGGAAGATCTCTTCAAGCTGCTGCTCAAGCGGCGGGAAGTCAGGGGCGCGATTGATTTTGACACCATCGAAACCCGGATGTTGTTTGATGCGGAGCGCAAGATTGAGCAGATTATCCCGGCCGAGCGAACCGATGCCCATCGCCTGATTGAGGAGTGCATGTTGTGCGCCAATGTCTGTGCCGCAACCTTTCTTGAGAAGAGCCGACTGCCCGGGCTCTACCGGGTTCATGAGCCGCCGCCGGATACCAAGCTGGCCAGCCTGCGTGAGTTCCTGGGTGAATTGGGGCTGGGTCTTTCCGGCGGTGATGAGCCGACACCGAAGGACTTTCAGAGACTCCTGCACCAGGTGCAGGGCCGGGTGGATGAGAAGGTCATTCAAACCGTTGTTTTGCGCACAATGAGTCGAGCCGAATACCGCCCCGAGAATGACGGGCATTTTGGCCTCCATTATCCGGCCTATACCCACTTCACATCGCCGATTCGCCGCTACCCTGACTTGCTGGTGCATCGCGCCATACGCCGGGTTATCAGGAGCAAGAAGCGCACTCGCCTTGTCAAGCGAGTCGATGGCGCCAAGATGCTGCCTGACGAGTCGATCTATCCTTACGATACAGCCTGGATGGTGTCTGCAGGAGAGCAGTGTTCAATGACCGAGCGGCGTGCGGATGACGCCACCCGGGATGTGGAAAGTTGGCTTAAGTGCGAATACTTGCAGCAACACCTCGGTGACGAATTTGAGGGTGTTGTCAGTGCGGTGACCGGCTTTGGCCTGTTCGTGCAGCTCGATGATATCTATATAGAGGGACTGATTCATATCACGGGGCTGCCCAAAGACTATTATTACCACGAACCGGATCATCATCGCCTGGTTGGCGAGAGAACCCGCCGGGTGTATGGCCTCGGGGACAAATTGAGAGTGCGCGTGAGCCGGGTTGATCTCGATGAGCGCAAGATAGACCTGGATCTTGTTCTGCCCGGTGAGCGACGTTCGAAAAAGAAGCGCCTTGAAGAGGCTGTAAATGTGACACCCAAGGCGCGGCTGCTGGCAAGTGAATACGAACAAGAGCAGAAGGTGCGCAAGCGGAAATCCGGGAAGCAGAAAAAAAGGTCGACAGCGCCGGCCAGGGCCGCCAATAGCGCCGCCAATAAAGATAAAGGCAAGCCTTCTGCTAAGGGCGGCCCCAAGCGAAAAGCCACCAGAACCGGGCGCAAAAAGCCATCGGTTTGAACCGAAAAGGAAAAGAGAAGCTTGACCCATAATGCATTCAGGTAAAGACAAAAAGGGCGCAGAGAGCGCCGCTGGCGGGCAGTGGGTTTTCGGACTGCACTCGGTTCAGGCCCTGCTGAAGACCGCGCCGGACAGGATCGAGGAGTTGCGCCTGCAAAAGGGTCGGCAAGACCAGCGCTTCAAAAAGCTGGTCGCCCAGGCCGAAAAGCTGGGGGTGCGAGCCAGCTGGGTTTTGCGCTCTGATCTGGACGCCCTGGCTGACGGCTCTCACCAGGGTGTCGCGGCCAGGTGCCGGAGTGCAGATATCCAGGATGAAGCCTTTTTGCAGCGCATGCTGGACGAACTCGATCGCCCGCCATTTGTGCTGGTACTGGATGGGGTTACTGACCCCCACAACCTGGGCGCCTGCCTGAGAACCTGTGATGCGGCGGGTGTCGATGCCGTGGTGGTGTCGAAGGACCGCTCGGTGGGTATCACGCCGGTGGTTCAGAAAGTGGCTTCGGGTGCCGCGGAAACAGTGCCACTGATCGCCGTCACCAACCTGGCCAGAACGCTCAAGTTCCTCAAGGAAAGAGGTCTCTGGGTTGTTGGCACGGCCGGTGAGGCAAATGAATTTGTTTACCGTGCCGACCTTACCGGCCCCCTCGCGCTTGTCATGGGTGCGGAAGGAAAGGGGATGCGGCGACTCACCCGCGAACACTGCGATTTGCTGGTTAAGCTACCGATGGCCGGCAGTGTCAGCAGTCTGAATGTCTCGGTCGCTGCGGGCGTTTGCCTGTTCGAAGCGGTCCGACAGAGAGCTTTCAAATAGTCCGCACCGGTTTTCCTCTGGGTAATTGTGTCCCCGCCGGAATCCGTTACACTTGGGCAATGAACAATAAAAAAAATATCGCGGCTAAAGAGAGCCTGGTTCTCAACTTGCCGAACGTGATCAGTGCACTGCGCGTCGCAATGTTTCCCCTGCTGTTGTGGATGGCTGTCAAGAGAGACGCCGATACGTTTTTGAGCATACTGGCTTTTTCGTTTTTCACCGACGTGCTGGATGGCTATCTGGCGCGAAAGTTGAACCAGGTAACAGAGTTTGGCAGTCAGCTGGACAGCTGGGCAGACTTTGCTACCTACGGGGCCATGCTGGTCGGGTTGTTTTTTATCTGGCCGACTATCTATCAGAGCGAATCACTGTTCCTGATGCTGGCGCTCAGTTTCTGGTTGTTTGCATCGCTGGTCTGTCTCGCCCGGTTTCGCTGTTTTCCCAACTATCACACCTATGCCGCCAAGTTGGTGGCCATTGGTTCCGCGCCCGCCTATTTTGTTGCCGCGTGGTTGAATGAGCCTATGTATATCAGGATGGCGCTTCTCGCTTACCTTTGGGTTGCCATTGAACAGGTGCTGATCACCAGTGTCCTGCCGAGGTGGCAGGGCAATATCGCGGGCATCTGGCATGCACTGGCGCTGGCGAGGAGGGCATCAAGCGATAATCACGGTGAGAGCCGATAGTTGGGCCATTGGTATCTGCCCAGTGCAAATCTATCGGATTTGGCGTGCCATCAAGTTGATCAAAATCAAAAGTGTTTGCGTTGATTAAGAAAAGTTCCCCAACTTCCTTGACCCTGCCGTAAATTACCCATATAAACCATACTGATAATAAATAAACCATGTCCCCCGGTGATGGTGTTTGTAGTCGCCGGGATTTAGTAAGTACGGGGGATAGACAGTGGCAATGCCAGCGAGTCATTCAGATTTGCATCGTGGGGCTGAGATAGCCTCAGGCTTCTTTGCCGGCTTTTGGTATTGCTGTTCTCTTCTTCCAGCTGACAATGGAAAAGGTAAATCCCCGGTTGCAGGCGCGCCCGGGGATTTTTTTATGGTCAATTTGGAAAGGGTTGTTTTATGAAAAAGTATCTGATTGCGTCGTTGATGCTGGCTTTTGCCTGTGGCGGTACTGTTGCCGTTGCCGAAGATGCTGTCTGCCTGGACTGTCACGATGCCTCCGAGTATGAGGGTATGACTGCTGAGGAACTTACTGCAGCAGCCAGGGATCCCGAAAATGAAGACCATGCGGATAATGCGGAACTCAGCGATGAAGAGCTGGCAGAGATAGTTAGCGGATTGTTGGGCGCCGAGTAGAGAACAACATCTGGGCAGTTGAGGGGTCTCGGTTGCTCAATAATAAATTTTTAATAAACCTGAAAAGGTAATAAAGAGAAGAGAGGGGGAGTACCCATGTTGAAAGCCACATCTTCATGTATGAAGGCGTTCGGTGTTGTGTTGCTGATGTTCGGTCTGTTCGGGGCGGGCTCAGTCTATGCCGAAAAAACCTGCCTGAGCTGTCACGGCAAAAAGGATGAAGCACAGACAATCCTGCACCGGGCCCATGGCCAGGCGGCAGATGAGCGCCTGCCGGATGGTGCTGCGATGTGTCAGTCCTGCCACGGCCCGAGTGCCGACCACATGGCGAAACCGAAACAGAACTCCCCGGATGTTCGCTTTGCCGGTGAAGGCGCTTCCAGCGCGGAAGACCAGAGCGCGGTCTGTACTGGCTGTCACGACGGCGGGCACCAGAAAGCCTGGCTGACCAGCGAACACGCCTCTGCGGATGTGGCCTGTACTGACTGTCACAATGTGCATGCGATGGAAGACCTGGTGCAGGACAGGAAAACCCAGAGCGGCGTCTGCCTGGACTGCCACGTTGAGCAGAAGGCCAATGCCGCGAAGTTCTCTCGTCACCCGGTGAAGGAAGGCATCGTTGCCTGCTCTGACTGTCACAACACCCATGGTGGCAAGGGGCCGAGCATGCTGAAAGAGTTCACGGTCAACGAAACCTGCTACGAGTGTCACACCGAGAAGCGCGGGCCGTTCCTGTTCGAGCACGAGGCCGTCCAGGACGACTGCACCAACTGCCACCAACCGCATGGTTCTATACACGACAATATGCTGATCGCGCGTCAGCCACAGCTCTGCCAGCAGTGTCACGACGATACCAGCCACCGGGGGTATGACTACGCGCAGCCGGAAATTTCAAATTATAGGTACGGTGACCCGCCAGCGCCCTTCAAGGATTCTCATTACGTTGCGGGCAAACAGTGTCTGACTTGTCACGGCGAGATTCATGGATCCAACCACGGCGCTGGCGGCGCATACTTTGAATAAACAGGGGGAGAGAGCAATGAATATAAAACGTAATCTACTCTGGCTCGCAATGGCTTCTCTTGCTCTGCCAGTGACAGCTACCCACGCGGAAATTTACGACAACCACGTCGAGCTGGGTGTCGGTAGAACCAGTGATGACAACGGTAAGTTCGGCGAGTACGGCGATGATCTGGCCAATGATGGTATGTTCACTGAGGGCAGTCTCTCGCTGAACGGTGGTGCCGACGATGGCTCCTACAATACCTATCTCGATTTCGAAAAGGATGTCTACAACCATGTGGGCTCTATGGGCTATGTCCGCCCGGGCAGCTTCAAGGCAGAACTCTTTGGCTACGATAGCCAGAAAATCGAGAAGTTCGAGGTGATGACCCCCTATCCGTTTACCTCGACTTCGGTTGATACCGCGGACAGGACATCCGGAGAGCTCACCTACGAGGTGCAGCGTGATACCTACGGCGCTGCCATCACCAAGTACCTTGGCTCGAAGTGGTCCGTTTCAGCCGATTACAGTCACCAGACCAAGGAAGGAAACAAAAGCTGGGGCGACCATGAACTAACCGAGTCTATTCTCTCCGCTCCGGTGGATTATGAGCACGACCAGTTCGGGCTTGGCATTCAGTACAACGGCGACAGGCTGGTCATGGGGCTGGGCTATTATTATTCCGAGTTTACCAATAACGATGAGGTTATACACACTCGCTTCTTAGATGAAGACGAACCA
>JBFFTH010000095.1:0-7831 GCA_041571855.1 Porticoccaceae bacterium
GATCCCGGTGCAGTCGGGGATACTGCGCAAGGACATGCCGGTGCTGCTCGTCATCACGGCACTGGCCGCCTGGCAGATCTGGGACGGTACCCTATCGAGGATGGACGGTTT
The DNA here is from genome assembly GCA_041571855.1 of Porticoccaceae bacterium. GTDB lineage: Bacteria > Pseudomonadota > Gammaproteobacteria > Pseudomonadales > Porticoccaceae > JACKOF01. Next base: position 112 of record JBFFTH010000095.1, read on the forward strand.
TATGCTGCTGACACTGTTCACCCTGATGATGGGCTGGACGATTCGCCAGGGGTTAATCGGCGGCGGCGACACCCTCAGCAGCAATATTGAAACCGAACTCGAAGAACACAGGATGCCGCTGAAACCTGCCGTGATCTGGCTGCTGGTGGGCATGATCTTGCTGATTGCCAGCTCCCGTTTACTGGTCTGGGGCGCTGTGGAAATCGCCCACAGCTTCGGCGTCAGCGACCTGATTATCGGTCTCACCATTATCGCCATCGGCACATCCCTGCCGGAGCTGGCCTCCTCCATTATCGCCACCCGCAAGGGCGAACACGACCTGGCACTGGGCAATGTGCTCGGCTCCAACCTGTTCAACACCCTGGCCGTGGTCGGTATCGCGGGCAGCATCCATCCGATGACAGTGGGGCCGGAGGTTTTCTACCGGGACATCGCGGTAATGTCCGCCCTGACCCTGGCCCTGTTTGTCTTTGGTTACGGATTTCGAGGCCAGGGGCGCATCAACCGCGCAGAGGGAACAGTATTTCTTTTAAGCTATATCGCCTATAGCGGATGGCTGATCAGAGGTGTCATTGCTGGCCACTAGTCCAGCCTGTCACACCGTCGATCAAAAAGAGATCCGTGGGAAAACTTTTTCAGCAACAGCAAAAAACCGGCAACCAGCACTTCGCTGGCGGTTGTCCCGATAGAGCCTGATCAGTTGTCCACGTTGGCTTCCCTGACCTTGGTGGCACGGGAAATACTGGCGTGGCGACAATCGACCGTGCCCATCAGCAACTCATCGGCCTTTTTGTAGGCACCGCCATTACCGTAGCGTTCGAAGTCAGCACCGAGCTGGGTATAATTCGGATAGATTTCGACCCAGTTGAAACTGACGTCGGTGGTAGGACCCCATACCGGGTAGAAAACCCACTGGGAGGCCTTTGAACCCTGTTCCGCCATATAGTTGGCAAACGTCCTGACCGCATCAATTGCTTCGTCAACGGTTTTTCCCTCGGCCACAGTGCAATCCCTGAAGCTGACAACTGACCTCTCGGCGTTTTCAGCAGTACCACGCACCAGCTGTTCCGCGGCCATGCTGGCGTGTATCGGGCAATCCAGTATCGACATGAATATGGCCATCTGTTCGTCGCCCTTTTCTGCCCAGTTATCCTGGGAATGCCCCATCGCTCGACCATCTTTCCAGGCGCCGATCCAGGTGAGATCGAAGGTGCTGTCGGGGTCATTGAAGTCCGGCGACAAGGCCCAGGCCCTGTAAGCCTCGCCATAGTAGATATCCATCCATTTATTCCATGAAGGGATGATCCTGTCGAATCTTGAGCGGTCTTCACCTTTTTTGAAATTACACTGATACATTTCTACCGGCTGGAAGCGATGCTCAGCGCTCTCGGCCCAGGCGAAACCGGTGGCGCAAAAGCAGAGGGCAAGAAGTACAACAATTTTATCGGGGCATTTCATGGTGTGGTCCTTTTTTCACCGACAGCAGCAACAGCCGGTCTATTAATGCTAGACGAAAAAAAGCTAGCACGCCAGATTAGGCAAACCACCCTCTTCCATTGCCAGTAGGGACAATAGTTGCTGTTTCAGTGCCGGAACAACATCGCGCTCAAACCAGGGGTTTCGGCTGAGCCATAGTTTATTGCGCGGCGAGGGATGCACCAGGGGGAAAAATTCCGGCAGGTATTCGCGCCAATTCGCAACTCTTTGAGCAAGTGTTTCTCGACTTTTGCCCAGGTAATAATTCTGCGCATACTGGCCGACCAGTAGGGTGAGTTTAATATTCGGCAGCAGTGCTCTCACCCTGGCATGCCACAGTGGCGCGCATTCCTTGCGGGGCGGAAGATCCCCGGCCTTTCCCTTGCCGGGGTAGCAGAAGCCCATGGGCATGATCGCAATCCTGCTGCTGTCATAAAAACTGTCGCGATCCAGCCCCATCCAGTTGCGCAGGCATTCACCGCTGGCATCGTTCCAGGGGATGCCGGAAGCATGTACCCGGGTGCCCGGTGCCTGTCCGACGATAAGCACCCTGGCTGTCACACTCGCCCTTAATACCGGGCGAGGTCCTAGCGGCAGGTCGGAGCATACTCGACAATCGCCAATTTCCTGCAGCAGATCAACCAGGGATATCCGGGACATTATTTAAAGGTGCAGCTTGGGTTAAACGACCAGCATATGAGCCTGAAACAGGCAAATCAAGTCGCCTTCAGCGCGGCGGATCCACCCGCTCGGCCGAGGAAGCATTGACCCGGAACCAGCCCGCTATGGAATAGCGATCACGACAGGCGGGCAGCACCTCGTGGGGAAACTCCTCGCTGAGGAAAACCACCAGTGTGCCAAACCCTGGCGTTACCCGAATGCCCTCCAGATCCTCACGGCTCCGGTACAGTACCAGTTCACCGCCATGCTCCGGCAACCAGCCACTGTTGAGGTAGCTGACTATCGACAGCTTGCGATTCGCCTCGCCGCGAAAGGCGTCCAGGTGACGCTTGTAAAAATCGCCCGGGCCGTAGTGGGCGAAGTGGCTTTCAAAGGAAAACAGGCCGAGAAAAAGTCGCCGGTTGAGGTATGCCTGCAACGTCCCCGCCCAGCGCAACCATTGCTGTCCTGCATCAGAATCGTCGCTAATCCAGCAGATTTCATCGCTGCGCACAAAGTCATTCTGCATATGCCGGTTGAGCCTGCCTATTCCGCCCCTTTCAAACTGACCCGAGGATATCTGCACAACCTGCTGCCACAGCGCTTCAGCCAGTTCCGCCGGCAGCGCACCCGGATTAATACTGTATCCCTTGTCCAGCAGGTCGTTGGCGATCGCAGCAAAAAGTCCCTCGCCAGTCTCGTCACCAACGCCACTGCCAATAATATCCAACGCTACCATGATGCCCCCTTTAACGGGCCTGCCCCTGTATCTCCCCGGATCGCCAGCGACAGTTCCATCCTCACGCCATCCTCTCCGTCCTGGTAATAGCCCTGCAATCTGGCGATATTCTGAAAACCCAGGCGCTCGTAGAAGGCGCGCACTGCGCAGGCGGAATGGCGCACTTCCAGCCGACATCGGGAATATCCCCGCTGTTTCATTTCAGCCAGCAGCCTGACCATAAGTCGTCTAGCAACATTTTGGCTGCGGTACTCTGGCAGCACCGCCAGTGAATAGACCCGGCCCGGTCTTGGCCTCTTCGGCAGCAGCCCGATACAACAGCCAGCCACAGAACCGTCAACCAGCGCTACCAGGCTCAGGGCGGTATCCCGGCCAAGTAAATATTTTATTTGCCGCGGGCTGATTCTGTCGCTGCTAAAACAGCGCTGTTCAATTGCAATAATTGCTTCAGCATCATTCCGATCAGCCTGCCGTAGCGTGGGCCCGGGCATTTCAGCGACCCCTTTGCTCAAGGCGACGGAGAAACTCGGACATGATCTGCATATAGAGTTCATCGCCGAGATAGGCATCCTCAACGCCGTGCTCAATACTTGGGTTATCATTGACCTCCAGCACATAAACACGGTTATCGCAAAGCTTGATATCCACACCATAAAGCCCACTGCCTACGACACTTGCCGCTTTCAGGGCGGCATCCAGCACGGTTTTCGGCACTTCAAATGTCGGCAGAGTCTCGAATCCACCGCTAAAGAAACGGGTTACCCCATGGTTGTATATCTGCCAGTGGCCCCTTGCCATATGGTAGCGGCAGGCATAAATTGCCCGCCCATTGAGCACACCGATACGCCAGTCATATTTGGTATAAAGATACTCCTGGGCCAATACCAGCGCTGTATGCTGAAACAGCTCTGCCAGCCTTTCCTTCAGTTCAGCACGGTTGGCGGCTTTGTAGACGCCGAGCGAGAAGGAGCCCTCCGGCATTTTCAAAACAATCGGATATTCAAACTCCTGCTCCAGACGGTCCAGGGAAGTGTCACTGATTTCACTGACAACCTCCGTTTTTGGCGAGGGAACTCCCTTATAGCTGAACGCATCCTGCAAATAGATTTTATTACAACAGCGCAGGATAGAAGTTGCGTCGTCCATGACCACCAGACCGTGCTTTTCCGCGGCCCTTGCAAGACGATAGGTATGATGGTCGATGGCCGTGGTCTCGCGAATAAACACCGCATCATAATTGGCAATATTCTTCAGCTGTTCAGCCGTCACCGCTTCCGCAAAGATGCCATGTTTTGATGCCGACTTGATAAAACGGCTGATCGCCTCCTGGTTGCTGGGCGGGACCTTTTCTCCAGGGTTAACCAGAATCGCCATGTCCCAACGGTATTTTTTTTTGTTCTCACTCACCCGCCAGACAGTCTTGACGAAGTCGAGCAGGAAAAAGCGAAACTCGGATTGCTGGCTCTCGCTGAGGGCCGCATAGGAAGATCGCTCTATGTGAAGCCGAATCCGGCCAGACTCTTCTGTCAGCCTGAGCTTCAGAACCGGGGCCGCAAATTTCTGGAACAGTTTTTTGGCCAGTTTTTCCAGCCCCGGTTCGACCGTCCGGCCAAAAAATACGAAATGTTCCTGATCCACAGGGACTGCCTCCAGCCCCTTGATATCCTCATCCTCCAGCCAGAAACCATTTTCCTCGCGGCCCTCATCGCGAAGCTCATTGATGGTCTTGACGCTGGGAACAACCGTGTGTCGGCGGGCCTCGGCCAGCAGAGAGCAATAGTACCCCCTGCTCAGATAGTGCTCGGTGTCACAGAGGTTGATAATGCGGGTTTTCCTTTCATTACGCTTTGGATAATCACGCAGGTAGGTTTCAAAACTGATAATTTCCGGAAGGAGAGCATCCTCCCACGCCATGTCACTATCGACAACGATCAGCGTCTTATACACGACAATGCCTTTACAAAGAGGTTAAAAAATACAGCCGTCGCAGCTTTGGGCACAGTCGCAGACAGGTTTGGAGATTGACAGCCGCAGCCCTTACACGTGGTAAGTCTTGCCGCGCTATATAGGCCGAATCAGGTTTTTCGGCAAGTAATTTTTACAATAATCAGAGAAAAGGGTTTTCCGCGCCGACAGGAACCTGTCCGGGCTCAGGAACAGGCCCACGAACAGGAAGTAAATGATGCGTCAGTTACGTGCCTTACTGCCGGAACAGGGGCTGGCCGATCAAAAGGACAATGTCAGGGAGCGGATCACATCGGGTATCGCAGCGGACTCAACCACCGCCATCGTATCCCAGGTGTCCCATTCCTCGACAATTTTGCCCTCGCTGAAGCGATGAATCGAAATGCCGACAAAAGTGATCGGTTCACCGCTGTTTGTATCTCTTTTGATCGCTTCCTCGCTCTGTTCAAGCTGCACTTTCCACCGTGTCACCACGCGATCCTCGCAGCCGAACTGGTCTTCGATGGAAAACGCCATCTCGGGAAAAATATCGCGATAAAGCGCCACCCGCTGGCGAAACTGATCGATGCCCCTGATCGTCATTTCATTCGGGGTGGCATGGCCAATGAAATTATTGTCGACAAGCTCATCAATCACCCCGAGATCACCGCCACTCCAGACTTCGTCATACAATTTTCGAACGATCGAAAGGTTGTCATCAGTTAACATCTACTTACCCTGTCAATGAATATCATCGGTTAAATAATAATCCAGACAGGCAGTATAGTCCTTGCGACCCAATCCGTAAAAGCTAGAATGTGGAGGGGTTGTCGACAAGCCATCATTCGTTAAAAACAAGCCACTTCACTGTGCGGCAAAAGGTAATGGAGCATAAATAAATGAGCAGTACATTCTATGACGATGTCCAGCAACTCGTTCAGGACCTGCTGGACAGGGTGGGCAAAAAGATCGTCTTCGGCTCTGGTTTTGGCCGGCCCATCCATATCCTGAATGAGCTCTATCGGCGCGCGGTAGAGGACCCCTCCATTGACCTGACCATTATTACCGGCCTCATGGTGGAGCGCCCCAAAGGCAGCAGCGAACTGGAATCGCGGTTTATCGACCCCTTTGTGGAGAGAGTATTCGGCTCTCTTCCTGACCTCGCATTCCTCAAACCCTACAAAAAAGGCACGCTGCCGGACAACATTAAGGTGCTGGAAATTTTCATCACTGCTGGCTCGGCCCTCAACAGCCCCTATGCCCAACAACACTACATCTACAGCAATTTCACCTTCTGGTTCCGGGACATGGTGTCCAACGGTTGCAACGTGTTCGGCCACGAACTCACCCACCGGGATATCGATGGCCAGCGCCACTATTCCATGAGTTCCGAGGCCTTTGTCCGGGATGGCCTCCTGCGACTGCAGGCAGAGCGGGAAAAGGGCAAAGAGGTTGCCATCGTTGGCCAGGTCAACCAGACCATGCCCTTTATGTACAACGATGCCCTGGTGGGAGAGAGCGTCTATGATTTCATCCTTGACAACCGTGAGTACGATCACACCCTGCTGGGCGTTCCAACCCAGGCTGTGGAGACCGCGGACTACATGATCGGGCTTCACGCCAGCAGCCTGATACCCGATGCCGGTACCCTGCAAATCGGCATCGGCTCACTGGGGGATGCCATCACCTACGGACTGATCCTGCGTCACAGGCACAATGAAGAATATCTCTCTGCCCTCGACACGCTGGGCACCCTGGCAAATAACGGTGCGCTGGTCGACGAAATCGGTGGAACGTCTCCCTTTGAAAAAGGCATCTACGGCTCAACAGAGATGTTTGCAGATGGCTTCCGCCACCTGTTTGACGCCGGCATCCTGACCCGGGAAGTCCACGACGATGTCATCCTGCAAAAACTGCTCAACGAAGATAAAGTCAGTGCCGATATCAATATGGCTGCACTGGATGAACTGGTTGCTGCCGGAGCCATCAGCACAGAACTCACCGGAGAGGATGTCGACTACCTGAAGAAATTCGGTTTCTTCAGGGACGATATCAGCCTTGAAGGCGAACTGCTTTGCACAGCTGACGGCAATAAACTTGAAGCCAGCCTGGCCAGCCAGGCCGCCCGTCGCGATATCGAAAAACACTGCCTGGGCGACAAACTGGCACCGGGTATTGTCCTGCATGCGGGTTTTTTCCTCGGTCCACAGGCCATGTATGAAGCCTTGCGCACCATGCCGGAAGCGGATCTGAAAAAAATCTCCATGATCAATATCTCCTACGTTAACCAGCTTTACGGTTGCGAGGAAATTGGTCGCGCCCAGCGGCAAAAGGCCCGTTTCATGAATACCACGATCATGTCGACGCTCTTGGGGGCCGCATGCTCAGACGGGCTCGATGACGGGCGCAAGATTTCCGGTGTCGGTGGCCAGTACAACTTTGTCGCCATGGCACACGCCCTCGATGATGGGCGTTCAGTCCTGATGTGTCGCAGCACCCGCAGCAAGGGCGGCAAAGTCACCTCCAATATCGTCTGGAACTACGGCCATATCACCATCCCGGCCCATATGCGCGATATTCTCGTCACCGAATACGGCATTGCCGATATCAGGGGCAAGATGGAAAAGGATGTGATCGCCGGCATACTCAATATCACCGACTCCCGTTTTCAGGATGAACTGCTCGAACAGGCGAAAGAGGCCGGGAAGATTCCCCTGGACTATGAAATCCCGGCTGAATACCGCAACAACACGCCGCAACGACTGGAACGTCTCGCCGGCGAGATGCGTAAAAAAGGGTTACTGCCCAAGTTCCCCTTTGGTACCGACTTCACACGGGAAGAACTGGTGCTTGCTGGCGTGCTGCAAAAGCTGAAGAAAAATCTGGCCTCCAAAACAGAGA
>JBFFTH010000096.1:0-7790 GCA_041571855.1 Porticoccaceae bacterium
CTGCTTCAAGCCCTTCGACGGCTTTAAAATTACCTTTGCCATCGATTTTGACCACGAGGTGTTCAAAAATCGCACGCTGAAGACGGAGCTTGATTTCTCGACGACGTCTTTCGTCAAGGAAGTCAGCCGTGCCAGAACCTTTGGTTTTATGCACGAAATCGAGTATTTGCGCTCCAAAGGGCTGGCGCGCGGTGGCAGCACAGACAATGCGATTGTGGTAGATACCGACAGGGTGCTCAACGAAGATGGCCTGCGCTCTGAAGATGAGTTCGTCAAGCACAAGATTCTGGATGCTATTGGCGATTTATACCTTTTGGGCAACAGCTTGATCGGCGAGTTTGACGCCTATAAATCCGGTCACGGGCTCAACAACAAGGCGGTCAGAGCACTTTTGGCCGACCGTGATGCCTGGGAGATGGTCACTTTTGAAAATGACGAAGATGTGTCCCCCATCTCATTTGGCAAGTTGGCCCTTGCGGTATAGTTAATACCAACAGGCACTCGAAGCAATAAACCTGAATGATGAAGATAATTCTGATCAGCAATAGAGACGATCGAACGCGATCCCTGACGCTCAATAATTGGGCGAAGGTGTTGCTGTCTGTCTGTTTTCTCGGATTGCCGATTGCAGGTCTGTACGTTGGGTTGCAGTTGGGCGGGGGGCAACTGGGCTTCCTGCTAGAGGAGTCTCTGGCGGATATGAAGCGGGAGTTGGCCCTGCAGCAGAGTGAACTGGATGACAGCCAGGAGCAGGCCCAGCAAAAATTAAAAGCCCTGACGCTCAAGCTTGCTTCAATGCAGTCGCGCTTGGTGCGGCTTGATGCCCTGGGAGAGCGCCTGACGGATATGGCCAGCCTGGATGATGGCGAATTTGATTTCAGTCTTGAACCCGCGGTTGGTGGTCCCCATGAGTTTGGTCTTTCTGCTGATGTGAGCGAAGATTTCGACCAGCTCTATGGTCAGCTCGCGTCCAAGTTAGAAGATCGTGAGCAGCAGTTGCTGATTCTTGAATCAATGCTGACAGATCGCCAGCTTAAGAGGCAGAGTACGGTAACCGGTCGTCCAGTCGTGAAGGGCTGGTTGTCATCTCCGTATGGTATGCGTCGCGACCCTTTCAAGGGCCAGAAGGCCTGGCACAAGGGTGTGGATTTTGCCGGCAAGGAAGGCTCTGAAGTGGTTGCTGTAGCGAAGGGCGTTGTGACCTGGTCCGGCGAAAGGAGCGGCTACGGTAATTTGATCGAGCTGGATCACGGCGAAGGTTATGTCACCCGCTATGGCCACAATAAGAACAACCTGGTCAAAGTCGGAGACATTGTCAAAAAGGGTCAACCCATTGCCACCATGGGCAGTACGGGTCGCTCGACCGGGCCTCACGTCCACTTTGAGGTTTACAAACATGGCCGATCAGTAGATCCGGCCAGTTACATCCATCGTACGATTCGATAATATTCCCCCCTCTTTTTTGTCGGCCGGCACGGCTGGCTTCCGTGCGGCTTTTACAGCCGTCTAAGCTATTTATTTATCTGGATTTAGGTATATGTCGAGGAAAATACTGCGCAAAGTATTTGGTAACAAAAATGATCGTGAAGTTAAGCGCATGGCAAAAATTGTCAAGCGCATCAACCAGCAGGAAGAAGCGCTTGCAGCACTGGATGACGAGGCACTAAAAGCAAAAACCGATGAATACAGGCAGCGGCTACAGTCAGGAGAGTCGTTGGATAATTTGTTGCCGGAAGCGTTCGCCGTTGTCAGGGAGGCGTCGAAAAGAACGCTTGGGCTGCGCCATTTTGATGTGCAGATGATTGGCGGTATCACTCTCCACGAGGGAAAAATTGCCGAAATGCGCACCGGTGAGGGCAAGACGCTGGTGGCAACGCTGCCGGTGTATCTCAATGCGCTGTCGGGAGACGGGGTGCATATCGTTACCGTCAATGAATATCTTGCGCGCCGGGATGCTGACTGGATGCGGCCAATTTATGAGTTTCTGGGCCTCACTGTCGGCGCAATAGTGCCCGGCCAGATGCCGGATGAAAAGCGCGCCGCCTATTCTGCAGATGTCACCTACGGCACCAACAATGAGTTTGGTTTTGATTATCTCCGGGACAACATGGCAGTCCGTCTCGAAGACAAAATGCAGAGGAAGCTGTCTTTTGCCATCGTCGATGAGGTGGATTCCATCCTGATCGACGAGGCCAGGACGCCACTGATTATCTCCGGACATGCCCAGGACAGTTCCGTTCTCTACAAGCGCATGAATGACCTGATTCCTTTGCTAAAGCCGCAGACGGAGGAACAGGGGGGCGATTTTATTATCGACGAGAAGTCCCGACAGGTGGAAATGACTGAAGAGGGACACACCAAGCTGGAGAGTCTTCTTGTAAGTAAGGGCTTACTTGGTGAAGGAGATAGCCTCTACCAGGCAGCCAATCTGGGCCTCTTGCACCATGTGCAGTCGGCATTGAAGGCTCACCACCTGTTTCATCGCGATGTGGAATACATTGTGAAAAACAATCAGGTGGTGCTGATCGATGAGCATACTGGTCGCACAATGGAAGGCAGGCGCCTTTCCGAAGGGCTTCATCAGGCGATTGAGGCCAAGGAAGGTGTGCATATCCAGAGTGAGAGCCAGACACTGGCATCCAACACCTTCCAGAATTATTTCCGGATTTACCAAAAGCTTGCCGGTATGACTGGCACCGCAGACACCGAAGCCTATGAGTTTCACCAGATCTACGGCTTACAGGTGGTGGTGATTCCCACCAATGTCCCCATTGCAAGGGAGGATCTCAATGACCTGATTTATCTCAGTCAGGAAGAGAAGTTTGCGGCGGTGATAGAGGATGTTAAAGGATGCCGGGAAAAAGGTGCTCCGGTACTGGTGGGTACCGCATCGATTGAGACATCCGAGGCAATGTCCGCGCGCCTGAAGAAAGCCGGCATTCCACACCAGGTGCTCAATGCCAAACACCACGAAAAGGAGGCGCAGATCATTGCCCAGGCGGGGCGTCCGGGCACTGTGACCATAGCGACTAATATGGCCGGCCGCGGTACCGATATCGTCCTCGGGGGCAACTGGGAAGCGGAAGTGGCGGAGTTAAACAACCCGACACAGCAGCAAATCGATAACATCAAGGCAGATTGGAAACAGCGCCACGACAAGGTAATAGAGGCCGGAGGTTTGCATATTCTGGGTACCGAGCGCCATGAATCTCGCCGGATTGACAACCAGCTGCGAGGCAGGGCCGGACGCCAGGGCGATCCCGGTGTGTCGCGCTTCTACCTGTCGATGGAAGACTCGTTGATGCGCCTTTTTGCTTCAGATCGGGTGAAGAACATGATGCGCGCGCTGGGCATGAAACAGGGCGAGGCTATTGAGCATCGCATGGTGACCAACGCCATAGAGAAGGCACAACGCAAGGTCGAGGGGCGTAACTTTGATATTCGCAAGCAGTTGCTCGAGTTTGACGATGTCGCCAATGATCAGCGCAAGGTTGTTTACCAGCAGCGCAACGAGCTGCTGGAAGCGGACGATGTGGCGGATGTGATAGCCAATATCCGCGAGGATGTAGTGAATAACGCGATCAGTGGCTTTGTGCCACCCCAGAGCCTGTCCGAGCAGTGGGATATTGCGGGGCTGGAAGCGCACCTGGCTGCTGAATTCGGCTTGGAGCTGCCGATCCAGAGCTGGCTGGATGAAGACAAGCGTCTTCACGAGGACGGGATGCGCGAGAAAATCCAGCAGGCAATGACCCGGGCCTATGAAGAAAAATGTGAGCAGATCGGTGAGGCGAATATGCGCACGGTAGAGCGCAGGGTGATGCTGCAGGTTCTGGATACCCTGTGGAAAGAGCATCTCGCCAACATGGATCACCTGCGACAGGGTATTGGCCTGCGAGCCTACGCGCAGAAAAACCCGAAGCAGGAGTACAAGCGTGAGTCGTTTGAGCTGTTTCAGGAAATGCTCGAGAACATAAAATACGAAACAGTGCAGTTTCTGGCGCGGGTTGAAGTTCGCACACAGGCAGAAGTCGATGAAATGGAGCGACAACAGCGCGAAGCACAGCAGAAGCAGCAGTTGAATATGCAGCATCGGGAAGTTTCCGCCATTGAGGAAGGGGGTGTCAGTGTTGGCCAGGAAGGCGCCCAACCCTATGTGCGTGAGGGTGATAAAATAGGCCGAAATGAGCCCTGCCCCTGCGGCAGTGGCAGGAAGTACAAGCAGTGTCACGGCCGTTTGGCGTGATCGGTCGAAGAAGCGTCCCCTTTGAACAGAGAGTATTTGTATGGCTGTAGGAAATGATTCCTTTCCGGTTATGCATCCCGTTGCCGGCTTCAGGCTGGGGGTAGCATCCTGCGGGATAAAAAAACCGGGTCGCAAAGACCTTGTGGTGATGGAGCTCCATCCAGAGGCAACGGTCGCCGGCGTGTTTACAAAAAATGCCTTTTGCGCTGCCCCGGTTCAGCTGGCCAAAACTCATCTCGCTACCGGTGGTGTGCGCTACCTGGTAATCAATACCGGCAATGCCAATGCCGGTACCGGTGAACAGGGAATGGCGCATGCGCTGGCGGTTTGCCAGGCGTTGGCGAGCCACCAATCCGTTTTGCCACAGCAGGTGCTGCCTTTTTCCACCGGTGTCATAGGTGAGCCTTTGCCAGTGGAAAAGGTGATTGCCGGCTTGCCGGCGGCCTGTGAGGCTCTATCTGCCGATGGCTGGGGCGACGCTGCAAGCGGTATTATGACAACGGATACGCGCCCCAAAGGTGCAAGCGTAAAGGTAAAACTGCAGGGAACCACTGTCACCATCACGGGCATTGCCAAGGGCGCCGGGATGATCAAGCCCAACATGGCAACCATGCTCGGCTATGTGGCGACAGATCTGGCGGTAGAGGCAGGAGTGTTGCAGGACTGGCTGGGTGAGATGGCGGAAAAATCCTTTAACCGGATAACCGTGGATGGCGATACTTCGACCAATGACAGCGTGGTGCTGGTGGCAACCGGACAGTCGGGCGTCACGCTGTCCGGCCTGGGCGAAGATGAAGTGGAAAGCTTCAAAGCCGCGCTGACATCGGTGTTTGTCCGCCTGGCGCAGGAAATTGTCAGGGACGGCGAGGGCGCAACGAAATTTGTTTCGGTGGTAGTAGAGGGGGGAGGCAGCAGTGAGGAATGCCTGTCCATTGCTTATACCGTTGCAGAATCGCCACTGGTAAAAACGGCGCTGTTTGCATCGGATCCAAACTGGGGCCGAATCCTGGCCGCCGTGGGTCGGGCAGGTGTCGCTGGCCTGGAGGTAGAAAAGACTCGAATCTATCTCGATGAGGTGATGATCGTGGACAAGGGCGGCAGGGCGGAAAGCTATCGTGAGGAAATGGGCCAGGCCGTCATGGATCGGCCAGAGTTCACGATTCGAATCTGCCTCAATCGCGGTGATGCCAACGAGACTGTCTGGACAACTGACCTCTCCCACGACTATGTCACCATCAATGCCGAATACAGGACATGAAGCGAGTACATGTTGTCGCTGCGGTCATCTGCCGCGAGGATGACACTGTACTCCTGGCGCGAAGGCCGAGGCACCTGCACCAGGGTGGTTTGTGGGAGTTTCCCGGTGGCAAGGTTGCCCCCGGTGAACCTGTTGAGCAAGCCCTTGCCAGGGAGCTCTACGAGGAGTTGGCTATAACTGTTGATCCTGGCAAGACTTCATTTCTTCAGCAAATAAGCCACGATTACCCGGATAAAAAAGTTCTGCTGGAATTCTGGCGGGTTGTGGGCTATTCCGGTGAGGCTGTCGGCAATGAAGGCCAGGAGATAAGGTGGGTGCCTGTCGGGGAACTGCCGCGCTATGACTTTCCCTTGGCAAATATTCCGATCATTCAGTTGTTGCAACGCAACGCTTGTAGTCTATTGCCTACAGAGATCATCGCCGATGGCTGATTGAATCTGGCTGCGCGCGTCAATTAAACTTTGTTTGTGCTCATGGATGAGCGCAGACACAGGGAAGCACAACAGGGTTGTGTGAGCGCAAGGGATGCGAACCGGTTAGGGATTGACCGGCTTCCCTGTGTCACTTTCTGATGGGTTCACTTTCCATTTATAGCACCCCCGTCAATGGTCGAAGCTACCGTCGTCCTCGCAGTCTGGCGAAAACTCTTCCCCCGGGATACTGTGCCTTTCTGCAGCCCACTCACCGAAGTCAATCTGCTGGCAGCGATGGGAGCAGAATGGACGATAGGGTGATTGTCCGTTCCAGGCAACGGCTTTTCTGCAGGTAGGGCACTTCACAGTTATGGCTGGCGTGGTCATTTTGTCTGGGCAATTTCTAGGTATTTAAGGTGGAGCTGTTGGGCTTGCGCTGCGGTGTCTGCTGCTGAACCGCTGTTATCGATAATATCGTCTGCCTTGCTGAGACGCTCCTGGCGTGGCAACTGGGTGCTCATAATGGCCCTGATCTGCTCTTCGGAGTTGTTGTCGCGAGCCGAGGCGCGCGTTATCTGCGTTTTCTCTGGGACGTCAACCACCAGCACCCGGTCGACCAGTTCGTGCTGGCGGGTTTCCAGCAGCAGCGGCGATTCGAAGACAGCGTAGGGGCTTGTCGCCTGTGTCAGTTGTTTGCGGATGTGACGGTCGATCAGAGGATGCAGTAGCGATTCGAGCCACTGCTTTTCTTCCGAATTGTCAAAAACTATGCGCCGTAATTTGGCCCTGTCCAGCGTCCCGTCCGCCTGAAGGATATGCGGACCAAAGTGATCGGCAATTTGTTTGAGCGCCGGGGATCCTTTTGCGACAACCTCTCGAGCGGCGATATCGGCATCGACAACCGCAATGCCCAGATCCCGGAAAGCTTTCGCAACGGTGCTCTTGCCGCTGCCGATACCACCTGTCAGGCCGAGGATAAACATATTGGTGTTGACAGACCTGTTAGCCCAAAAGCCTAAGGTAATTTTGTGTCAGCGAGTCGCCCCATAGCAGGGCGATCCAGCCGGCGATTGCCAGGTAGGGACCGAAGGGAATGGGGACTTGCTTGTCTCTGCCCAGCAGCAGAATGCCGAGGATGCCGATAGTTGCGCCGACAACCGAAGACAGCAAGATGATCAGAGGCAATTGTTGCCAACCCAGCCAGGCTCCCAGGGCCGCAAGTAACTTGAAGTCGCCGTAACCCATGCCTTCCTTGCCGGTCACAAGTTTAAACAGCCAGAAAATAGACCACAGTGAAAGATATCCGGCTGCAGCACCGATAACGGCATCCTGCAGCGGGACAAAGAGTTGCTGCGTATTGGCAAGCAGGCCGAGCCAGAGTAGCGGCAGGACGAGATTGTCCGGCAGCAGTTTTTCATTGAAATCGATGCCGGTAAGGGCGATCAGCGCCCAGCTGAAAAGCAATACCATGATGCCCGTTGCATTAAAGCCAAACTGCGCAACAACAAAAACCGTCACCAAGCCTGTGACCAGTTCAACAATCGGGTATTGAAGGGATATAGGGTTGGCGCAGTTGGCGCACTTGCCGCGCAGCATCAAGTAGCTAAACAGCGGAATATTCTGCCAGGGCTTGATCGGGCTTTTGCACTTCGGGCATGCAGATGCCGGGAATACCAGGTTGACCGGGGAGCTGGTTTCCGTTTCTGGTTCAAGACCCAGAAAATCCCGCGATTCTTTTTTCCACGAACTGGCCAGTTGCAGGGGTATCCGGTAGATCACCACGTTGAGGAAGCTGCCGATTAGCAAGCCGAAAATGAAAGTCAGGACATATATCATGCAAGAGTATGCTCGAAGAGATCAATCATAAGGACGGTCC
>JBFFTH010000097.1:0-7717 GCA_041571855.1 Porticoccaceae bacterium
GACATCAAGCGCCAAGAGATGCGCTACGGCGAAAATCCCCATCAGAAAGCGGCCTTTTACACCGAGGCCAAACCGGCGGATGCCAGCATCTCCACGGCTATCCAGCTACAGGGTAAGGAGCTGTCGTTCAACAATATTGCCGACACCGACGCCGCGCTGGAAACGGTCAAGCTTTTTGATCTACCGGCCTGCGTTATCGTCAAGCACGCCAACCCCTGTGGCGTTGCCGTGGCCGCCGACATCAATACCGCTTACGAGCTGGCCTTCGCCACAGACCCGGAATCGGCCTTTGGCGGCATTATCGCTTTTAACCGGGAACTGGACGGCGAGACAGCGGCCCGGATTTGCGAACGGCAATTTGTCGAGGTGATCATTGCCCCGACCGTTTCCCAGCAGGCGGAAGCTGCAGTTGCGGCGAAGAAAAACGTGCGCCTGCTGGCCTGCGGTGAATGGGGCAGCGATCGTGCTCGCGAACTTGACTATAAGCGCGTCAACGGTGGCCTGCTGATTCAGGACTGCGACACCGGCATGGTCAGCCGCGACGATGTGCGCGTAGTCAGCCAGCGCAAGCCAAGCGATGCGGAAATGGACGACATGCTGTTTGCCTGGAAAGTCGCCAAAATGGTTAAATCCAACGCCATTGTCTACGCCAAAAACAACCGCACTATCGGTGTCGGCGCGGGTCAGATGAGCCGCGTCAACTCGGCGCGTATCGCAGCCATAAAGGCCGGTCATGCCGGTCTGGAAGTGAAGGGTGCAGTGATGGCCTCGGACGCCTTCTTTCCCTTCCGTGACGGCATCGACAACGCCGCGGAGGTGGGCATCAGCTGCGTCATCCAGCCCGGCGGCTCCATCCGCGACGAGGAAGTGATCGCCGCTGCCGATGAACACGGCATGGCGATGGTATTTACCGGCATGCGCCACTTCCGCCACTGATAGCCTGCAAGGGCGCGACTCTTCGCGCCCGCCCCCTCCTCTTCGGGCTTCCAACCCTGAATAATTCTGAAGAAGGTTACCCCTCCTGCCGGCAACATTGCAGAAGCAAGAGAAATGCGCAAAAGCCAAAATCCCTGCTGCAAGAGAGGGTGGTCAAGCCGGCTTCTGATTCAGCCGATCCTGTCCCGGGACAAAACCGTTACTGCCACCCATGGGAAGGGGTCCTATTGAGCGCATTTTTTGGCACCGGGAGACGCAACCCGTTACAATCGCCAGTTTTTTAGCGAAAGGCAAAGTTGATGAATATTCTGGTGATTGGATCCGGCGGCCGCGAACACGCACTGGCCTGGAAAGCAGCTCAGGGAGAAAACGTTGAAAAAGTGTTCGTCGCCCCGGGCAATGCGGGCACCGCCCTCGAATCAGGGCTGGAAAATGTCAGCATCAGCGTCGACGACTTCGAGTCGCTGGCAGATTTTGCCGAGCACCAGCATGTCGGCCTCACCATCGTCGGTCCCGAGCAGCCCTTGGTAGACGGCATAGTGGACTATTTTGCCGAGCGCGGCCTGCGCTGCTTCGGCCCCAGCAGGGGCGCAGCCCAACTGGAAGGCTCGAAGGCCTTCACCAAGGACTTCCTGGCCCGCCACAACATCCCCACAGCCGAATACCAAAACTTCACTGCCATTGAACCTGCGCTTGCCTACCTGCGTGAGAAAGGTGCACCGATTGTGGTCAAGGCCGACGGTCTTGCCGCTGGCAAAGGTGTGATCGTGGCGCAGACACTGGCGGAGGCAGAAGCTGCGGTGAAGGACATGCTGTCCGGCAATGCCTTTGGCGATGCCGGCCACCGGGTAGTGATTGAGGAGTTTCTGGCCGGAGAAGAAGCCAGCTTTATTGTCATGGTCGATGGCGAGCATATCCTGCCCATGGCAACCTCACAGGATCACAAGGCCCGCGACAACGGCGACAAAGGCCCCAACACCGGGGGAATGGGCGCCTATTCACCGGCCCCGGTGGTAACACCGGAGATTCATGACCGTATTATGGATGAGGTCATCCGTCCGACCGTCAGGGGCATGGCCGCTGAAGGCAACAGCTATACCGGTTTTCTCTACGCCGGGCTGATGATCATGGACGACGGCACGCCCAAGGTGATCGAGTACAACTGCCGCTTCGGCGACCCTGAAACCCAGCCGATCATGATGCGCCTGCAGTCAGATCTGGTGGCGCTGTGCAATGCGGCGCTGGACAAGAGGCTCGACCAGGTATCGGTCAGATGGGATTCCCGCGCCGCACTTGGCGTAGTTCTCGCTGCAGGCGGCTATCCGGCCTCCTACAAGAGGGGCGATGTGATCTCCGGCCTGCCAGAAACGGAAAGCGAAACCGCAAAAGTTTTCCATGCCGGGACCGGCACCGTCGACGGCAAAGTGACCACTGACGGCGGCCGGGTTTTGTGTGCAGTCGGATTGGGCGACACTGTGACAAAAGCACAGCAAACCGCGTACGCGCTCACCCGTCAGATTAACTGGGATAATGTCTATTACCGAACCGATATTGGCTATCGGGCGGTGGCGAGGGAGAAGACCTGAGCCGCCTTCAAGTTTTAGCAGAATTGTCATTCCGGGAAGGTTTTACACCGGCGCAGGAATTTATTTTTGCATGATCATGCCTGGCGTTTCACCTCCAGGGGCCAGTTGCCTGTTTTTGTTTTTTCCAGTCAGCGTTGATTGAATGTCCGGGCAACTTATTCACTGCAATCAGGCCATCACCACATTCCTTTCTCTGGCCCAGTTTCGCAACCAGTCCAGTTTTTCCGCCATAACAACAGACAGGGGCACTGTTCCTGCCAGTTCCTGCAACAACAGGCTCTGGTTAACCGCCACTTTCTCGGCAAGTGCCGAGTAGACCGCCGCAACCACTGCCTGTTCGATTTCAGCGCCGGTAAAACCCTCGCTGGCAGCGGCCAGCGCCGCCAAATCGAATTGACCCGGACTCAGCTCTCGCTTGCCAAGGTGGATCTCAAAAATAATTTGCCGGGTCTTAGCATCCGGCAAATCAACAAAAAACAGCTCGTCCAGTCGGCCTTTGCGAATCAGTTCCGGCGGCAACTTCGAGACATCATTGGACGTCGCCACCACAAAAACCGGTGCCTTGCGTTCCGCCATCCAGGTCAGCAGTGTGCCGAGCACGCGCTGAGATAAACCCGAATCATTGCCGCTGCTGCTGAGTCCCTTTTCGATTTCGTCCATCCACAGCACGCAGGGCGCCATCTTCTCTGCCAGCTTCAGCGACTCACGCAGGTTGCGCTCGGTCTCACCGAAATACTTGTTGTAAAGCGCTCCCATATCAAGCCGCAGAAACGGCAGCTGCCACATCCCTGCCACCGCTTTTGCGGCCAGGCTTTTGCCACCGCCCTGCACACCGAGCAGCAAAATGCCCCTGGGCTTATCGGGCAGATCTGCTTCGCCGTTAAAGGCCGCGCGGCGCTTGCTGAGCCAGCCCTTCAAGTTTTCCATGCCGCCAACACTGGCAAATTTTTCGGTGTCGAACTCGTAACTGAGTACACCATTGAGATCCATCAATCTGAACTTGGCGCGGTTCACTTCGGGAATATCCGATTCTGTGATCGCACCATCGTCCACGATTGCGGTCCGCGCCAGGCGCTGTACCTCGTCATGGGTCAGGCCATGCAGACTTCTTACCAGTTGCTGCAACGTCTCACTGCTGGTGGTGACCTTGCGTCCACCATTGCCCTGCGCCCAGCTTTTCGCTTCCGCTTCGACAATATTCCTGATCTGTTCATCAGAGGGCAACGACATACTGAACCGTGCGCTAAGCCGGGAAAGCTCACGGGGAAGATCGATATCATGACTCAACAACACAACCGTAATTGCACTCTGGGATTGGCGCAGCGCGATGTCCTTCAGCAGACGAATATTCCTCGGCTGATCGTTGAGCCAGTGGTGAAAGTCACACAACACATAGATACCGCTGCGAGCACGGCTCTTAAGGTATTTCAGCACCTCCTCCGGGGATTCATACTGGCCCGCAGTTTCCAGCTGCAAACCAAAATCGAGTTTTTTCAGGCCATCGGTAAGCGTCCAGCACGAGAGTGACATATCCCGCTGGCGGGAAATTTTCAGCAGCAGGTCGACAGCCCTGGCCTCATCGTGACTTTCCAAAACGACCAGCGGCACTCTGCTGTCAATAATGACCCCGAGATCGTGAGCATCCTGCATAACTATTTTCCCCTTTTATTCTCCAGCCAACAGACCAGGCCCTGGGCATTGAGCTGGATATCCATGGCCAGCCATGCCCGAACTTTTCCGGGATCAGCTTCCGGCGCCATTAGCCTCACCTTCCGTTCAACCAGCTGCGTCAGCTTTTCATCAATATCCTGCTGCAATCGATCCTGGTCGGCGTTTTCAGCCAGTTCACAAAACTCATCGACCAGTCCCAGCATCTGCCCAGCCAGTTGCTCCGGCTGCTCGATCACGCTGTAATGGGTCAGGTACATTCTCTCCGGCTGATAGCTCAACATCAGCTTTATCGATGCCTTCATCTTCTCAGGGTCAAATTGCACCGGGGTTGTCGTCGGCAAAATGAAGCTGCCGTCCTTATATCTGAGCTCCCGGTAACAGAGCCCGAAGGTATCGCCGCTGAACCAGCCCCTGGATCTTTCATCCCAGATACAGAAATGATGCTCTGCGTGGCCAGGCGTATGACGAATCAATAACTCACGTCCAGACAGGTTTATCGCCCGACCATCTTCAGCAGCCACAACCCGGCTTTCGGGAACCGGCACCAGCTGCCCATAGAGACGATCAAACTTTTCCTGCCCATACACCGCCACGGTTCCCGCAATCAATTTCTCTGGATTGACCATGTGGCTTGCGCCGCGAGGATGGACAATCAATTGCGCGCCCGGACACAATGCCATCAACGCACCAGCGCCGCCCGCGTGATCCAGATGGACATGGGTGGGAATGATATAGCGAACCGACCCGGCAGCCAGGCCGATCTCTTCAAGCAGCGCCATAATCGCGGGCACCGTGTTGGCGGTACCCGTTTCGACAATCGCCACGCTGTCTTCTTCAACCACCAGGTAGCAGCAGGCAAGCCCGGGCCTGATATAGTTGGCATCGACACAGTAGATGCCAAAGCCCAAGTATTGCCAACATCGATCAGACACCGGCGACTTACCCCCTGATCAAAATAGAATGGTTTGCTACAATAACCGCCAATCTAATTGCTACCAAGCCGGGATTGTAAAAAGTTATGAGTTCTCGCCGTTTCTCGCCAATCGATAACCTGTTGCTACAAGTTGACAAGGCGCTTCGCACCGTTGTCGCCGATGCACCGGTGCCTGAAAGAGCATCACCCGCTGAAAATAGCGACGATGCACAACTGACCGCCGAAGAGAAGCGTCATGCCGCCGGCCTGATGCGGGTCAACCACTCCGGCGAAGTCTGTGCCCAGGCCCTCTACCAGGGCCAGGCACTGACCGCAAAGCTGACCAAGGTTCGCCAGGAAATGGAACATGCCGCCGATGAGGAAATCGATCACCTGGCCTGGTGTGAAAAGCGGGTTAAAGAACTGGGAGAAAACACCAGCATCCTCAATCCGCTCTGGTACGGCCTCTCTTTTGGCATCGGCGCCACTGCCGGTCTGATCAGCGACAAACTCAGCCTTGGCTTTGTCTCTGCGACCGAGGACCAGGTCTGCCAGCACCTGGAAGGCCATCTGCAAACATTGCCGGCCAAGGACACCAAAAGCCGCGCCATTGTCGAGCAGATGCTGGTCGACGAAGCGTCACACTCTCACGCGGCACTGCAGGCGGGCGGCTTCAGGTTTCCGACACCGGTCAAAAAGCTGATGTCAGCCGTTTCAAAAGCGATGACTGAAACCAGCTACCGTATCTAGCGGCAACTGGAAACGCGGCACTAAAAAAGGGCAGCAAACGCTGCCCTTTCCCAAATAACCACGCTCTTCCTCAGACGAGTTCAAAACTGTGGCTGACGTCCACGCCCCCTCTCTGCAGCATAATCGAGGCAGAGCAGTACTTCTTAGCCGACATTCTCACCGCGTTAGCCACCCGCTTCTCTTCCAGGTTGTTACCACTGATCCTGAAATGAAGGTGGATTTTGCTGAAAACCGAGGGCACCGCATCCACCCGCTCGGCATCAATCTCTACCGAGCAGCCGGTCACATCCTGACGTCCGCGCTGCAGGATATGGATAACATCGAAGCTGGAGCAGCCACCCACACCCAACAACAGCATTTCCATCGGCCGGGGCCCCTGGTTTTTACCCCCATGCTCTGGCGGGCCATCCATTGTCACCTTGTGACCAGCCTCTGACTCGCCGTGGAACAGCGCCTCACCGGCCCACTTCACTCTCGTTTTCATATGCACTCCATCACGTCAAAAGTGTGGCTAGGTTAGCATAATTAAGCATTCACCCACGACAGGCTGTTGCCGGAATTGATCTTCTCAGCCGACCCTGCAAGGATGGTGTCCTGGCCCGGCCTCACCTGACAAAGCAAGGATAACGGCTTGGATAAAATGGTTTTAGAAAGCATAATCACCGGTTTCAAAAGCCCCGAGCAGAATCGGGCGGAGATCAACTGGATGCCAGAACCAATTACGCCGCACATTGCCAATGTTGATGTATTTCTCTCCCACTGCCACCGCCGAAAATATCCAGCCAAGAGCACGATTATCTATGCCGGCGACGAGGGCGACACGCTTTCCTACATTATCAAGGGCTCTGTTACCGTCCTGATTGAGGACGATGATGGCCGCGAGATGATCGTTGCCTACCTGAACGAGGGCGACTTCTTTGGTGAAATGGGCGTCTTCGGCCACACGGACCGCAGCGCCTGGATCAGGGCCAAGACCGATTGCGAAGTGGGCGAAATCAGTTATGTCAAATTTAATCAACTGACCAAAACGCACCCGGAGTTTCTCTACGCTATCGGCAAGCAGATTGCCGACAGGCTGCGCAAAACTACGCGCAAAGTAGGCGATCTGGCATTTCTGGATGTCACCGGGCGCGTGGCCCGCACGCTCCTCGACCTTTGCAAGGAACCTGACGCCTTAACCCACCCCGATGGCATGCAAATCAAGATTACCCGCCAGGAAATCGGCCGCATCGTCGGCTGCTCCAGAGAAATGGTGGGTCGTGTGCTCAAAGCCCTGGAAGACCAGGGGCTGGTCTCGGCAAAGGGCAAAACCATGGTGGTGTACGGAACCAGATAAGGACTCAAAAAGAGGTCAAGGCCTCCCTCGATCCAGCCTCAATTAACAAGTGGTCGGAAGTTGCCCGCTGGCGAAACTTCCACTTCCGGCTGATTTTCTCTTCTCTCCTCAACACCCCGGTCGACAGCTTTGATTATGCCGGCAGCCCCCAGAAGCGAAGCAACAGTGTAAGGCCTGATATGGTTTTATCGACCTTCGGGCATTGAAACCGAGTCATGCATAGATCAAGGGCAGATTCAGGCTTTAAATCAGCCAACTCCACCCTGCCGGCAAAGAGACCAACCAACCGCTTTCCCTCACCTGTGCTTGCTTCAACCCGGGCCCACCCTGTTACCAGTGCTGTCCTATAGACCTGAACAGCAGCTATAGTAGACTGGATGTCTACCATTGCTGGAGTATCACCATGGGCGAAACATTCAACGCCATAATTGCAGAAGAGATCGATGGGGCGTGCCGCGCAAAACTCCAGCAGATCAGTCTGGCCGATCTTCCAAATCACGATGTTCTGGTCAAGGTGATGTACTC
>JBFFTH010000098.1:0-7635 GCA_041571855.1 Porticoccaceae bacterium
ATACGGTGCGGTTCCTGTCGGGGGAGAATGACCAGCATTGGCAGGCCATCTTGGTCCCTCGCTATACAAACTCCATGCTTCCCCGATGAGCGCAAAAACCGGGCCGTTAGGCCTGCGCACCATGAAATCCTAAATTGCTTTCACCTCCACAGGGACTCCGTTCAGCGCGGTATTGCCGGATATGGCATCCAGGTAGTGCTCGTCAGTCAGGTCATTGCAGCTGACCCCTGCATTCTGTTGGGCAATCTTCATCTTCACTCCGCTGCGACCGTGGCCATAGCCGTGGGGGAGGCTGACCACGCCGGGCATCATTTCATCGCTTCCCTGCGCTGCCACCTGTAGCTCGCCGACACGGGAGCGTATCTCAACCCGACCGCCGTCCGGGATGCTGCGTTCCGCCATATCCTGCGGGTTCATCAGCAGGGTGCAGCGGTCCTTGCCCTTGATCAGGCGGTGATGGTTGTGCATCCAGGAGTTGTTGGAGCGCACGTGCCGGCGCCCGATCAGCAACAGCTCCCCATCCCGCCGCGGTGCCAGGCCGTTGTGCAGCTTGTCCAGCGCGCCGAGCAGGGGCGGCAATGCCAGGTTGATGCGCTTGTCACGGGTAAACAGCCGCTGTGGTAATTGCGGTTTCAGCGCTCCCAGGTCTACCCCGGACGGGTTAGCCCTGAGAACATCCAGGTTCAACCCCTGCTCGCCGTAGGGCCCCTTGCGCAGGCCAAAGTCGATCATCTGGTGCGGTGGCATCGCGGGCGAGGGCTTGTCACCGCGCAGTTGCGCCACCCGGTTGCCGAGCTCGGTAAAGATCTCCCAGTCGTGCAGCGCGCCTTCCGGCTTGTCGAATACCGGCTCGTTGAAGCGGGCGGTATTGCGGTAGGCCAGCAGATGAAAGGCGAGGTCGAAGTGGTCGTGTTCCAGCGGCGAAGTGGGTGGCAGGATGATATCCGCGTGACGGGTGGTCTCATTGATGTAGAAGTCCAGGCTGACCATAAACTCAAGCTGCTCGAATGCCCTGTCCAGTTGCCGCCCGTTGGGGGTTGACAGCACAGGGTTGCCGGCGCCGGTAAACATTACCCGGATCTGCCCCTCGCCGGGGGTGGTGATCTCCTCCGCCAGTGTTGCCACCGGCAACTCGCGGTCAAACTCCGGCAGGCCGCGAACCCGGCTGTGATGGCGGGCAAAGCCACCGGGGCTGCCATTGACAATCTGGTCCACCGCCGGGGTGGGGAACAGCGAGCCGCCGGGCCTGTCGATATTGCCGGTGAGCAGGTTGATCAACTGGATCAGCCACTGGCAAAGGGTGCCCTGGTGCTGCACCGAAACCCCCAGCCGCCCGTAACAGATTGCCGCCCCGGCAGCGGCAAAGTCGCGGGCTATCTGTCGAATCTGCGCGGCGTCGATGCCGCTATGCTCTGCCGCCAGTTCAGGGGTGAAGTTGGCAATGGCCGCTTCTATCTCGCCAATGCCATCAACAAAGCCACCCAGTGTGCCGGTATCTACCAGGTCTTCTTCGAACAGGGTGTGAACCAGTGCCGCCAAAAACAGGGCATCGCTGCCGGGGCGAATAAAATGGTGTTCGCTGGCCAGCTCGGCTGTCTCGGTGCGACGCGGATCAACCACCACCAGTTTGCCGCCGCGCGCCTTTAAGTCCTTGATGCGCCTGCGCACATCCGGCACCGTCCAGATGCTGCCGTTGGAGGCCAGCGGGTTGGCGCCCAGCATCAGGAAGTAGTCAGTGCGTTCGATATCGGGAATAGGGATCAGGAACTTGTGTCCATAGAGCCACAGCGCCACCAGGTGATGGGGCAACTGATCGACGCTGGTGGCGGAAAACCGGTTATTGCTGCGGAAGTGGCGAAACAGGTTGCCGGCGTGGGTCAGCATGCCGTAGTTGTGCACTGACGGATTGCCAAGATAGATACCGATGGCGTTGGCCCCGTGCTGCCGGAAAGCCGACTCCATTTTTTCTGCCACGGTCGCCAGCGCCTCGTCCCAGCTTATCTGCTGCCAGTCCACCGAGCCATCGGCATTCACCACCTTCCTCACCGGTGCCCTCAGGCGATCCGGGTCATTGTGGATATCCTGCAGCGCCACTGCCTTGGGGCAGATATGGCCGCGACTGAGTGGGTCGTCCTTGTCACCCTTGATGGAGAGAATCTGGTCGCCCTCGGTTTCGATAACGACGCCGCAGATGGCTTCGCAGAGGTGGCAGGCGCGGCGATGGGTTTGCTTGCTCATTGTAATACCGGATAGAAAAGACGTAAGTGGAGCGTAACGCAGTCTCTGGCCGCGGGAAAGATTATTCCCCGGATGCGGCCTGTTGTGGCAGTATTCAGGGTCACGCAGGTAATAGCCCAAAGCAGGAGAGGGAAGTGAAACTCGACCATATCAACATTGCAGCACCGGCTGATCTGCTCGGCGAGGTGCGGAATTTCTATTGCGACATCCTCGGTCTCGAGGAGGGCCCGCGACCGGACTTCGATTTCCACGGCTACTGGTTGTACGGAGAAGGCAAGCCGATTATCCACCTGATGGAAAGTGACCGCCATTATGCCCACGAGCGACAACCCTACCTGGATCACGTCGCCTTCCAGGTGGAGGATCTGAAGGGCTACGTGCAGCGCCTTGAGCAGGCCGGCATTGAGTACAAGCTGAATTATGTCAGCGACTTCAATATTTCACAGGTGTTCTGCAAGGACCCCTGTGGCAATGGCATAGAGGCAAATTTTTTCGGTGAGCAACTGTAAGCCCTGTAACCCCTTACAGCGGCATTTCGCTGTGGTTAGTGATTGCGGGCTGTGGCGCGTTCGAAACTAGGAGGAAAGACATGCTAGCGAAAATAAATTCTCAATCCGGACAGGGGTACCTCAGTTGTGCCGTCTTTTTATTCTGGGCTGTAGTGTCACAGGCCGCACTTGCTGGTGAAGGCTCTGCCGTGATCAGTGCTGATGATGTGATGTCGGCGGAGCACGAGCCCTTGCATGTTGTCCGCTATCACAGCGACCAGTTCATGATCTATACCAACTGGGTTGAATCCGGTGTCACAACCCAGTACCACAAGCACGCCCATGACCTGCTCGCGATGATTCCCGTACAAACCACTGTTACCGGGCAAAAGCCGGGCGAAGAACCCGGGCGCCAGGTGATAAGTCCGGGGACCGTGGGTTTTTTCCCCTATGCGGATAATCCGCAGCCCTATGTTCACCGGGTGGGCGCAATCGAGGGCACGACGTTTGTTAACGTCGGGCTCGATTTTCGTCTGCCGGTGTCGCAGGCCTGTGACGGCGGAGAGCCGCTCTGGGCGGGGCCGGAAATCGAGTTATTGCAGTTAAACCGGCGCGGTCAGCCCTACCTGGTGACGCTGCAATCGGGCGGCAGCGTCGGGTTGCCGGCAGATGGCCGCGCGCTGCTGCTGGTGCCGATCGGGGATGCTGAGTTGTCAACAGACGCAGAGCCCTGGTCGAGCAAGGTCGGCGACTTCCGCTTTTTTGAAGGTTCGCGGCCTGCACTGTTGAATAATCGTGGCGCCGGGGCAGTGACAGTGATGGTGTTCAAGGCCTGCTAGGCGCTCACCCGCGGCGAGAGAGCTGGCAATACCGATCCCTGGTCGTCTCGGACGGCCGGTTAACGGGTTGATAGCCTCTGCAGCTAACGCTGGCTTCGATACTGGTCCTGTTGCTTTCCTTCTCGGTTTGATGCGGGCCTCTGCCGACGGTATGGTTTTCAAACTTATTGATAAAAAGGTGTTATATGGACAGAAAAGCCCGGGTTGAATCGATAGCAGAGAAATACACCCGATCGGGCATGTATCCCGGTGTTGAATGGCTGGTTGAGGCCAGGGGGGAAGTTCTGTCCGAGGGCAGGTCGGGCTTTGCCGATCTGGCGCAAAAAACGCCGATCCCCGCCAACGCCATCTACCGTATTTACTCCATGACCAAGCCCGTTGTCTCGCTGCTGGCGTTGATGCTGATGGAGAGGGGCAAGCTGCGCCTCTACGACACCCTGGCCCAATACGATTCCCGCTTTGCAAAATTAAAGGTGTTGACGCCGGATGGAGACATACAGTTGCTGGAGAGGCCCATCACGGTCGAGGACCTGTTGACCCACAGGGCGGGCTTTTCCTACGAGTTTATTCACGGCTGCCATGTTGCGCAGTATTACCGCGAGGCGGAAGTCAGTGCGGATGGCTCTCGAACACTGGATCAGATGATGGCGGTTCTGGCGGAACAGCCACTGGCCTTCCAGCCGGGTAAGAAATGGCGCTACAGCGTGGCTACCGATGCCCTCGCCCAGGTCTGCCAAAAAGCGGCTGGAAAACCGCTGGGCGAATTGCTGAAAGAGTGGATTTTCGACCCCCTCGGCATGAAAGATACGGGTTTTGGTGTTTCCGGTGACAACCTGTCCCGGCTGGTGCCGATGTACGGTTCGGCCGACTTGATGGATCTCCCGCCTTTGACCATCGTCCCTCAGAAGCCGGAGAGAATGGACGTGGAGAGCTCCTATCCTCACGACCGGCCGGATACGTTCCAGCGGGGCGGTTTTGGCCTGTTTTCCACGCTTCGCGATTACGCGGCCTTTTCGAAGATGTTGATCGACGGAAAACTGCCGGACGGGACCCCGTTAATCTCCAGGAAGACCCACGACCTGTTGCAGGCCAACCGTCTGTCCGCTGACCAAATCCCCCTGAAAATCGGGCCTTACCCGCTGCCGGGTTATGGTTGGGGGCTGATCGGCCGGGTGGCGCTCGACCTGGGCTTGTGCAAAACCCTCACCGGGGAGGGGGAGTTTGGCTGGGCCGGGGCGGCATCCACCCATTTCTGGGTTGACCCCGAAGAAGAGATGCATGGCGTTATTATGACCCAGTCCCTGGGAACGCTGTTGCCCCTGGCCGATGACATCAGGACGGCCGCCTACCAGGCCTTGCCCTGACTGACGATCGTCCCCTGGGCAGTCCCGGGCAGTTGAAGGGGCCTTCACACCCGCGGTGAATGGCCCAGCTGCGGCTGCTTTTCGCCTTTGCTCGGGCTCTTGTCATGGGCCCGCAGCCGGTTTTCCCGCGGCTTAGCAGCTTGTTCCCCTGCCCAGGCTTGCAAGCAGGCATATGGGGAGCTTCGGGGCAGGCCGTCAAAAGAAACCTTTTCAGCCTCAGTTTGTCTCACTGAAGGCCGGTATTTCATTTAATCAGCAAGCCGAACTCAACAGCCGGATGAATGCAGCCAGAAAACCGACAAAAGGTCCGCTTTTGCTGGTTGCAGGCCATGTAAAAGGCTAAGATAAACAAGGGTGACTCTGCTTTTAGTCTATATTGTGAAGTAGTAGGCAGAAATATCTTATATTTGCCTGCTTTAGTTTTAGATGGCCTCTCTATCAAGCCCGCATTGGTACAGAGTCCGGGTTTGAAGGTTGTTTCTATGAGAAAGCTTGTTGGTATTTTAATCGGGTGCATGATAGCTCTGCTCTGCACCACAGGCTATGCACACAACCTGCAGACCAAGATGAACTGGATGTTCTTCGATCCTGCTACCGAGCAGTTGATCGATGATCGCCTCAGTGATCCCGGTTATATTGTTGGCACACCAGTGTTACGGGTGGGCGACAAACTCGGCATCATCATTAAAGTTGTCCCCCAGGACGGCACCACCACAGGTGTTGGTGGTTATGTAGACTTTTACGTTCCCAACGGGGTTCGGGTTACCGATGTCGGTTACATGCTCCCCGATAATGCAGGGAACTATGTCAAAGTCCCCATGAAGGGGCAGAGTCTTATTGCTATCGGGGATGGCCCGGTCGGCACAAACTGTACTGCGGCCCTGGCTGAAACAGCTCCCGGTGCTGGCGATCATCTCAGGTTAGGGCCCAACTATAACGGCGTGACTGCTGACGCCGTTGTTCCCGCTACGGGTTGTCACAATGGCACCATCGCCGGTGTTTACGGTGATGTGGGTATTTTCTACTCAACCCATCCTGATACCGCTTATGCGTCCTGGAATGGGGCCCCCCGCGGGCGCTGCGGTCTGGCTGAACGCTTCCCCGATATGCCAGAACCAAATGTGTTGCTTAAAAATAACAGTGGCGATACTTATTCACCCTGTAACAAATGGGATGCAGAGCAACTCAGTGCCTATGGTATGAGTGCTCCCCACTCACCTATTGTTGATCCCAATGGGCGCGGTAATACCCCCTGGGGAACGGGATCGGGTGTTCCAGGCCCTGAAAGTGGCTACCAGTGGGCCTGGGATATGGATATCTGGAACCCCGATTGGTTCGTTTCTGATCCTGCCGATATAAAAAACGGTTTGCTCGACCTGAATCAAGATGGTGTCGCGAACGATAACGGAACCTTTCTGGGGTACACCGTTATAGGTGGTCGTCTCGACGTTGATGGCAATGGCCTGATTTCCGGCGCGGATGATGGTCTGGTCGGAGGATGGCGGTTTATTGACGGCTACCTGGATCTGGATACCGATTCTGTTGTGCCCGGTGACGCCGATGATAGCGGGACGATCACAGAGAACACCTATAATCCGGCTGTGGCCCCAATAAGAGCCGCGACCCATGCCTCCGACCACGATGCAATGATTGCCTCAATAACCCCGGGGCCATTCAAGCGTATCCAGTACCCCGGTAGCACCATTTCAAACGATATCCCCGGTCTCAAGAGTACCGTGCTGGGCCGCACTGGCCTCGATGCAAGTAACATTGGCTGGGATTTGTCGGCTGCCCCTCTGCCTACTACCGTATCCCAGCAAGATGAGATCTCGCCGAAGTTGATCCGCTGGTCCATAGGGCAGCTGACAGATCTAAACCCGGAATACGCCTGGGTGGAGATCGAGGTTATCAATGCTGATCCCAGCGATCCGGGCGGTGTTTACGATGAACAGGGGTGTCCGATCCTCCACGGAGACACCTTTGGCGGCGATGCCGGCGGATCAGAACAGGGCAAGGATCACCTCTGGCGCTACTACGAACCCACCGAAGTCACCTGGAATCTCTGCGTTGGTGCGGGCAAGGTGGGTACTAAGTCAGTGGTAAAACCCGGAGATATCCAGACCTGGAATATCGATATTTACAACATGGGCACTGATACGCTCAACAACGTGGTGGTGGAAGACCTGCTGCCATCCGGTGTGAGTTTTATCAGTGCTATCCCGGCACCCGATTCTGGCCCAAATCCGCTGACATGGAACGTGGGGACGATGTTGCCCGGGCAGGCCTTTCACGCTACTGTGACTGTTGAGGTTACCGGGTCAGGGGATCTGGAAAATACTCTGACGGTCACTTCAGACCGTTTTACAGAAGAAGTCACGGATATCACGCCTTCGGGCAGCATTGTCTACCTTACGGCGGATAAGACCGTCAACACCGCTGCGGTTGCTCCGGGGGGAAGTGTCCAGTACACCCTCGAACTCGATAATATCGGTACCGTTACTTCAGCCAGCCCGGTAGTTATCACTGATCGGCTGCCGGCAGGGTTTACCTACGCCTCGCTGGATGCCGTTGTTGTCAATGGTTCCAACGCCCTGCCGGTTACAACGGTCAATAGCACCAATCCCCAGCAACCGGTATTCACCGTCAATGTCGGCATTAACAACGGCGACAGCCTGACACTCACATTTACTGCCGATGTGTCGCCCG
>JBFFTH010000099.1:0-7605 GCA_041571855.1 Porticoccaceae bacterium
AAATACTCAACAATCAGCAAAGCCGCAGGGCGTGGAGCAGGGATATGTCTGCAGCATCCAGGGATCAACGTTTAAAGCAACTCGAGCGCACCGCATGGCTGCTTGATAGCGCTGTTCGTATTCCCGGAACGAAATTCAGAATCGGCCTGGATAGCATCCTCGGCCTGGTGCCAGGAGTCGGGGATTTTATTGGAGCGGTCTTGTCCAGCTACATCCTGATACAGGCGGCACGGTCAGGAGCGCCTTTCAGTATACTGGCTCGAATGGTGCTCAATATTCTCGTCGAAGCCATCGTGGGGCTGGTTCCCCTGCTCGGTGATTTTTTTGATATGGCCTTTCGGGCCAATATACGCAATGTAGCCCTGTTAAATGATTATCTAAAGCAGCCGGAACCTACGCGCCGACGAAGCCGTGGCCTGCTGCTGGCAACAGTCATTACCGCCGTGGCCATGTGTTTTGGCGTGGCGGTGTTGGCCGCATTATTTCTGCAATGGCTGTGGACACAACTGGTGGTCTGAGGCGCAAACCTGGGATTTGGCAGCGCTAAAGCCGGCTTCTGTCCCGGTCCATAAATGCTGGTTGGGGATTTTCCCCAGACTTTCGTTGCCTTCAGTTCGTCGCCTTCCGTTCGTCGGGGTTCCGGCCGGTGGGGGAGGACTCGACGCACACCGCGTCGATACGGCCGACCGATTGAATACTGTATAAATATATAGTATTTTGACGCCATGAAACTATCAGACCTGCAACCGCTTGCCGCCATCTCCCGCCTGTCACTGCCCCTGTTCAGCAGTGCAGTATCGGCCGGTTTCCCGAGCCCGGCGGATGACTTTATCGACGTGCCGCTGGATCTCAACGAGCACCTGATTCGTCACCCCTCTGCCACTTTTTATGCCCGTGCCCAGGGCAGTTCCATGGTCGGCATGGGCATCTTCAGCGGCGACCTGCTGGTGGTGGACCGCGCTGTCGAGCCCCGCCACGGAGATATTGTCATTGCTGCCGTCGACGGCGAACTGACCTGTAAAATTCTCGATTTGCGCGAGCGCATGCTGCGTTCGGCCAATATCAAGTTTCCGCCCATCCCGCTGCGCGAAGATCTTGAGCTGGTGGTCGAGGGTGTGGTGATACACTCGATTCGTCACCATCGATGTTCGCCCTAGTCGACTGCAACAGCTACTTTGCCAGTTGCGAACAGATATTCCGCCCCGACCTGCGCAACAGGCCGGTGGTGGTGCTGAGCAACAATGACGGCTGTATTGTCGCCCGTTCAAAAGAAGCCAAGGCGCTGGGCATTCCTGACCTGCATGCCTATTTCAAGGTGCGCCACCTGTTGCAGCAGCACGGGGTGGCAGTGTTCTCCAGCAACTTTCCCCTCTATGGTGAGATTTCCCGGCGGGTGATGGATACCCTGCGCCAGTTCAGCCCGGACATTGAGGTATACAGTATCGATGAAATGTTCCTCGGCCTGCACGGCATAGATATCGATCTGATTGAATACGGGCGGCAGATGAAGCAGATCCTGTGGCGGCACCTGCGCATGCCGGTCAGCGTCGGCCTGGCGCCCAGCAAGACGCTGGCCAAGCTGGCCAACCACGGGGCGAAAAATATTCCAAAGTGTGGCGGTGTCTGCCTGCTGGATAGCCCGGAAAAATGGCAGTGGCTGTTGCACCGGACACCGGTTACCAAAGTCTGGGGGGTCGGCTCCCGCATCGGGCGGCGGCTGGCCGATATGAATATCCGCACTGCCTGGGATCTGGCCAGCAGCAGCCCCAAAACCCTGCGCCGCCGATTCAGCGTCAATATCGAACGCACCATCGCCGAGTTGAACGGTATTCCCTGTATTGCCCTGGAACACGCCCCGCCGGCGAAAAAGCAGATTTACTGCACGCGCTCTTTTGGCGAAAAACTCACCTTGCTGCAACCGCTGCTGGAGGCGGTCAGTCTCTACGCCAGCCGCGCTGCCGAAAAATTGCGGCGGCAAAAATGCCATGCCCATGCCATGCATGTGTTTTTGCACACCTCGCCCTATCTGCCCAACTATTACAGCAATAGCGCCGTGGTACAGTTGCCATACGCCACCGATGACACGCGGGTGATGGTGGCTGCGGCCAAGCAGGCGCTGCGCGGCATCTACCGCCCGGGGTACGCCTATCTGAAGGCGGGAGTGGGGCTGATTGATATCAGTGCCAAACGTCACTACCAGCATGATATTTTCCAGCGGCAACAGGATGAGAGTTCCGATGCGCTGGTGCGGGTGCTGGATGCGATTAATTACCGCTATGGCAGCGGCACCGCTTTTGTTGCCGCCACCGGCACGCAAAAACCCTGGCGCATGCGGCAGGAATTGCTTTCACCCGCTTACGTCTGTCGCTGGAGTGAACTGCCGGTGGCTCGCTGTTAGTCAATGTTGGTTTAGTTCGCATGGTGATGGTTTACCTGCGTGTCAAACGCAGATCGCCCTGATCACGTGCCCTGCCACATCATCGAAGAGCGAAGAGGTAACCCTGAGCAATTCACCCATTGGGAATCATTCTTGCTTGCAGCGAGTGTGTATGATTCATAGAGTAGAGAGAAGTGGAAATCGTATGTGTTGCTATGTTGGCGGACACCCGTGTGCGATAGGTTCGAGAAAGGGAGAATTCGGTATGAAAGAGCCCGCATCCCCGAAGCTGTATTTATTCCCGCCAGGAGGTAACACCAAAGTTAAAAAGTAAACGACTTTTTTCGTTAGACAGGCGCATGCGTTAATATTTTTTCATGTTTCTGATTGTCGAAAAAACGTGGTCTGGCGCCTATTGTTCAGCTAAAAAAGGGGTAAGTCATGACAAGTGCTGAAGCAGACAATCCAGTTAAAGGTAGTTGGGGCAAGGAACAGAGCGAAGTTTTTTTTGAGGCGGCGAGTGGAAAAGCAGCAGAACTCAGGGAGCGAAATATGTGTTTTGTGATCGCAGATCATAACGGCGAAATTATTGCTCAAGACAAAGTCAAGGGAAGCTCCTCACTCTTTTATAAAACTGCCCATGGCAAGGTGCAAGCGCTGATCCACGCGGGAGGCAACCTGTCTAGCCTGGAAGCCCCCCACAATATTCTTGAGTTTGCGGATATGGTGCTGTGTAAGGTGCCACACACGGTATTACTGGGGAGAGACTTTACGGTGGCGGGTTGCCTGCCGGTAGAGATTGCGAACAAATCAGCTGCCGAAAGATTCTACGTGAGCGCAAGCGGCTCTTTAAACGCTGAACACGATGTAGAGTGTGTCG
Organism: Porticoccaceae bacterium; assembly: GCA_041571855.1. Lineage (GTDB taxonomy): Bacteria > Pseudomonadota > Gammaproteobacteria > Pseudomonadales > Porticoccaceae > JACKOF01. The sequence continues at coordinate 3,258 of JBFFTH010000099.1, forward strand.
AGGCCGGATTAGAAGCGCTGGGCTTTGCGCCCGAAGAAGACAAAGTATGGCGGAGAAAAAAAACAAAAGGGGGTTGATCCTGGCCAGGCTTCGTTCAGAGGCTGGTTGGGCCAAATAAGTTCTGTAAACAGCCCATGTTACGTTCTGACTCGCAACGTGATAGCGTTGCCGCTTGGTTATAAACAGGTGGTGAACGGCATGTTGGGACTGATTCAGCGGGTAAATCATGCCAGTGTCTCGGTGGCGGGGGAGGTCACCGGCGAGATAGAGCGGGGCATTCTACTGTTGCTTGGAGTCCAGCGAGGCGATGCCGAAGCGCAGGCAGACAAACTGCTGGGCAAGGTGCTGGACTACCGTATTTTTCCCGATGCCGAGGGGCGAATGAACCGCAGCCTGCGCGACACCGGCGGCAGCCTGCTGGTCGTGTCCCAATTCACGCTTGCCGCCGACACCCGCAAAGGACTGCGGCCCAGTTTTACGCCGGCGGCCAGCCCCGAACAGGCAGAGCATCTCTACAACCATTTTGTTGCAGAGGCGCGCAGAGGGGGGGTGCCGGTTGCCGAAGGCCGGTTTGGCGCCAACATGCAGGTCAGCCTATGCAACGATGGTCCGGTGACCTTTCTGCTCGAGGTGTGAAAAGTGGGTTGGAGGTATGGGACGAACAGGTTGCTGGCCACCAGCAACACAGCAAAGCCATCAAGCCCCGCTCCAATTCACCGTGAAAGGTTGAAAAGCTGCCTAGGGTTTGCCGAAGAAGGCCGAGCGAAAGAGATTTCGCACTGATTCCGGTGGTCCCTTGGGCTCCTGGGTTGCCGATGAGGGAATGTCTACGTCGTCAGCTTTTTCACTGGTCCAGATGTGCAGTTGTGAATCCACCGTGAAGGGAGACAGCCGGCTGGCGATGACCGCCCAGGCGCCGTTCAGGACACCCACCGTGGCATAGAGTGGTGTACCGCATTCGCGGCAGGAGAAATAGGTCTTGTCCTTGCGGGAGGAGCCCTGCATGGTTAACGATCGCGTTTCGCCGTGGGCCTTGCAACCGCCGGGCTTGAAGAAAGCGAGTTCCAGGTAGGGTAAACCCGTGGCATTTCTGCAATCGGCGCAATGACAAACCATTTGTGCCACGGGCGGGGTTGTGATTTCAAGCGAGAGCTGGCCGCATTCACATGTAGATGTGATGGTTGTAGTTTTATTCATATGTTCTCCTGGCAAGGCATCATTCTGCTGTCGCCGCCCTGGAACTCGCCATCTCTTTTAAGGTTTCTTCCAGATCCATAAGGGCTTTTTTGTCGTCATCGTTCAGCGGTTCGGGGTTGGAACACCGCGGGTCAGTCTTTTGTATCGCGGCCACCATGGGGCGGGTAATAGGTATCGGGTCACAGCCATGGCCCGTTTCACAGATCATATCGAATTCGGGCCGGGCTTTGACGTGGCAGGCAAAGCAGTTTCCACCGAACTTGTTCACCACATCAGCAAAGCCGCGTTTGCGAATGCTGGTCCCTGCTTCTGACACATCCAGCTCAAAGAACTCCCAGTCGTTGGTCGCGGCATTGAAGCCCTTTGCTCGCTTCACCATTGCCTCCGCGGGAACGAGTTGTACGACAGAACCCGGCGGGTAGGAGCCCTGACCCTTTTCCGCGACAGCGATGGTCGCCTCCAGGCCACCCTGTAGATTATCAACAAAGAAATGCCGCACCCTGGTCATGTCGGACAGGCACTTAAAGGAAGTATCGCTGATCGCAATTGGCTGTGGCTCGCCAGCTGTTGCAAAGCCGCTGGCAAACAGCCATAGACTGGCGATGACAAGCACCTGCCGACAGATAGCATGGCCTAAATTTGAAAAGAAATGCATACATTGTGACGCTGTATTCATTGCACCGGATCTCCGACAGTTAGTTTTTAATTTCCTGCATTTTCCGTACCTGATTCAGCAGCAGTTTTCTGGGCGTAAAGGGTATTGTTGCCAGCGCCATTTTCTGGGTCAATGTGACCCCTGAAATAACATTCAGTTTCCCGGCAAGCATGCCATCATACCCATCCTGAGCGACAGACTGCGCAGATGCCGGCCTGTTAAACAGAGTCGTTTTGTCCATTCCGGAAGTCCTGGCGAACCCGGTTTCAGTAGCTCCCGGCAACAGTGCGGTAACGGTAACATCGGTATCGTGCAACTCTTCGGCAAGCGCATTGCTCAGGAATGTAACGTAGGCCTTGGTAGCGTAGTAGACCGCCTGCAGCGGACCGGGGAGCAGACTGGCAGTGGAAGATACATTAAGAATTCGACCGCTGTTTCGTTTCACGAAACCAGGCAGAAAGTAGCGACAGAGAGCAGTAAGACAAACGATATTGAGCTGTATCATGGAGAAATCCTGTTCCCACTCACGTTCGTGGAACTTCCCGCGCCCTCCAAAACCGGCATTGTTGATCAGGTATTCTACCTCGATGCCGGCACCTTTGACCTCATCGTAAACTTCCCGCGCAGCTTCAGGGCGGGTAAGGTCTTTAGGGATGACTTTGACCTGTACCGAATATTTTTTTTCCAACTCCTGTTTGAGATTGTTTAGCTCATCTTCACGACGCGCAACGATGATGAGGTCGCCCTTTTGCTTTGCATGAATAAGCGCCAGTTGTCTGCCAATTCCGCTGGATGCGCCGGTAATTAATGCTACTTTTTGCATATCCCTGTCTCCTTTGAGTATGTTTTTTCCCTGTGGTTATTCTGTGTTGGTTTTGGGAATTAATGAAAGGTCCTCTGTAGATGGCTCCGGGCGAACCCAATAGTGCTTTTTGGGTATAAATTGATCTTTGAGAGGCTGGCGGCCACTGGTTATCGGGGCCTTGAGCCCTTTTTCGGCTCAGCGCAATCTTGCATCCAGCTGATCCACTAGTTCAGCCCAGTCTGCATCTTCTTCCTTCATCTCTTTCAAAACAGTCGACTGGGATTCATTCCAGAAACTGGCCTCATGCAACTCAACGCCCTTGGCCAATGGCCGGTTTTCATCAATAAATTGATCGATTTCATTTTCTGAACTACCTAAACCCAGCTGGGCAAAGAGTGAGTTCATTGAATGAATGGGAGTTTCCATAATGTGCTCCTTTCATATGACGTTTTCGCAATTCATTTTACACATAACATTTGGGTAAAGTGATTTGAAAGCAGCGAGGCTGTAAATCAATCGAAATGTGATTTGAGCTGACGGTCCTGGAATTACAAGTCACTAATTCCCTTTCAGGTTTTGTGTACCTAAGTGCAAGGGCTGGTTAAGTACCGTCATTTGCCGCACCAATCTGTCTAGCCTGCAATTTATCCCGTTGCCCCCGTCACCATTATCGGCCTGGAATGTTCTATTGACGCCATGCTCCTTTTCGCCAGTTGCGATCTTTGTGAGTTTTCTCAAACATGAAAAGCTATGATCTTTTATTCAGCTTCAATCTTGCTTCTTCCCAATCATAGCCAGTAGCTCTTTTTTATCCTGCAGCCACTGATCTTTTTCACGGCACAGCTGGTCTTTTTCGCGGCAGAGCTGATCTTTTTCCTGCCTGAGCCACTCCATCCGAAGCGCCCGAAAATCCAGCCCGATCTGGTTGGCGGCAAAGGCCAGTGTTTTCAGCTCATCGGGTCGGTAGGTTTCTCCATTGGGTTTGATGTCCAGCAAAACCACACCATCCAGCTCACCGTGGTGAATATTGGGTATCGCTATGTGGCCCGGTAGACTGGTGTCGGTGTCCGAGCAGTGAACTACAGCCTGAGAGGCGCGCAACTTAATCAGCAGGGGATCATTGGCATCAACTTGTTTCGGCGCCTTAGGCATACTGGCAGCGGTGCGCTCATAGGCTCCCGTCCGCGTGTGGCGATAAAGGGCGTAACCGGCACCATTGGTATAGGCACTCAATGCCTTTGCAAAAGCGTCCAGCAATGATTCCGTACGGGTAATATAGGGCGCATCATGGATAAACTTCAGAAACGTTTCCTCCCTTACATGCCATTCATGAAAAAAAATCTTTTCAATAAATTTTTCACCCGTGTTACGCAGGCGGTGGAAAACCAGGATGATGGTCACCACGATGATCGCGTCAATAAAGACATAATTTTCATAGTCAGAAAATTTAATCAGGTGATGAACGAACCACTCGATAATGGCAAATGAAAGGATCATGCCGATGCTCGCGGCACCGTAGACCACGACACGGTTCAATGCAAAACGGGCACTCAGCACACGATGGCGAAGCGCTGCATAGGCAAATATCAACATGGAGGTTAGACCGATTGTGCGTGGGGCCCAGGTGAGAGCCTGTATCAGCTTTTCATCCATTGTCCATAGCCGAATACCAGATACCAGCAATGGCGCAA